>JADCJN010000277.1 GCA_020247005.1 Silvanigrellales bacterium
CCGGATATTGAAAGAAGACCACGGCAAGAAAATTGCCGTCGTTCTCAATGAGATTGGAGACGTCAATCTCGACTCTGAACTCGTCGTTCAAAGCATTGGCGAAGAGCTTAAAATTATGAACAACGGGTGTGTGTGTTGCACGGTGCGCGGAGACCTTTCACGCATCGCCGCCGACCTCATCGAACGGAAAATTCCATTCGATCACCTGGTCATCGAAACCACGGGGATGGCCGATCCGAGCCCCGTCGCGCAAACTTTTTTCATGGATGAAACCTTACAGGAACACTTCTACCTCGACGCCGTTGTTACAGTTGTTGATGCCTTCCACATTGGACGGAATCTGGAAGAGCTGAAAGAAACGCAGGAGCAAATTGGCTTCGCGGATGTCGTGCTTCTGAACAAGGTCGACATGGTCGACGCCGCTGGATTGGAAGGCGTCGAGAAGAAAATTCGCGCCATCAACGGTGTCGCGAAAATCTTGCGCACGGAGCGCTGCGCCGTGAGCATCGATGAAGTTTTGGGCCTTGGCGCGTTCAATCTTGAAGCGCGGGTGGCCATCGATCCCGGACTTCTCACCGCCTACCACGACCATTCGCACGACGACGCTATTCAAAGCATCTATATTGAAGAAAAACGCCCCCTCGACCTTGAAAAACTCAACCGCTTTATGTCGCTCGTGGTCAACGAATTGGGGAACCAAGTGCTCCGTTCGAAAGGCGTTGTAAACGTCAAAGACAACGACGACCGCATTGTTTTCCAAGGGGTGCACATGACCATGGGGTCTGCTCCTGACAGGCCTTGGGCCGAAGGAGAAGAGCGCAAAACCCAGATGGTTTTTATCGGCCGTCACCTTCCTGCGGATGTTTTGCAGGAAGGGCTTTCGCTTTGTGTGGCGAAATAGGCTGAAAAAATGTGATTGGAGACGATCCTAGGGGCAATCGACGTGCGTCGTGCGTGAGGCGTCTCACATGATGGCATCTCCGCCTCCTGGAAAGAGAACGAATTCCGTTTCGAGGAACGTTCCAGCGGGGTGCCCTATCAGTCGATGGTCATTCCAAGCTTTGCAGACTTCCGCAGGAAGTGTCGTGGAATCGAGCTTGAATGAAAAATCTTTGATGTCGTTGGTAGACACATAGTCGAGGGAGTTCACTGCGAGATTGAGTTTGCCCGAATCCCCTTTGTAGAGGTCAAGGAGCTCATCGCGGGTGAGGGAATGATGCACGACACCAAAAGGAGTGTTTTTTGTCATGTTGTGCCAGCGGCCGTTTGGAACGTAGTGCATTGCACCCACGGGAAGACGCTCCGTTTTCCAAAAAGGTTTGAACCCAAACGACTCGACTTCCTTCATGGAAAGGTACTGCCCGCGCTTTCCAGGCATTTTAGAAGCAAAATTTCCCACTTTTTCAAGATTAAAATCTTTCCAGTTCGGAACGTCACCCGCTCCAATAACCGAAGCGAGGTAGTTGCCCTGCTTGGGGAGATTCATGAGGTGAAGAAGTCCGAGGTCGAAAAACGCGACGGGGTCGCCCGTTTTTGGATCAAATTCCATTACAGGAACGGCAAAGACTTTGGACGTTTTGTAGCTGTGTTGGGGAATAACGTAATTTCCAGCAATGAGCAAAGTGGCTCCTGGACCGGTGAAAACACGTCCGTCTTTGGTTTTCATATTGACGGAAAATTGAGCTGCAAGAATCGACGCGTTGCCCGCAAGGCTGCCTACGGAAAAGAATGCGGCGCTGGGCAAAGTGTGGTGCCTCGATGCGGTGATGTCATTCGTCACGGCTCGTTTTTTATCGAGCAGGATGGTTGCACCATCCAGAAGAGCGCCACCCGTATCATCGGCTTCCGGCTCGTTGTTCAATTGAAGAGCTTCTGCCGAAGTGAGCGTGTTTGAAAAGAATTTGCAAACTGCAAGCGGCGACGAAGAGTGGTCAGTGGCAGGGCCAAGAATGGCGAGTGATTTTCGATCTAGAGAGGCAGCCACGTCGATGTCTAAGCACTTAAGTCGCATCCACAAGTTGCTATTTTCGACAAATTTTTGAATGGCTTGAATTGCGATTTTTTGCTTTTGGGGGTCGGTCAGAGCCGTCTCAAATTCCTCAGACATTCCCGGAAAGGCTTTGAATGCTTCAGTGACGTCTCCTGGCGAAAGAGAGCCCGTAAATGAGGCTTTGTCTTGAAATGAGGACCAAAAATCTTTCGCCTTTTTTTCTGAGACCCGCGAAAAAGAAATGCCGAAGTTGAATGGTCCGCCGTGCAGGTAGGGAGACTCTTCGCTCGTGGTTGCTTCAGAATTTAGTTTGGCTGCTGCGTTGTTTTCTTTTTCCGCACCAAAAGTGCGGGTACGGCATGCCGAGGTTCCGACCAATAAGGCGAGCGTGAGAATTCCCAAAAATGCATTCATTCATGCCTCCGTCAGTGTGTTTGAGCTTTTCCACTCGCGAGAATAGCATCGGAGGGAATTCAGTTTGTCCACAGATCCTTCGGGTGTTGCGTCAAAGGCGCCGCAATGTGAAAGAGGTCGCCCGCCACGGGGTCGAGACACTTTCCGCTGGTGTCTCGGCGTGGGTATTTTGGAAACAAAATCACACCCGCGCGTGAGGCACGGACGGGGCCCGCTGCCGATTGGCCCAGCACTTCTCCTGCATGCACACCACGAAAGTTGTGGAGGCCCGGTATGAGCGTCGCCGAGGTGTCGGCGAAGGGCTCTTTGTGCAGCGTTTCGTAGAACGTGAATTCGGGTCTTTCCGACGCCGCCTGTTCCAACGAGTGAGAACGGTGCTGCAGCACGGCGCTCCAGTCGAGCAGGGCGCGGAGGGTGGTGTAGCAGAGGCGTGCGGCCTCGGGGCGAATGCCTTTCTCTCCGAGTTCGAGAGTGATGCCGGGAATCCCGAGCTGGCGGCAGTACTCGTCGCCGCACAAAGAGCCTGATGCGAACGACTGACGACCGTCTCGGGTGACGAGAACCGTCGAGCCTCCCACCAGGCGGGCCCACAAATAGCTGGCCTCGTGCCACCCAAAAATGAAAAAAGGTGTGAGCGAAGGCTGCATGGTTTGATGGAAGTCGAAAAAGAGGGACGCGCTGGCCAACAGAGGGCGGAGTTCGGCGGCGCGCCTGGCCTCGAGGGAGTCTGGAGCGTCGGCGTGAAACACCCGGTTCAAGTCAGCCTCAACGAACCGCACCTCCCTCCGAACGGCATCGGGGTTCCCCAGAAACACCGTGAGTGTGCCCACCGTGGTGACTGCCCCTTCCACGAGTTCCTCGAGGAGCTCGACCACAGCAGGGAGACTCCCGGTTTCAACGCCGTGTATGCAACTTCCTACAACGATGTGGCCGGGTCCATGGCCAACCTGAACACTCCAGGGGACGCTTCCTGGGTGGCTTGCGCACAGCCTCTCGAAGCGTTCCAGCCAGGGGACCCAAGGCGAGGGGCCGGAAATCATGTCGGGCGTCCCTTCCCCCAGGCATTCTAGGTGAAGACGGTGGTTGCTTTTTCTCGGGGGCCGGACTAGACACGGGTTCCCGAGGGTTCAGTTTCGAGGTTACCACAAGAGGTCTGCAATGCGCGAAATGATCAAGCTTCTCTGCACGGAACGGAAAGAGTGCGGCTCCGTCTACATCTCCGACAAGAACAAGAAGACCACGCAGAAGAAAATCGAACTCAAGAAGTTCTGCAAGTTCTGCCGCAAGCACACGACGCACCGCGAAGGCAAATAAGCGTTCAGTGCTCGAAAAAAAGGACGCTCCGGGGTCGCTTTTGGAGCTCACGCAGCGACTGATCGGTGCGAATCAGGGCTATGGCTCTCGTGCTCCCTCCGCGATGCACCTCGTACGCGAGGCAAGCGACTTTCTGCAGAATCATGTAGAGCCCGAGGCCCGCACCGCCGGGGCCTTCGTTTATTTGCGCCGCAGGCTTCAGCCCGAGGGCGTGGCGAACGGGCTTCACCATTGAAGTTTCCGGGAAAGTTCCGAACCCATCAGACACCGTGAGAATGAGATTCACTCCATCGCTGGCGCACTCCACCGAAACGCTTTCATGCTCGGGCAGTGCGAACGTGCGTGTGCGGTCCATCTCGTTTCGTGTGAGGCATGCATCCCAAATGGCGTTCATCAGGAACTCGTCGAGAACGTCTCCCGCGTTCTTCGGAAAGCTTCCCGTGCCGCTCACGCACTGAGCTTTGTGCGCAGCCATTTGAGACTCGAAGAACGCTGTTACTTTTTCTTGAAAGAAGGCCCTCTGTGAAGAGTGAGTCAGTTTGTATTTTTCTCGCGCGAATGGGCCAACGGGGTGAGCCTGCAACAAACCTCCCACTGCACCATGGGCGCGAAAGGAAAGGATGCTCGCAAGAAGCCCGCGCATGAGCGCCGGAGTCTGCGCTCCCACAACGTAACGAAGCGGAGAAAGTCTGTCTGCCAGACCCGCCAGGGCTGGGTTTTCGCGTTCGGTAGGGACGACGATGATGCGGCGCCCTGGAAGAGCAGCCTCCGCCAAAGCCAAGGCGACAAGGTCGGAAACAGCAAGGGCCACCATTGAGATAGAGGAGTCGTTGATGCCCACAAGCAGGTCGGCAGGCGTGGCGGCGTCGCGCAGGCCAAAGGAACAATCGATGCAAGCCAATTCGAGCGCATCAAGCTGCGCGCCATGCAGAGTTTCCTTGAGGGCCTTCGACAAGTAGAGCGTGCGGTCGGTCATAGCCACCAACAAGGGAGTTCTTGCGTGTCCGAAGGGGTGGCCCAGAGGCATGTCCGTCAGAGCCCGTCTGGCTTCATTGTTCGTCCAGGCCTCGTCCGGGTCAAAACATTCCCTCGGGATTTTGGCACAGTGGGCCCGGCAAGCGTTGCCCTGTGGGGTTGGCCTCTGTGCGCCGAAGAGCGGGGGAAAGAAGTTATCCCTCGCACAGGAGCATTGGACCGGCATGAAAATGAAATCTCTCTCGTCAATCCCAGCCCTCTCGACCCTCGCGCCCTTCTCGACCCTCGCGCCCTTCTCGACCCTCGCGCCCGTCGTGATGTTGACGCTGGTTTCGGGCCAGGCTTTCGCACAGGGGCGACTTTCCATCGTCCCCTTTGCCTCTGTGAGCAGTTCGAAGGCCATAAAGCCCGACAAAGTGGGCAAGACGAAAGACGAATCAGCAACTTCCAGCACGGAGTCGGTGAATCAAAGAACGACTTACGGACTCAAAATCGACGTTCGCCTGCTTTCTTTCCTGAGCTTCAACCTTCAAGGTGGCGTGAACAACGTCGACAACACCAAAAAGGTGACCGGCCTTCGCGATGAATTCAAGGAAATCAACATCGTTGAAGACCTCAATTTGAACCCAGACAACCAAAACGCCGAGTACCGCTACCAGGAAGAACAGCGCGTGGCCTCGGCCAAACTGCTGCTCACGCCCCGGCTCGGGCGTTTCCTTTGGCTGAAGGCTGGAGGCGGTGTCCGAGCCCGTCAGCGGCTGATTTCAGTGACAGACAAGGCCACGGACACCAAGCAGACAATTCAGGACCCTATCCGCTACCATGCCGTTGCAACCGCGGGTGCCGGCGTCAAGCTGTTCCGCGCGATGAGCGCGCACGCCGAGTACAACTTCTACTTCATTAAGTTCCCAGACACCGAGCCCCACGAGCAGGAAGTGCTCGTGGGCTTCGGCGTGAGTATTTGAACACTTAATCCATCTTCTTCATGTACTTCTGAACGACCTTGCCGTTGGCGCAGTCTTGGCTCTGCTCTGTGACGTAAAGGGTTTGACCTTGGTCAACCACGAGCGAGTCTTCGAATGACTGCTGTGTTTGCCAGAACTTCACTTGCGCTTGGCTTTGGCCCTGGCCGGCGTCAGTTTGCTCTGCTTGAACAACAACCTTGCCCTGCTGAACCATGTCGATTGTGGCTTGGCCTTGCTGCTGCACGAAGAGCTGAACGACGTCGCCGTCGATTTTCAGAAGGGTTTTGGCGGGAACGGCAAAGACGCCGCCCTGGCCTTGGTGTTGTTGCTGTTGTTGCTGGCCAGGGAACTGTCCTTGCTGAAATTGGTAGTTCAGGCCTCCAACGAGAGCGGAAGAAAGTGCCTGCTGAGTGGGAAGGCAGTCGCAGCCCTGGTAGGTCCAGTCGCCCTTCATGAGGTCCATGTGGCCCTTCGTGCCCTTGTTTCCTTTCGTCTGGCCTTGAACGGGCGAGACATGGACGGGGGGAAGAACAATAACGCCACCTTGTTTGGGCTCTTCCGTCTTCGGCTCATCTTCTTGGGGCTCGTCTTTCTTGGGGCCTTCCACAATGATCTTGCCGTCGCCCTGCTTGGGGTTAACAACAATCTTGCTGTCGTCTGTTTTGCCCTTGGGCGGCAACTTTTGGTCGCCTTGTTTCTTCAAGACTTCCTTCTGGGACTCGGGAGCGACGCCAGCGGTCGTCTTCGAAGAGTCGTCGCCGCAGGCGGCCATCAGGGCAAGGCCAGCAAGGGAGAGGCCGAAAGCGAAGGCGGATTTCGTACGTGTCATCGAAAGAGCTCCTGTCGTTACGTTGCACGCCCAGGCGTCTGAGGCCTACCGGGCGAGGTGTCTTAAAGAAGTTTGACGCCACCCTTGGAAAAGCAGGGAATACAAGCCTGCGCAAGAATTTTCTCGCGTGCGAAACGTTCCCGCAGGTATTTTTGTTACGAAGCGTCGCTTTGGCCCTTCACAAGCGAGCGTTCCAGCATTTCGACAGGCGGCCCTTCTTCCTTTTGTGCCGCGGGCAGGCCGTGTGTGATGCGATTTTTACCCGCACGTTTCGAAACATACATCGCGTTGTCGGCCACCTGAATGAGTTCACGAGGCTCTATGGCGCATTCAGGGAAAGTCGCTACGCCAATACTTGTGGTGACGTTGAGGCCCACGGCTGTTTCGACGCCTGTGACTTCGCGAAGATCGAAAAGGGCTGTTTCGAAAGCGGCACGAATGCGCTCCGCCACCACCTGTGCACCTTCCTGAGGAGTGTTGGGAAGAATGGCGCAGAACTCATCGCCGCCGTAACGCAAAAGGTAGTCGGACTCTCTCATGTTGAGCTTCAGAAGCTTCGCCGCCTCGCGGATCATTTGGCTTCCCACGATGTGCCCGTTGCCGTCGTTGATTTCCTTGAATTTATCGAGGTCCACAAAAAGCAGGGAAAGCGAGGACCCGTATCGTTGTGCGCGCGAAATTTCGTTGATGAGGGCCACTTCGAGAAAACGTTGGTTGTAGAGGCCGGTGAGCTCGTCGACGAACGAAAGAGCGGCCGCGACATCGATACTTTGGTATGCGCGCGCGGCCTGGACGAAAAGCGGAAAAAGTTCCTCGCGACGCGCTCCCAGCTGATAGCCTTCGCCCGGGTCCTGCAAAAGGACGAGCAGACCCATGTTGCACGTCGGGCTGCCCACTGCCACCACCATGCAACCGAGTTCTCGGTTTTCATAAATTTCGGGCGGCTCAGCCCGGTTGAGATCGATGTCGGCGAAGTTTTCGGGCGCATCGGGAAGGTTTTCAGTTTGTGAAGCTAAAAACACGCGCGCAACGCTTTCAGGCGCTTGGCGCGGCATTCCGGGAAGGCGCAGGTCGAGGAGGCACTCGAGCGACTTCTTGGTGGCCGTGTAGTTAAAAACGTAACATTCTTTGGCACGGGTCTCACGGTACAGAAGGCGACCGAAGGTTTTGAGTAGATGTGTTTTGTCGGTGAGACCCGATAGGGTTTGAGCCATGCCCAGAATGCGCACGGCGGAAGAGAGGCTTTCATTCTCCTGCAAAAGGCTCGCATGCGCCCAGGCTTTGCGGAGGACGAGAACGACTTCTTCCTCTTGAATGGGCTTTCGCAGGAAGTCGAACGCGCCCATCTTCATGGCTTCCACCGCGTTTTCCACTGTGGCAAACGCCGTGCACAGAAGGGCGGGGGCCTGCGGAAACTGCTTCCTCCAAAGCGCAATGACGTCGAGGCCGTTGCCGTCGGGCAGAATGAGATCGGTGAGCACCAAGCCCGGTGCCGACTTCGGATCGTGGCTCCACCCTCCGGGGCCTTCCAAAGCATTTTTGAACTGTTCGAAATTTGCAAGCCACACCACTCTTGCGCCGGCGTTCTCCATCCAGCGCGCGTAGACCTTGGCGGCAGAACGATCGTCTTCCACAAGACAGATTTTCACGCTTTGGAGAGGGCGCTGGGGTGTCGGCGGTCGGGGAGCTGGCTGGCGGGGAAACATACGCTCGCACCTCGTCCTAAGCAGTTATGGACTATGTTACGAATTCCTGAAGTCCGTTGTCACCGCCAAGGGAACCGGGGAAGGGAGGCAAACTTGTTCCAAACCTTGTAAAGTGCGCCAACTACAGGGGGCAATTGACGTCGGCCGTTACGGTCGCCACTGTTTTTGCATCGATGGGGTTGCGGGGTGCGCCTTCGAGGCCGACCTGAACGAGGTCTTTGCAGCCTATTTTTGCGACCAGGTTCGGCGAAACGCCCGTCACCTGAATGGTGCAGGCGCCAGCGTAGGTGAAGGGCTTCGTTTGGGTCGTTTCTCGGTGCATGGCGTAACTGTTCAGCGCCACCACGCCGGGTGCCGAAGGCGTGGTGAACGAAACAGCGCAGGTGTCGAACTTACCACCGACGTCGGTCGCAGACGTCTTGTTGTTCGAAGCCTGCTTGCACGTGTACGTGGTGGCCGACGACTGAAAGTTCTTCACCGCGAACTTCAATGCGGGACGCCCTTCGCCTTGCGAAAGCTCGGCATCGAGTCGGCCTGTGTCGGTGTTCCAAGTGCAGCCGACCTTGGTTTCTAAGGGGTATTTGGCGTTTTCCGAGGCGCTTGAAGCTTCACTCACAACCATGGTGGCGTAAATCGGTTTTGGGGCGTCGTCTTTGCTGTCGTCGCCCGAATCGCTGCCACAGCCGTAAACACTCCCCGTTGCCAGAACGATGAAAACGAACAGGAGAACCTTGCCATGAACATGGCCCACAGGAAGATTTTGCTTCACACTCAAGATGTCGCTCATGGAAGTCCTTTTTGGGAAGGGCTGTGGCCTTGTGGTCGTTTGCGTGTTCTACCTGCATGATTGTCGTCGATTCCGCAGAGGGGCGCAATTCCACTCATTCAAACCGCGAGGAAAGCACAATGGCATTGTCTTTACCCGTCGTGAGCGCACGGGGGCTTGTCAAAGCCTTTGGCTCATTCACGGCCGTAAAAGGGCTCGATTTAGAGGTCCACAAGGGTGAATGCTTTGGGCTTCTTGGTCCAAATGGCGCTGGCAAGTCGACTTTCATTGGCATGACCTATGGCTCGGTCGCCCGAACCTCCGGCGACCTGTCTGTTTTTGGTCTCGACCCGCGCAAGTCTGCCCGCGCCATTAAAAAACGTCTGGGCGTGGTCACACAAGACAACGCCCTCGATGAGAGCCTTTCTGTGCGCGAGAACATGCGTTTGTACGCCGCCTTCGTGGGAACGAATGCCCGTGTGGTGGATGCTCGCATCGTTGAACTTCTGGAATACATGAATCTTGCCCATAAGGCGGATGCACCCATTGGCAGCCTCTCGGGCGGCATGAAACGACGACTCGTGTTCGTGCGGGCGCTGTTGTGCAACCCCGACCTGCTCATTCTTGATGAACCGACCACTGGACTCGACCCTGCCGTGCGTCATCTCCTTTGGGGAAAGGTGCGCGAACTTCATGCAAAGGGAACAACCATCCTTCTGACAACACATTACATGCACGAGGCGGAGGTCTTGTGCGACCGCATTGTCATAATGAACCGGGGCGAAGTGTCTGGTCATGGGTCGCCGCGTGAGCTCATCGCTCAATATGCTCCGGGGTTCGTGGGTTTGTTTGATGTCCAACAAAAGGCACGTGTCACGGAGGCGCTGAGCGTGCACAGGGCCGAAAAACGAACAGCGCCTGCGCCGCTAGAAACCTCTTCCGACTTCACGTTTCACGAGGACGCCTCCATGATCACCGTGCGTGGTCCGACGCTCGAGTCACTTTCGTCTTTTTGCTCCGCGCGTGGCCTCGTCCCTTCCCAGCTGAGGCCCTCGAACCTTGAAGACGTGTTCTTGAAACTCACCGGACAGGGGCTTTCTGATGATGCATAACGTTCTGGATTCGGCCCGACTGTGTGGGCACATCACCCGACGGAACTGGGCTGTTTATCGCAAAGATCTTTTCGCGAACATCTCGCCCTCCCTTGCCGACCCCGCACTTATTATGGTTTCCTTGGGGCTTGGGCTCGGCAGTTACCTTTCCAATGTGAATGGTATGCCTTACATGAATTTTCTCGCGCCAGGGCTCACTGTGGCAACGACTCTTTTCACATCCTTTTTTGAAACGAGTTACGGCTTTTACGTGCGCATGACCTTCGAGAACGTTTTTAAGGCGATGCTCACCACACCCATTGGCCCCGCGGAAGTGGTGATGGGAGAGCTCGTGTGGGTCGGGCTCAAAGGCCTCGTCATGGCGCTTGGCGTTTCGTTGGTGCTTGCCTGCTTCGGGCTCGCTTCACAGCCCCTGCTGCTTCCGCTCGTCGGACTCATGGGCTTCCTGGTCGGCGTGGCCTGCGGTGCCATTGGCCTCATTTCCTCGGGGCTCATTCGCAACATCAACCAGTTTCAAACCGTGTATTCCTTTCTCATCGCGCCGCTCTATTTCCTTTCAGGAATTTTCTTTCCCATCGAGCAGCTTTGGACTCCGCTGCGCTGGCTCGCAGAGGTGTTTCCTCTCATTCATGGGGTGCGTATGGCGCAAGCGCTGTTCTGGAACGTCGAAGTCGTGCAAACACTGGCCCTGCACGGAGGCATCGTTTTGGTGCAAGCTCTGGTGTTCGGCAGCATCGCCTACCGGGTCATTCATCGGAAGCTGGTGGCCTAGCGTGCGGTTGCAGTTTCGCTCTGGGTGGGGAGCGGGAGGGTGAACAGAAATCGACTTCCTTGTTTTACTTCAGTGTCGACCCAAATACGCCCCCCATGACTTTCGACTATCCATTTTGCAATATAGAGCCCAAGCCCGACTCCGGTGCGGTCGCTGCGGCCAATTTGAGAAAAACGTTTGAAGACGTCTTGGTGCCTTGAGGCATCGATGCCCGGACCGCTGTCTCGCACGGAAATCTGCAGTTCCTTCGACAAGAATTCAAAACTCACGGCCACTTTTCCGCCAGGTGGCGTGAACTTCACCGCATTGGCCAAGATGTTTTCCAGAACCTGGCGAATGCGGTCGGCATCGGCAATGACTTCGATGTTTGGATTTTGAAGAGAAACGTCGCACCGAAGCGAGATTTTTGCAGCATCCGCAAGAACGCGAAATTTACCAACCGATTCCAACATGATGTCGGCAAAGCAACACGGTGTCTTTGTCATTTGGAGAGAGCCAGAGGCCATGTGCTCGACGTCGAGGAGGTCGAGAATGAGCCGGTTCATGTTGGCTGCTGTTCGGCGAATGGTGTCGACCCATTTTGCTTGTTGCAGCGACAACACATCTCCCTGGCTTCGAAGCGCCAGGGCCTCCGCGCACATGGAGACAACCGAAAGTGGGCTCCGAAGATCGTGAGACACGATGGCGATGAATTCGTCACGGGTGGTGACGTTTTCCTTCGTCGCTTCATGGGCTGATTTTTCTTCCATCAAGAGCTTTGCTGCCGACTCCACGACTTTGTCGATCCGAACCCGTTCTTTGTGTAGGTTTTTGTCGGTGCGAAGCCTTTCTTCGGCACAGAAGGCGATGCTTTCTCGCTCATTTGCATGGCGCGCGCTTTCAATGGCGAGGTCTGCATGCTTGCGCTCCAGTGCAATGCCTTGGTCTGCCAGCTCGCGCTCGGCATGCAATTGTTCTTCCAGGGTCGTCCCGATGGCCACCAGCTCGTCGCTTTCGGCTCGGACGGCCTTCGCGTTGCGATCGCTCTCACGGCGCACCTCTTCCACACTGCTTTGCCTTCGGTGTGACTTCAGCTTGCGGCGCTGGAGGAGGGCGGCATCGGTTTTGCCCCGCTCGGCCCCCAGGCTTTTGTTTGTTTGGATGCGGTCGGAACTCGACGCGGTTTTCTCGGTCACCTGCATTGCGTTTTCCTCTCCTTGTTTTGTGCGAAAAAGCATCGACAAGGCAACCTCAAACTAAGTCATGCTCAGCAAGAGCACAATGCGCCAGAACGAGAGTTCCCTTTCGTGTCATGACACGAAAAGAACAGGACACCATTCAAAGAGAGTGGACACGTTAGGCCAGCAACTGCGTGAGTTCCACGGCCAGGAGGCCAAAAGGGTCGCGGTGGGTGCGCAACGAGAGTTCGAGGTGCGAAGCGCTGAAAAAGAAACGGGCAAGGGTGTCGGGGGAAAATGCGCTGAGAGCCTGTTGCACGCGCGCCTGTGACGGGTAGGGAACGAAACAGGTTTCCAGGGCGGCCCGCACGTCTTTGCGGGACCCGGGTTGCGCGTCAAGCGCGGCGTGCACCTGAGCGACTTGGCGCAGAACGTAGGCTACGGCCATGAGCACTGCACCCGGATTTTCGCCGCACTCTTCACACTGACGCACCCGAACGTGAACGAGTTCCACATCTTTGCGCGCAAGCGCTGTGGCGACATCAAACCCGCTCACTTCAGCGCCCCCGGCAAAGCTTTCCTCGAAGGAAAGACCCGTGTCGGCCATGCGTTGAAAATGAGAGTCGACAAGCGAGAGGTCGCCACCCGAATGTTCCAATGCTTGCGCCACCCAAACGAGACGCTTGGATTGGGGTGTCGAGGCGAAGCCGGAATGACGAGAAAGCAAAAGCTCACCCACGCGCGCCGCTTCTTGTTCCGATGCCTGCCAGCAGAGGTGGGCGTCGAGCCAAGGCAGAACGCCTGGTTTCACCACTGCGCGCGCGCTTAAGGGAAGGAAAAACACGCACGCGAGCGGGAAAGGCGAGGGCAGGCGCGCGAGAATGGCTGCCTCCGCCTCCCATTGCTTGGCACTCACTTTTTCGCTCCACTGCACGACGGCCGGCTCGGGCTCTGCGAACATTCCTCCTTGCGAGGCGTGCTCCAAAAACGCGGCGGCCGGAGCCTTTCCCACAAAGTGTTTTGGTGGCGAAATTTCGGTGCGGGCGTCTTTTTTCGAATCCGCGTGAAGGCGTTCGATGGCGAGACGCACAAAGAGCGGGTCGTCGGTGGCGATGCAAAGAGCCTTGCCGCGCGGTGCCAGCGGGGCGTCCCCGAGAAATTTTTGGGCGAGGCGCGCGGCGTCGATTTTAATCACGTCGGAACTCTTTGACGCAGAGCCACCTGGCGCAACCAATGGTCGGCCAACACAAGCCAGGTCATGGCTTCAACCATAGGCACCGCACGGGGAAGAACACAGGCGTCGTGGCGTCCTGAAGTGGGAGCGAAGTCGACGGGTGTGCCTTCGACGTCCACTGTTTTTTGGGTTTGAAAGAGCGTGGAAACTGGTTTGAACCCGACTCGCAAGAAAAGCGGCATGCCGTTGGAAATGCCCCCTTGAATGCCCCCAGAGCGATTCGTTGCTGTCACCACGCGGCCGCCGCGAGCCGCGAAGGCGTCGTTGTGCGCGGAGCCACGCAGGCGTGTTCCTTCGAGGCCGCTTCCCACCTCAAAGCTTTTGCTTGCGGGCAAGGAAAGAAAAGCCTTTGCCAAATCGGCCTCGAGTTTGTCGAACACGGGCTCCCCCAAGCCCATGGGCACGCCTCGGGCCACACAAGCCACCACGCCTCCTACGGTGTCTCCTTCTGCCTTGGCAGCATCGATTTCTGCCCGCATGAGAACTTCGGCGTTCGTGTCGGGACACCGGATGGGGCTTTTTTCAACCTCTTCCAACGTCACAGTGTCTGCTGAAACGAGAGAAGTCACATGGGCCACAGAGCTCACCCAGGCAACCACGTCGATGTCGGCGTGGTGTGAGCGCAACAAGGCTTTTGCGAGCCCCGCGGCCGCGACGCGTCCAATGGTTTCACGGGCGCTGGAACGTCCTCCGCCTGCGGCTTCGCGCACGCCATATTTCGCCTGGGTCGTGAAATCGGCGTGGCTCGGACGAAACACGCGAGCGACGTCAGCGTAGTCTCCCGAGCGTTGGTTTGCATTGCGCACCAGAAGGGCGACAGGAGACCCGAGTGTCACGACGTGGCTTATGGGCTTGCCGTCGGGCCCAAAGACAGGCGCAACTCCCGACAAAATTTCGAGCGTGTCGTCTTCCTGGCGCGGCGTGGTGTAGGCACTTTGCCCAGGGCGCCGCCGTGCAAGAAAGCCTTGGATGTCGGCGGGATTGAAAACGAGCCCCGGCGGGCAACCGTCAACAACACAACCGACGCCAACGCCGTGCGACTCCCCGAAAGTCGAGACTCGGAACAACACACCCCAATGACTTGCCATGACAGAACCTCGCAGGCGACCTTATTGCCTCAACTTCGCATGAACAGAACACCCGCGCCAGCCTCGGAGAGCTTCCGCCGTGATCCTCAAACGATTCCACGATTCTTATGCGCAGGAGGGTCTGCGCCCTGCTCGGCTTCTTTTGGGCCTCAGCGAAAGTGAACACCCCGCCTTTCACTCGAGCGCCAATGTGCCTTCTGAAAAGAGGAGAGGCGACGTGGGCGCCGGCGGATTTCGCGTTGTCCCGCTTCAAGAAGGCGCGGACACGCCACAGGGACGCTTGTGGACGTCGTTTCTGCTGGGCAAATCGCCTCTTCAATCGACGCCGGCCGCCAACGAAGGTTCCGGTGCTTACGTGGTCTACTGGATGACCCAGGGCCGTCGTCTGCAACACAACGCTGCACTTGCTGCCGCGATGCTCCTGTCGAAAGAGAGTGGAAAGCCGCTCTTGGTGGTCGAAAGCCTCACTTCGAACTACCCTTGGGCATCGGCAAGGCACCATGCGTTCGTGGCCGACGGCGTGGCGGAACGTTTAGGGCTCGTGAGCGGCATCCCGCCCGCGCCAGGATACCTGTTCGTGGGCATTGGGGGTGTCCGCGTTGCACCGCACACGGCTCCGACGGAGCCCCTGGCTCTGCCTCTTTTGGGCAGCTTTGTCGACGTTGCTTTTGCCGAAGGCAGCCGACCGGCCAATGCGGGGGTGTTGCCGGCCCTCTTTCGGGAGGCCGCATGCGTGGTGAGCGATTGGGCACCATGGTTCTTGTTTCCTCACCTCGCGGCACGGACGCACGCCACACTCACGAAACAAGGGAAGCCGTTTTTGCTCGTCGACGACTGTGGGCTCGTTCCGCTTGCGAGCCACGTGAAAGCGGAAGCCGCCGCGCGATTCCTGCGTCCAAAATTGGTGCCGTATGTTTCGGACGCTGCGCGCGAAACAGAAGCCACAGAGCGCATCGCCGCATCGTTTTCCGCGTGGGCGAAAAAAGTGCCACACGACACCGTGTTGGGCGTGGCAAGCGGAATCGCGCCCGTCGACGAATCTTTCTTACGGGGCAGTGCGTGGAGAAAAGTGCCCGGGCCTGTTCCAAGCCAGCCAAGCCAGCCAAGTCAGGAGGTCGATGCCTTTGTGGAGGCCTTGTGCGCGTTCGCGCGCGTGCCCAGGGTCCCCGCTCGCACGCCCCTGCGCGGGGGGGAAGGCGCAGCGCACACACTGTTCGCGGCGTTCGTGAAAAAAGGGTTGGCTCGATATGACGAAGATCGCAACCACCCTGATCTCGACGGCACGTCGCGTATGTCGGCCTACCTTCATTTTGGGATGGTGCATCCGCGCGCTCTGCTTGCCGCGGTGGAAAAAAGCGCGGGTCAGGCGCTTTCCACGCTGCCAAAAGAAGTCTCTGCTGCAAAGTACGTTGACGAGCTTGTGACGTGGCGAGAACTTGGCCTCAATATGGCGCGCTTCGCCTTTGAAGCAGGCACCCCGCTCGGTTCGCTGGAACTTGTTCCCGGTTGGGCGGTGAAGACGTTGCGAGAGCACATGGGCAAGAAGGAAGCGCCCTTGCCGCTGGCCGACCTCGAAGCTGCGCGCACCCCCGACCCCGTGTGGAATGCAGCGCAGCGAGAGCTTGTGGCCACAGGGCAACTTCACAATTATATGCGCATGCTCTGGGGGAAGGGAATTGTGGCATGGTCGGCCACGCCTGAGGAAGCCCTGGCGCGTTTGGTGCATCTTAACAACGCATACGCACTCGACGGCCGCGATCCGAATTCTTACACGGGCATTTACTGGTGCCTCGGGAAGTTCGACAGACCTTGGCCTCCCGCAAGGCCTCCCTTTGGCATCACACGCTCGATGTCGACGAAAAATGCGCGCAAAAAGCTGGCTATGGAACGCTATCTTGCTCGTCATGGAAAGCTTTGAAGCGCCGTCTCCTTGCTTGTGTGTCAATTTCGCACGTATAACGGGGGAAAGTCCCGTTCGGTGTTCTAGAAGTCGTTGTCAAGCCCTCTCTGTGTGGTCTTCTCTTTCAGGTGGTTGAGCAAGGTATGAAAACGATCTTTTGCTGTCCGAATTCCTTTCGTGCAACTCTTCTTTCCACCGTTGGTACCGTTTGCCTCTTGCCACTCACGTCTGCGCGCGCCACTGCGCAATTTGAACCGGACGTGGGTTGTCCCGTGGCGAAGCCTGGCGCGCCCGGCTGTTACTATGTCGACTCCACGCGCGTCGCAGAACTTGCTGCACGGGTGCGAAGTGTGTCGAAACTGCGCATGGCCACGGTTTCCACAGGTATTCATTTCCGTCTTCCGAGTCTCGCGTCGGCCGTCGTTCGAAATAGAGGAGAAACGGGCCTTGGGCGTGAAGAAGACGGTATCGACAATGATGCCAACGGTTATGTTGACGATGCCTTCGGCTTCGATGTGCTGGGCGATTTTTCCTCGCCTTGGGACTCCCGCCTCGCGCTGGGGACGTTCTCGTCGTCCCTTTGGGTGGGCGAAACTCGGTTTGAGCGCGGGCGAGGGGCTGTTTCCTTCCGTGGTTTCTTGAGGGGAGCGGGGCTTATTCCTGTTCGCGTCATGAGTGAATCGGGTCTCACCACGTTGGAAGCGATGCGCGCCGGGCTCCGTTATGCGGCCTCAAGGGGGGCGCGTGTCATTCATTTGGAAGCGGCCTTGCAGTCTTCGGCGGGAGATTCCCTGTGTGAAACCATTCGCGAGGTGGGCAAGCCCTGGCGCGGGGAAGGGCGCGGCGGCGACGCGGGCCTCACGAGCCCCGGTGCCCTGGTGGTTGCGCCCGTTGGGAACATGGGCCGAGAAGTGGGGCCACGCGATTTTCCTGCGGCCTGTGATGCTGAAAATTTAGTGATTGTTGCGGCAACAGAAGCCTCGGGTGAGTTGGCACGGTTTTCCTCGTACGGTGCCGCGCGCGTTCACGTCGCCGCGCCGGGTGTGAACATCAGCGGATTGGAAGCAAGCGGTCAGACTGCTGTGCGAACAAGCACGAATAGCGCGAGTGCACTTGTTTCAGCCATTGCAGGTTTGCTCATTGCCGCGCGGCCTGAAGAAGCGCCAGCGCTCACAAAAAGACGCCTTGTCCTCGGGGCGGATGACAACCCTGCGCTTTATGGTAAGGTCGTCGCCAAAGGCCAGCTCAACGCGATGAAAGCATTTTCGATAGCACTCGACGAGTCCGTCGACTGAAGTCGGAGTCTGGCTCCCTATCGCCCGTGTGCCCTCTCGTAAGATTGCTCTCATGTGAGGCTTTCCGTTGTGGTGAACCTGTTCGTCTTTGAAGACTATCGTGCGTTCTTGCGCGCGTACTACGTAGAACAGAAGAACCGAAATAAGGGGTTCTCGTTCCGTCTGTTCGCGCGCCATGCTGGCCTGGCGTCACCCAATTATTTGAAGCTCGTGATTGAAGGGAATCGTCGGATCACCGACAAATCTCTTCCGAACTTCGTAAAGGGCCTTCGGCTGAGCAAAGAAGAAGAAGGTTACTTCAAAGCCCTTGTTGCGTATCAAGAAGCGAAAGACACCGACACCCGAGAAAACTCGAAAGACGAGCTCGCTCGCCTGCGCGCCCGCAACCTCAAGCGCGTTGCAGAGCTTGAAGAAACGCGGGCCGATTACTTGAAGCACTGGTACCATCTCGCTGTGCGCGAATTGGTGACGCTCGATGGCTTCAAGCCCTGCCCTGCCTGGATATCCTCGATGCTGCGTCACCGCATTACCGAGGAACAGGCGAAAGAAAGCCTCGAGCTTCTTCTGAAACTCGGGTTTGTGAAAGTCCAGCACGGCGTCTACGTGTTGGCGGAACCTCTGCTGACCTCGGGCGACGAAATCAGCAACCGGCGAGTGGCCGGCCTCATTCAAAACATCCATCGTCAAATGAGCGACCTCGCCATGAAGACCATGGAAGAAGAAGCGAAGGAATGGCGCGAACTCAACGGCCTCACGCTTGCCGTGCCTCTTTCGAAGGTCCCCGAGATCAAAAACGCCATCAAACGTTTCCGCAGAGAATTGAATCAGACTTTTTCTAGCGAGGAAGCCAACGAGGCCGTATATTACCTAGCGGTCCAGTTCTTTCCTCTGACCACCTTAGGAGAGCGTCGTGAGAAGTAAATGGAATTTGCTCACTCGTTTTCTCGTTTCGGGGGCGGCCGTTGCGGTCGCCTCGGGTCTCGTTCGTCCCGCGTTTCCTGGCACGGAGCTGGGGAACGCGCGTTTCGTCGAGTACGAGAATACCTTGCATGGTTTTTCTATCGCGTACCCGGAGGAATGGAACGTTATTGACCTTGGCAATGCCGTGAATGTGGTGGGCAGTTCGCAGTTTAGTGCCTTCGAACGAAGTGAAGAAGCGAAGGAAGCGAAGGGACCCCAGTTGGTGGCTTCCACCGACGAGTCCTTTGGCAACATGGCGAGCGTTGAAATTTCGTTCGACCTCTCGAGGTCGTTCCAAACGCCCATTGCCTTCGAACGGCATGTGCGCAAAATGTATCCGAGGCTCAATTGGAAGCCGGCAGCCTTCCGCGGCCGCTCGAGCTTTGAAGCCATGCACAAAAATCGCCATGTGCTCGTGATTATGAAAGATTCGAGCACCCTCATGCACCTGAGCTTCCCTGTGGACACCTCCACAGGCCTTCCTCCGGCTCTCATCGAAAAAACGGTGGACAGCTTCGAGTTTCGTTGAAAAGCAACGCTTCGTTTCAAGAGGAAACGGGCTTCATTCCCCTCGATTGCCCTCGCGGTCGAGGGGTTTTTCTTTCCAGAGGGGAATGTTTTTCCGGTAGGCGAGCCGACCAAAAAGATGAGCCGCAATGGGAATGGTGAGGAGCTGGAAAAGGGCCGTCGCGAGAATGAGCAACGTCACCCCTTTTCCCTGAAGAGCCAGCGCGGTTGCAATAAGAACAAGGAGGACGCCAAGGCATGTTCCTTTTGCCACAGCGTGTGCACGGCACAGGGCATCGGGCAATCGCACAAGGCCAAGGGCGGCAAGCAAGAAGAGACCGGAGCCCGTGACGATGAGAACAGAAATGAAGACGTCTTTCATAGGTCGTACCTTTCGTCTCCAGAATCGGCACCGTCGATGACCTGTTCAGGTGTGGCTGCGGGGAAGCTGGTTTGGCCACGGTCGGCCACGGCCATGTCGAGGTAAAAGACGATGGTGGCAATGGAAAGAAAACCAAACACAGAAAAGAGGACGAGGGCCTCAAGGTAATAGGTTTCCTGCCAGACAATGGAAAGCAGCGCGATGAGCGCGACGACCATGCCGTTGATGACGTCGAAGGCCAAGAGTCTGTCGAGCGGGGTGGGACCTTTCAAGAGGCGCCACAGGGCGAACAAAACGCCCACCCCCAGCATGGAAATGCTCATGCCAAGTGCGATAGCGATCATCGGGTGAACCTCAAGATAGCGGCTTCGAGTTCATTTCGAATGCCTTTCCGCACGGCTTCGGGATTGTCGCCGTCAAAGGCGTGAATAATGAGTTCCCTCTTGTCTGGGGAGACGTCCACACTCGTTGTGCCCGGAGTCAACGTGACGCAGTGGGTGAGGAGGAGTATTTCGAGCGTACTCAGGTGCGAAATATCGTAGGTGAGAAAGCGTGGATGGATATTGTCTGCGCGGCGTGAGAGCACGGCCCAAGCGATGACTGCGTTCGACTGCACAAAGGCCCGAAGAAAGACAAGCAGGAGCCCGATGCCTGCCGACCATTTTTTTAAATAGGCCCTCGTCTGAAAGAGGTCGCGAAAAAGAAAGAGGAGCGCGAGACCAAAAACGATGCCCACCAAAAACGTTCCAAACGAAGGGGCATCCGACAGGAAAAGCCACACGAAGGCGGCGAGGGCATGGAGCGCGATGGCGATGGAATGCGTCATACGATGCCCTTCATTTCGACTGGAGTCCGGCGACGAAGGAGGCGTAGCCAGAGGCGTCGAGCGCGACTTGCGACGCTGTTTCTGCAAAGGCGTAAACAACAGGGAATCCGAAGCCCACGAAAAGTGACACGGCCGTGAGCACGGCGGCAGAGAGCGTGCCCACGAACACCGCACGAGCCTTTGAAGGCGTTGAAAGGTGAGAAGTGCTTGGGGTTCTCGGTGCTCCCCAGAAGGTGGCGAGCCAGATTTTGAGCATGCTCATGAGCGTAAGGATGCCCGCCACCAGCGCGGCCGCAACGAACCAGGGGCGTTCTTGTTGGAGGGCCTCCACAAGAATGAGGTATTTTCCCCAGAATCCGCTCAGAGGTGGCAACCCTGCCAAGGAAAACGCCTGAAGAAGAAAGAGTCCTGCCAGCAGCGGATGACTCCGTGCGACACCCCCCATGAGCGTGAGTTCGTCGGTTCCTTGGATGCGCGCAGCGACTCCTCCAATAAGAAACAACGATGCTTTCACAATAATGTGATGCGCGATGTAAACAATGCACGCCGTGACGGCGGCGGGCGACAAAATACCCACGCACAACGTCATGTAGCCCACCTGACTTATGACGTGGTAGCTCAGGACACCCCGGATGGTGTTTCGAGAGAGGGCTCCGAGCACCCCGAAAATCATGGTGCCGACAGAAAGCCAACCCACGAGGCTTGTGGCTTCTTGAAGTCCTGGAGGGAACACCGTGCAGAAAAGCCTCAAAAGAACGTAAATACCTACTTTTGTGAGCATGCCGGCGAAGAACGCGGCAACAGGAGGCGGGAGGGTGGGGTAGCTTCGCGGCAGCCAATAGTAGAGCGGGAATACGCCGGCCTTCATGCCAAACACGAGCACCGACAAGACCGAGAAAACCACGACGCGGGAGCGCACGGTTTCCGCGGCCATTTTGACGCTGAGGTCAGCGAAATTCAAAGTGCCCCAGAGCCCATACGCAAGGCCGGCAAGGCAAAGAAAAAGCGTGCTGCCCACGACGTTCATAATAAAGTAATCGAAACCGAAGCGCGCGTCGGTGCCTTTCGCTTCGAGCGTCAGTAGAGCGTACGAAGAAAGAAGCATGACTTCAAAGGCGACGAAAAGGTTGAAAAGGTCGCCCGTCAGAAAGGAAAGATTCACGCCGACGCAAAGAAACTGCAGGAGTGCGAGACGCAAGGGATGTTCTGAATGGTTTCCTTTTTCGCCGAAGCCATAGAGCGTGGCGACGAAAAGCATGAGCGCAGACAAACCCAGCATGATGGCGGCCAGAAGGTCAACAACAAGAACGATGCCCAAAGGGGCTTTCCACCCGCCCAGAAGCAGGCCCAAACGCGTGCCGTCGGCCGTGGCCGCAAGCAACCCTGCGGCAATCACCATTTGAAGGACGCACGCAATCACTGCCAACGCGCGCTTGGGCGTGCGTGTGGGAACAATGGCACACACGAGGCCGGCCAGCAGAGGAACAAGGACGGGCAAAACAACGGTGTTCATGGCGGGTGGCTCTTTTCCGAGCCACTGCGCAGAGCAGAGCCCAGGGCACTGCTCTGTGCAGTGTTGTCGTGAATGGCATCGAGGTCGGTGGTTCCGCTCTCCATGGCAAGCCGGTACACGAGGAAGACGGCGTACATGAGGATGCCTGAGCCAATGACGATGGCAGTGAGAATGAGTGCCTGTGGCAGGGGATCAACGGAACGCAGTGCACCTTCAGGAGCGGCATCTTCAAGGAGCTTCGAAACGATAGGGGAACGCAGGCCATTGGGGGGGCCAGACATGACAAGAAGAAACACGTTGGCTGCATTCGACAACAGGGCCAACCCAAAAAAAACGGACAGCAGGTGTTTTTCCAAGACAAGAAACACACCCACGGTAAAAAGAAAGCCAATAAGGAAGGCAAGGTCAACTTGCATCGACGTCGTCTCCACTTTCTAAGGTTTGCACATATCTGCGTGCATCAACTCCCTGCAAGGGGTCTTTTCCGCTTGCGGCGTCTGACAGGGCAAACGCTATTTTCGTGAAAACGCCGACAACCACCAGAAAGACTCCAGCGTCGAACACAAGCGGTGTTCCCAGAGGGGTGTTTCCCACGAAGGGAATTTCGACTTCGCCGTTAAAGTGCTGCATGAAAAATCCGCCCACAAAGGGCCCTGCCAGCGCAGACGCGATGGCCACGCCCAGTCCGACGGCCGCAATGAGAAAAGGATCGAACCGAAGAAGCGCTTTCACCCTTGCCACGCCAATGTCGAAGCTTAAGACGACCAATGCCAATGCCGACACGAGGCCCCCAATGAAGCCTCCCCCAGGCAAGTTGTGTCCGCGAAGAAAGAGGTAAACGGCGAGCAGCTGGGAGATGAAGAAAACGACAAGGTAACCCATACGAAAAATAAGGGAGTGCGACTCAAACATCAGAAGACCTCCCTTTGTGAGTCATCAGACGACATCTGTTCAGACGACCTCTGTTTGTGAGTCAGTGAGGTCATGGCGCCCACGCAGCCCAGCGCCGCAATCACAAGCACGGTGATTTCGAAAAGTGTGTCGGTGCCGCGAAAATCAACCAGAATGGTGTTCACAGCGTTCGTGCCCGCCGCTTCCAAAAAGGACTTTTCCAGGGCAACCGACCCGAGCCTCTCGGCAGGCAGGAGTCCTCTCGCTTGCACGACGAGCACAAGGCCTGTCATGAGGGCGCCGAAGGCCAGGGCTATGCCGATGTGCACGAGCCTGCGCAGCCCCCCAACCTGATTCGACGGCAGAAACTCCACCGCCCGCAAACGAACGAGCAACATGACGGTGGCGATGAGAACCAGGGTTTCCACAAGAATTTGAGTGAGTGCGAGGTCGGGAGCTCGAAAGAGCACGTAGAGAACGGTGACAAGAAGGCCGATAAGAGACGTGGCAACGAGACGGGTCAGAACCTGCCTTGAAAACAAGACGACGATGCCAGAAACCACCATGACAACGCACGTTGTGACGCGAGTGAGCTCCAAGCCGTTCCCCTGGGCGGACAACCCCATGACATCTCGCCATGACGTGGTCGCAAAAAGCTCAGGTGCGTGACGCCCCAAAACAACAAGCGCGCACAGGGCGATGAAAGCCAACACAATACCGAGCACGTCGCGCGAGGAATCAGCGCGCAGAACCCGAACAGAGAGAGAAGCCAGTTTCAGGGTGCCCGCAAACATCATGTCGAAGAAGCGATCGAATTCCAGGGCGCGGGGCACGCGGCACTTGTCCCAACCCCAGGCGGAGGCAAGGCCAAAAACAAGCGTTCCCACGCCCACCGCTCCCGCGGAGTAAAGAAACGGCTGCGACAAGCCGTGCCAGGCATGAAGCTCAGGCTGAGGGAGTGCGGGCCCACCACCCGCTGCAGGCCAGCGCAAGAGGCTTTCCAGGAGACCAGGAAACAAACCCAGTGCGAGGGATGCCGCTGCAAGAAGGGCCGCTGGAGCAAGGAGTGCCAGGCTAGGTGCGTGAAACTCGTGAGCGTGCTCCGTTGCGGAAGGTGAAACAGGAGCATTGCGCAGAAAGAGATGTGAAAAGAGCCGCAGTGCGATGGCCACCTTCAAAGCGGCGGCAAAAAGGAAAAAGAAGAATGCCATGAGGGAAATAGCATCTGGTGGTTGCGTAAGGAAGTCCGCAAGAAGGAGTTCCTTGCTGACGAACGCAAGCGTGCCCGGAAATGATGCCAGCGAAGCACAGAGCAGAAACGAGACAATGGCGAGTCCAGGCATTTTTCGACCCAGGCCACCCAGCAGACGGATGTCGCGCGTGCCCATCGCGTGGTCCACCATGCCAGCGACCATGAAAAGGCCGCCCTTATAAAGAACATGGGCAAGAATGTGGAGAAGGTCGGCCGAAAGAAACGCAGACTTGCCTAAGCCATAGAGGCCCATCAGCACGCCCAATTGGCTGACTGTCGAGTAAGCCAAAATGGACTTCATATCGTGAGAAAGAAACGAAAGCACCGCCGCGAAGGCGGAAGTGAAAAAGCAGACAGCAAGAAGGGTTTCTGTCCAGGCAGGGGCATCGGCAAAAACGGGTGAGAGGCGCGCCACCAGAAAAACGCCCAGCTTCACCATGGTGGCCGAATGCAGATACGCGCTCACCGGGGTGGGCGCGGACATGGCCTGGGGCAGCCAGAAATGCAGAGGAAATTGTGCCGATTTTCCAAACGCTCCCGCAAGAAGAAAGGGAATGGCCCACTCGAGCTTACGCGGGTCTTGGAGTGTGGATTCTGGGTTCAAGAGAACCGAGAAGTCGAGGCTTCCGAACGCTGAGCCTACGAGAACGACACCCACCATAAGCAGAAGCCCTGTGGCGGCCGTGGTGAGAAAGGACATGCGCGCCCCGCGTTGCGCCGCGCTTGAAGCGGTTTCGAAACCGATGAGAAGAAACGAGGCCAGGCCCGTCAATTCCCAAAAAAGAAACAACGACAGCAAATTCGACGAAAAGACGACACCAAGCATGCACCCCATGAAAAACAAGAGGTACGCGAAAAAGCGCGAGAGGTCTTCCTGCCTGTGGGCAAGGTAGCTTGAAGCGTATGTTGAAACGAGCACTCCAATGCCCGTAACGACAAGGCCAAAAAAGAGCGAAAGCCTGTCGAGAAGGAAACCGAGGCGAAGACCTATGGCAGGCACCCAGTCCATGCTCGACGCACTCGAAACGAGAGCGACTGTGTTTCCTTGCCCACTCCAAAAGCTTTGAGACGCAATGAGCAAGGAAAGAAAACTGACGAGTGAACCTGCGATGGCGAATGGACCGACCCATGCGGCCTTGCTCCGGGGAATGAGGGCTGCCACAAAGGCTGTGCAGAACGGAATTAAAATGGCCACCGTCAGTGCCGTAAACTGCATTTCAGTGACCATGATATCACTCCGCTCCGCTGTGAGCTCCGTCTGGTTTGTGGAGTGGAGTCTACTTCAAAGCAAGCGTGTTTAACAGAGGCAAGAGAGCCGTAGGCGACTGTATAGTGGTCCCATTCGTCAAGACAGGAAAATGGGTTTTCTCATTAAGTCTTCGCCCTGCCTCGTTCTGCTGACCGTCATGCCTTTTCTCTCGCCCACCTCCTCGGTGTGATGCACCGCCCACGGCGTCTCGTAGTCGAGC
>JADCJN010000278.1 GCA_020247005.1 Silvanigrellales bacterium
AGTCTTGGCCTCTGGAAAAGGTGCTCGAAACGCTAAAAGAGTCGGCTGGCTCACATTTCGACCCGACCCTCGTGGACCTCTTCTTCGAAAACTTTGAAGGCGTGAAAGCCATTCAAGAGTCATTCCCTGTCGAGACTCCCGCACCGCAACCCGCACCGCTGAAAATGGCGGGGTAAACACGGGGCGTTTTCTCCTCGCAACTTCATGACAATCGTGTGAGACTGCCTCGACATGGAGGAACACATGAAAACCCTCGTCGTTGCCCTTTTCGGCACGGCTCCCTGGGTCGTGGGCGCGCCGGGCGCTCACCCAAAGGGACCCTTGGCCGACACCGTCGAATGCACATTCCAGGGTGCGGGCCTTCCTCTGGCGCTTAAAGTCGTTCCCATGTCTCGAGCCTATGCCATGCTCGAGGCCGGGAGTGTGGATGCCGTTGCTCAAGGCCTTCGTTCAGCGGAACGTGACACGAAGTTCGTGCCTAGTGCAGAGATGTCGCGGTCACGCTCGGGCTGGTTCACTTTGGCGCGCGAGACAACGGCTCTTACGGAATTTGCGACCTCGGACTTCCGAAAGGCAGGCGCCTTCGGGGTGCTTGCGCGGGGAGCTCACGCCTCGCGTCTCCGCGGTGACGGCTACACAGGTGGCGTCGAGGTGGCCGGAGAGTCGGATGCCCTCCTGAGAATGCTCGCACGTGGGCGTTTTCAAAATGTGTTTGCGAACGAAGTGGCCTTCAAGAACCTCTTGGCCACGCCCGAATTTTCGTCGCTTCGCGTCAGCTTTGCTCCGCATTTTAGCGACTCCGGTGTCATTTATTTTAGCAAGTCGTCGGCACCGGGCTCAAACCCTGAGCTTCTTGCACGCCTGAATGAGTCGCTGCGAAGGTGTCCCATCGATCGCTCTTTCATGTAAACAGTGGCGCAAGTGTGATTTCGGCATCAGCCAGAGTCTGCCTTGGGGATGTTTGAGAGTCCCCGTAAGGTGCGGCATCGCCTTTGGCAAGGTGTCAAAGGCTTCTTCTCGTAGGAGGAAAGACAATGCTCCGCACCTCGACGGCTTTTGCATTCTCGCTCGTCACGCTCCTTGCGAACGCTGGAACGGCACACGCCGATGATTCCGCGCGCATTGCGGAACTCAAGGCTCAGATCCGCTCCATTGCCATTGAGAATCTCGGCCGCCGCGACAACCTTCCCGAAACGCGCGCACTCCTTGAGCCCTTGGCGCTCGAACTTGCGAAATTCCACACGCCTGCCGACGCCGCTGCCGACCTTCCTGCGCTCGAAGGTGCCTGGAAAGAAATTTTCTCCGACGATGTGGAACCCGAGCCACCCGGTTTTTCCACCGTGCGCGACGAGGTGTACCAGGTTATCACCACCAATGGTTACTTCTACAACTTTGGGAACCTGGCTGGACCTGGGCCACTGAAGGTTCTCGGCTTGCTCCGTGGTGAATACGCTCCCACCGAGGATTTTCTGAACATTGAATTCACGAAGGTCTCCATTCGCCCGCGTCCTTTGAAGTCGGGTGAAGTTCTGATGGACGTGGTGGAAAAGCTGGAGTCGGGCGACATGTTCACCATCACGCCTCCTGGAAACAACAGGGCTCCGAAGGGGCCCGTGGGCGCGAAAGGGAACATCAAAAACCTCTTCATTGATGGCGACTTCCGCGTTGCCACGGGTTCGAATTTCGCCGACGGCAAATTCGACCTTTATGTGCTCGACAAGGTCACAACGCCCATCTCTTACAAGTAAGAGTGAGCATGTGAAGGAAGGGACAGACCTTTCAAAATCCCTCCCCAGAAAGACGTGAACCCGGAGTTCACGTCTTTTTTATGGGGTTGAATTTAATTTTTCGTGCGCAAAATGATTTATGGAAACGGTATTTTATTTGTTTCCATAAATTCATTCATGATGAATTCCGAAGAAATAGGTGAACGGCTCATTAGAGGAGGCTGCCGTGCACCACAGGCTTCTGTTGCGACGCGTGACGTCGTGCTCCCCCATTTTTGTTGTTTCTTCTCTGTTATCAGCCCTTTTTGTTGGTTGCGGAAACGAAGAGCGGCTCGTGTTGTCAAAGCGGGCGCAAAGCGCCCCTGTGGGCGCCTCAGGTGAGGCCCGTGCTGAAAGCGGAGGCGCGAAAACTCCTCTCACGCGTGAAGACATCGAAGCCGGTTACATTCCTCAACTCCAGCTTTCGGCAACACACGGCTTTGTGAAGACGGCAGCAGACACCTACTTGAAGGTTTCTGCTGCCCAAAGCGCGAGCCTTTCTGCAAGCCAGAAATGCTTGTTGCCCAAGGGCAAAGAGTTTGAATATTCTGCTGTTGGAGGTTCGGCCGTGGCCGGCCACCGCCTGGTGACTTTCGCCGAGGCCCCCGCGGGGTGCGCGCTCAAGTCGGGTTACGTTTACGAACCTCATGTGACGTTTGAAACTCGCAAGTCGCACTTTGCCGAAGCGACGACCACCACGCGTTTCAAGGCACGGCCCGTTGATTCGTCCAAACTGGACCCGAGCGAGTGGTGCACTCTTGAGGCCGGTCAAAAAATCTCCCTTGCCAGTGCTCCTGTTGACGTTGGCTCGGGACATGCTCGCTTCACCCTTGCTCCCGCCGTCCTTGGAGGTCCGGGTGCACTTGGGGCGTGCCCTTTCTCCAGGGGTTACGGATTTGTGGAGCATTTCAAGGAATTGTTGGAGGCAGATTCCCAAGCAGAGTTTCCTCGCGTCATGAAGCACATTCTTTTGTGGGAAGGCGGGTGCTCCGATCACCCCAACGATCCGGGCGGGCGAACGTTCAAGGGCATAACGACAGAGCGCGCGCGGCTCAATGGATGGACGCGCGACGTGTGCACAATGCCCGAAACGATGGTCCTCGACATCTACCTTACGGACTACTGGAACGGACGCGCAGTTCGTTACGATTGGCCTTTGAATCTTGCCATCATGAACACCGAGGTGAATTCAGGTGGCGGACGTGCGCAAATTTTCCTCGACCGCATGAATGCGCAGGGCGTGGGAGGGACGCTGGTCAACAAGGCCTCGTGGTACGTCGACCAACAGACCGCATTCTACCGATCCCTTTCTGATACCAATGCGAGCCTTCGGGTGTTCCTTACGGGTTGGTTGAACCGCTCGGCTTACATGCAGGACGTCATTTTTGGCCGCCGCAGCCTCGAAGGCGAAGCCTTTGAACCAGCCTGGACGGCAAAAACAAACGACGACAGATGAGAAAATCCATGAGGACCAGGGGCTTGAGTTGTCACTTGCCCCCGGTCCCATGCGAGGCAAGAAGGCATTCTGCGGAGTTGTGAAAGCCGAAGCCAATGCGAAAACGCTGAAGCACACCTTCCGAAGGAGAATGTCCTCATGAAGATCTCTCGTTTTTCTTATCGCTGCCGGCAAATTCCCCTATTTTCGTCGTCCCGATGGTCGCCCTTCGCTTGGCCTCACCTTCGACTGCGCTTGGGTGAATGAAGCCAATGGCATGGCGATTTTGGACTTCTTGAAAGCGCGCGGCATCAAGTCGACCTTTTTCATTTCTGGCCCCTTCGTTTTTGCCGACAGCAAGAAAGGCCTTGCGGGCGGCCTGAACAAGGCGAGTTTCAACATGATCCGCAAGATGGTGGATGACGGGCACGAGTTTGGAAACCACACACAGACCCACCCTCACAAGAGCGCCGCCATAAACTGGGAACGCGAAAATGCGGAGCTCAAGGCGGGTTGGGATGCGGCCACGAAGGCCATTTTCAAGGATGCCGTCCCTTCCAACGCGCGCATGCTTCCCTTCTGGCGCGCGCCTTATGGCGAATACGATGAACGCTCGCTTGGCCAAGCGTCACGCGCGGGCTATCCGCTGCACTTTGGTTGGAACGTCGACGTCCTCGACGCGGCAGGCCTGCCCGCGTGCAAAGTGGACGCATCCCATCCACGCTGTGTCAGTCCGGCAACAATGACCAAACGCATTGTCGATTTTGCAGAAAAAAACACGTGGAGCTTCGATGGAATGGTTGTGCTTGCGCATTTGCAAAACCCCTACGCGTGGCACTCTACCGCCGACGGCCTCAAGGCACTCGTCGACACCTTCGAACGCAATGGCGTTGCCATCCGCCGTCTTTCGGAGTTCTTCAACGCCGACCTTGCACCTGAGCTTGGAATTGGGGTGAGCTCGTCGCCGTAAAATGGTTTGCGACGTGTCCTTACCGTTTTTTTGTTACGTTATTCCTGCGTCGTGCAGAAATCGGGGTGTGGCGAAAAACCCCCGCGAGATCTCTTTGCCTTCGCGTGGCTCATGCACGCTGGCCAGCAAGCACTCGCTTCTGCCCTGCAGGTCTTCAAGTCGCCCAGCCAGAGAGCCAAGAAAAACCTCCCATGTTTCGGCGTGAACAACAGCCTGTTTCGGTGACACGCCCCCAAGCCACCTGAGGCGAGGAAGCGGCGCGAGAAGGGCGTCTGGAAAGGCGTTGCGCAACGCAGGGGCATCGGCAGGCGCAATCCACCAGCGCTTGGCATGGTTGGGGGCGAGTCCTTTGGGCACAACCGAGGCACGCCAGGCCTCGTTGGGTGAAAAAGGGGAGGCGCTCAGAGTCGTCTGAGCGTGTCCTTGAGCCCGTGTCCAAGGTGCTGGCCAGCGGTAGAACACCGTTCCTTTGGTGAACGCGCGCATGTGCAGAGGCAGGGTGGGTGAGACCCCGCACGAAACGAGTGCGCCGCGCAAAACCTCGCGGCCACGCGGCGTCGACGACAAAGGCAGCTGTTGAAGAAACGTCTTTGTTCCTTTGAGGTCAAGGCGATCGCGAGTCCCTGGGCCCACGCAGTGGTGCCATTCCGAAGAGGGGTGGGTTTGAAGGTAGAACTTCACGGCCATTTCCCAGTGTTCAACGCGTTCCGAATTTAAAACAAGAGCGTCGAACGCGCCGAGGGTGCGCTCTGTTCTTCCCTGGCCTTCTCTCACGGGCGTGTCGGTCAGAACGGTCTCCTGTCCGCGGCGCAGCAAAGCGAAAACGATCTGTTCGAACAGGAGGCCCAATCGCCCTCCGAGGTGGGGCAGTGTGGGCGCCACGACGCGCGCGACGTCCTCAAGAAAGCCTTCGCCCCCGGTGCGCAGTAGGGTCTGGTGCCACATGCGGCAATAAGCATCGTCAAGACACTCAGGACCAGTAGCCAAAGGAATTTCCAAAGCCTGTAAGGGGGGGGGCTGGGTTCGGAACGCGGTGCGTGCAACCGTGGGGGCATCCGGTGCAAAAAACGCCGGAGAATCGAGCACGAAACGAATGTCCCGACAAAGAGCTTCGGTCTCTGTATCCGACACGGTTTTTTCCTTTCTCAGTTCGTCGTGGTGTCTCAAACCTCTAGAGTATTGACAAGGCGAGATGCGGCGACTACGAACGTCGAAACTTTTTCGCGAGTCCCTGTCAGACCCGAACGGAGTCTCCATGCCGTCGTCCGTGCCCGTGCACTCCCGACCCAACGCCCACGCAGGCGGTTCTGGCGTTCCGTTCCGTCGTCCCAGGTTTCGTTCTTGATTTCGACCTTGCTTCGGCGAGGTCTTTTTTTTGGCCGACTTAAAAGTGAGCCACTGGGCGTGGGCCTTTGCTCACACACAAAGAGTCGACTTTCTTCTCGAAGGGGTGTTCCATGAGCGATTACGTGAAAGTGGCTTCCTATGAAGGACGCAAAGGTGAAATCCGCAAAGTCGTCCTTCTTTATTCGGGGGGCCTCGACACCTCCGTGATGCTCAAGTGGATTCAGGACGAATACCAGGCCGAGGTCATCGCGCTCACCATCGACATCGGTCAACAGGCCGACGACCTCGATGCCATCAAGGAAAAGGCCCTGCGCCTGGGCGCGAAAAAAGCCTACGTCATTGATGCGAAAAAAGAGTTTGCCTACCACTATTTGGCACAAGGTATTAAAGCGAACGCCCGCTACCAAGGCGACTATCACCTTGCCACTCCGCTGGGCCGGCCTCTTCTTGCGAAAATCGCCGTCGACGTCGCGCGCGACGAAAATTGCGACTGCATTGCCCACGGCTGCACGGGCAAAGGAAACGACCAGGTTCGCATTGAAGGCACCATTCTCACCTTGGCGCCTGAAATGAAAGTCATCGCACCTGTGCGCGAGTGGGGCATGGGTCGTGACGAGGAACTTGCTTACGCCGCCAAGCATGGCATTCCCGTGAAGCAGACAGCCGACTCGCCCTACAGCTACGACGACAACATGTGGGGGGTTTCGGCGGAAGGCGGCGAAATTGAAAACCCCGCTCTCATTCCTCCGCTCAAGGCCATTCTTCAGGTGTGCAAGGTCATTGAAGAAACGCCCAATGAAGCCGAAACAGTGAAGCTCGGGTTTCTGCGCGGAATCCCCGTGCAGCTCGATGGCAAAGACATGGATCTTCCCGCCCTCATTCTGGCTTTGAATGAAAAAGGCGCAAAGCATGGCGTTGGAGTCACGCATCACCTTGAAGACAGGGTGGTGGGTTTGAAGGTGCGTGGCGTTTACGAGGCACCTGCCGCGCACGTCATTGTCCGTGCGCACGAAACCCTCGAGAAATTCGTGTGCACCCGCCAAGAAAACGAATTTAAAGCCATGGTCGACCAAAAGTGGGGTTACCTTTGTTACGGTGCCTTGTGGCACGAACCTTTGATGGCCGACCTCAACGCCTTTATCGACAAGGTGAACGAGAAGGTGACGGGCGTGGTGACGGTGAAGCTGTTTAAAGGGCGCGCGGACGCCGTGGCCGTCGAAACTCCCAACAGCATTTTCGACGAGAAGCTTGCGACGTTCATGAAAAGCAACGCCTTCAACCAGAACGCCTCTGCCGGATTCACCGAAATTTACACAATGCAGATGCGCCTTTCTCAAGAAACGGAACGCTATGCGCTCATTTCGCTCGGCGGGGAGGGCAACAAAGAGAAGTTTGCGCCCCTGGCTGCCGAGCTCGGAAAACTGGGCTTTGTTCTTTTCGCCACAGCCGGCACGCACGCGGCGCTGCAAGCGCGCGGCGTGAAGTGCGTTCTGGTGCACAAGGTGTCGGAGGAAAGCCACAAGCCGAACCTCCTCGACCTCCTTCGCCAAAACCGCTTCGACCTCGTGGTGAACGTGGCGAGCCCCGAGAACAACACGAGTGAGGTTCGCGATGGCGCGCAAATTCGCCATTGGAGCGTTGTGAACAAGGTGCAACTGGTGACCGAATACGACGTGCTTGCCACCACGGTGGAGCGCCTGCAGAAGTCGGCGCGCGCGCAAAAGGCCGATAAGGAAACCATGGGGTCGCGTAAGCCCGCGTTGCTCTAAGAATGAGCCCGCGTTGCTCTAAGAATGAGCCCGCGTTGCTCTAAGTATGGGCCCGCGTTGCTCTAAACCCTTGCGAGGAACAACACCCGTGTGGAATCCCCTTTCCGACCTGCGTGAACGTATCCAGGGGGCGGGCGGCTTCGTGAACGCCCACGCCCACTTCGACCGCGCCTACTCCGTCTCCATGGCAGACTTCGGAGGCGAAAAGAGCAACGTGGAGAGCCATCTTCACGAAAAATGGAAGCTCGTGGATGCGTTCAAGGCGCGCTCCTCAGAGGAAGACTACTACCGTCACATTGTGAGCGCCTTGGGGGCTCAAGCGCGTCAAGGCGTTCAGGCGGCTTTGTCGTTCATCGACTGCGACCCCGTTGCTGGCGACCGTGCTCTGAAGGCGGCCCTTCGTGCCAAAGAACACGCAGCGAAGGAACTCAAGATGCGATTCCTCATTGCGAGTCAAACCTTGAAGGGGGTGCTCGATGCCGCTCCTCGCGAAATGTTCGAAAAATCACTCCCCTTTGTGGACGTTATTGGGGGGCTGCCTGGCGCCGACAAAGGACGCGAAGCCGAGCACCTCGACGTGCTTTTGCGGGCCGTGAAGGCCACGGGCAAGCGTGCGCACATCCACGTCGATCAGCTCAATTCGGCCGATGAAAAAGAAACAGAAACACTGTGCCGAAAAATCGTGGAGCACGGCGTGGAGGGGCTCGTCACGGCGGTGCATGGCGTCAGCATCGCGGCGCATCCGAAGGCCTACCGCGAGGAGGTGTACCGCATGTGTTTGGACGCCGGCCTTTCGTTTGTGGCCTGTCCCACGGCCTGGATAGACGCCCGGCGAAACGAAACGCTTGCGCCGTCGCACAATGCGGTGACGCCTTTCGACGAAATGCTGCCTCGTGGCATCACGGTGGCCCTCGGTTCCGACAACATTTGTGACGTCTATAAGCCCTTCGCCGATGGCGACATGTTTACTGAGTTGCGGGTGCTTTTGGAGTCGACGCACGTTTACGATGCATCGGCACTGGTGAGCGTTGCCGTAGCGAATGGCCGCAAGGTCTTGGGTCTTGGCCATGTATGACGCAAATGCTTCCTACGAGGAAAACTACGAGGCAGGCCCGAGGGGCCGGTTCGATGTGTCGGGGGTTTTGCCGCGCGTTCGCTTCCTGGAAGAACCTCGGTACTCTTTCCTCGGCGTTCCCTTGCATGTGCCTTTCGGCATGCCGGCGGGTCCCCTTCTCAACGCGCGTTACGTTTCTGCGGCTCTCAATGCTGGGGTGTGCTTGCCTGTGTACAAAACCGTGCGCACCCGCGCATGGCGCAGCCATCCGTATCCAAACGTGCTCGCCATCGAGTCTTTGGCGCCTTCCACTGCCGGTGTGGTTGGGGGTGTGGGTTCTTCCGTGGGGCCGTTGTTCGCAAAAAAAGAACTCGACACTGTGCGTGGGCGACCTTTGGCTGAAGGCGACTATGCGAACCCGCAGCGCCTTTCCATTTCGAATTCATTCGGGGTTCCAAGCCTTGAACCTGCGCAGTGGGCAAGCGATTTTGCGACACTCTTGGGGAATGTTCCCAAGGGAACCCACGTTGTTCTTTCCTTTCAAGGAACACGCTCGGATGCGCCGGAAGTGGCCGGGTGCGGACCCTCGGGAAGCTTCGACGTCTTTTTGGAAGACAATGCGCGCGCGGCGGTTTTGGCGTTGCATGCGGCGCGCGGAGCGGGGCAGGGGCTCCTGGAAGTGAATTTGAGTTGCCCCAACGAAAAAGGGGCGCCCGTGTATCGCGACGTGGGGCAAGCCAGGGAGGTGCTCAAGGCCATCCGAACAGGTCTCGACGCCGTCTGCGCTGAAAAAGGTTGGCCCCGGGTTCGCTTGGTGGCGAAAATTGGCGTTCTCGACGACGCTTCGTGCCTCGCGTTCCTGCGAGAAACGCGAGGGGTGGTGGATGCCGTGAGTGCCATCAATACGGTTTCGGCGCGCATTGAAGGCGAAGACGGCGGCCTTGTTTTGGGGGCTCGGGTTCCTTCAGGAGGTGTGTGCGGTCGGGCGATTTTTGAGCAGGGTTTGCGCGTGGTGGAAAAGTTGTCGGCAGCCAGGCGGGCGCTTCGCCTGGAGCCTTCGGAAATGGGGCTCGTGGGCGTGGGTGGCGTCATGAGCGCGCGTGAGTTCATGGCCTACAGGCACGCGGGGGCCGATGTCGTGCAGGCGGCGACAGGGGCGATGTGGAATTTGGGGCTTGCCCAAGAGGTGGCGCGGGCCTGTGGCGTTCCCTTCGAGCGTGACGATGCGAAGAAGGCCAATGAAAAGGAAACGTCGAAGTGACTGCGGACTCTTTTGGACACGCTCATTCGAACTCAACGGTGGAAGAAAAGAAAAAGAGGATTGTGGCAGGTTTTTTTCGCCACGGTGTTGCCCAGGTGAATGCGCGTGAACCTTTTCGCCTCGCAAGCGGCGCGCTTTCGCCCGTGTATCTCGACCACCGGAAAATTTTCTCGATTCCAGGCCTCCGCGACGACGTGGCCGCACTTTGGGCCGGTGTCGTGGTCAAGGCCTTGGGAGTTCCTTTGTTTCCTTCTGACACCGTCATTGCCGGCACGGCAACGGCAGGCATCGCACCTGCCTTTGCCCTGGCAAGCCATCTTTCGGCGCGGTTCGCTTACGTGCGCACAAAGCCAAAGTCCCATGGCCTTGGCCGCATGGTAGAAGGCGTGTGGGCAGGGGGTGAGGCCTGTGTGGTGGTCGACGACATGGTGACCACAGGAGGAAGCCTCTTGGAGGCCGCTTCCAGGCTCCGTGAAGAGTCGGGTCGTCTTCTTCTGGCCACCAGCATCACCCGCCACGATTTTCCTGCGACCGCAGCCCGCTTCGAAAGTGCCGGGCTGACGCTTGCCTCGTGTTTCACCTCTCGTGAGCTTTTTTCACTTGCAGCCGACGGTGGAATGCTGACCGATGCCGAGTTGGGAGCGGTGTTCGCCTGGCTAGGTGAACAGGCAAGACGCGTGTGACTTGTGAATGTCCTTTGTCGGAGTTTTTCATTCCGAATTTTGATTCAGGTTCCGTGTTTCTGCCATCACGTCCGAAGGCGATGGGCAGGGGAGTCCGATTGCGGGGGCAACGGACGCTGCCGCGGTGCGATCGAATTCCTTGAGCATTTCAATGTAAGTTTTCACGCCCCTTGCATTGGACTCATGCACCGTGCGCAGAGAGTCGATTTCCGTGAGCGCGGCTTCCATGGCCTTGAGCCGAGTCGGGTCGCTGAACGTCTGCTGTGCTTTTTCCGACAATTGGTTGCCAACGAACATGGCTCCTGCGGTGGCCGCAACAGCGCCCACGGTCACTCCAACAGCACAGACGGGCAGCATTTTTCCTCTGCACACGCCTTGTAAACGTCGACCCAGGTCTTGTGATGGTTCCTTCGCGATGGCCCTTGCCGAGCCGCCAAAGGGCAACCCTTGGACGAAGCGTGTTATAGACCTAAAAGTTTGGGCAACTCGTCCAAAGAAGCCAGTTCCATTCAGGTTCCTCAGGGTGGTCATTTTAGAGAAAATAAAGGCGCCCGAAGTGACAGCGACCGCCGCCGACGGCACGCCCGTCGTCACCGCGGCGGCCAAATTCAGGGCGCCGTTGGTTTCCAGGCGATAAACCTCTTGGAGGTCCGCATTCCTTTGGGCCAAACTCCAAATCATCGATTTGCGCACAGGCCTCGCGTTAATGGGCGTGGCAAGCGACAGAGCCTCTGCGAGCTGAACGTCGTCTTGCAAATTGAAAGGCTTGTCGGACACCACGGTTTAGCCACACTCACCTCGGCTGGCGAGCAGCCCAAGAATGGTTTGGTTCATGGAGGCGTTCGCCAGTGAATGGGTGGGGTCTTCCCCAAAATCGACCGGGTGTGTCAGCACGTACACATGCTTGCCATTGTGTTTAACGTGAATGGACTTTGATTGTGAGTCAGGCACTACGGAGGGCTTACAGGAGGTCAATACGGCGCCGATGAGGAGCAAACCAACGGCTCGCGACCAGGGGCTTGTGCAAGTGAACATGACGCTGTGTCCTCTGGCGTGTGACGTGTGCTGTGTGAGCTCCCAGTTTTCTAGTTGGAGAACGAGGCAGAATGTGAGCGACTTTCTGGTGAGGAGGCCTTGCCATGGAAAA
>JADCJN010000279.1 GCA_020247005.1 Silvanigrellales bacterium
ACCGCGCAATCGATTCCAGCGACAAGCTCCCTGTTTCGCTCTTTCTCGGTCGCCGGAGACGCTAATCTCGTCGCAACGAAAATTTTAAAAGACGTGGCCCTTTTCGGGGTCACGGGAAGCGTCGTCGCAAAACCTGGCGACTGCAGCCTCGATGGCGCCACGAACTGCGTAGCTACAAGTCAGTATCCTGCGGCTAAAGTCGCAGACGTTGCTCCCGCTGATTTGCGCAGCGGCAAAACGCTGGGAGGCGTCGAGGGAACACTGCCGGCGTGTTCGACAACGTCACAGGATGGCTGTGTCACATCACATACGGTGACGGCCCTTGTCCTCACGGAACTCGGAAACGTCATTCCATGCGGTTCGACGTTCGCCGGGTACACGAACCCGTGTTTACCGGGCGAATGGCTCTTTCATCCGATGGTAGCCGCAAATGCAAGCTCAGTGACAGATGGCCCGGGTGCAGATTACGAGCTTGGCGTAGAGGTTCGTTTCAAGCAGCCTGGCTCGATCACCAAGATTCGGGCGTACAAGGCACTCGGAGAAGACGGCACTCACAAGGCACGGATCTGGAAAGCAGGACAGAAGGTGTTGGAGGTGGACCTCCCTGTAATAGGAGCGTTGTCGGGTTGGATGGAAGTGATGTTACCAACTCCCTATGTCGTAGACCAGCTCGCAGTCGACAACGCCGAGATCTTCACAATTTCCTCGAGCATCAACTCACATTATCCCAGCGTTCCTGCAACGCCATGGCAGACTTTCTCTTTTCCTCACGTAGAGTTTCCATTCTCGTACGGTGCCAACAGGGCTGCTGTTTATAACGAAACACCTGACAATTTTCCTGCAAACATTTCGATGTACTCGCAGGCCAATTACCTCGTGGACTTCGCCTTCACCGCGGACCCTTGATGGGCCGAAGAAGAAGAGAAGCATCGCCTCTGAAGTGGCACCCAAGGCAAGCTCAAGTAGACGGGCTTTCTCAACACACCTTTTTTGCTAACTGATTCGGGTCGAACTCCTGCGAAGAATCCTCGTATCCATGAAAGACTCCTGTCTTTTAAGGAGCCTCTCCAAATTGAACTTTGGTTCACTCAAGACAAACTACAGGAATGACGATCGCTGTAGAGCGTGCGGGGCAAAGACAGAGCTTGAGGACAGCCCGAGATGGAAAGAGAATTTGATGCCTTTTGGAGTCGCAAAACGGCAGTTTTCACTGTTGCTCTCGTGCTTTGTGCGTGCGCGAAAAAGAATGTGAGTGTCGACACGGTGAAGCCTCCAGACTCCTCGTCTCAGCCCCCAAAAGGGAAGACGGAGACAGCGGAAAAGCCCTCTTTGAAAAAGCAGACCTCTCCGACCCTACCCTCCCTCATTGTGACGCCAAAAATTGCACCTGAGCCGACCTCAACAATCGACTCAAACATTTCGACAACTCCAACTCCCACACCTTTTCCATCGACAGCTCCATTGAACGAAAACATCGTGGCGTTCACGGGATCTTCCGGCTCAACGGACGGATCCATTTCATTGTCAGTGGACCTCCCTCCCTCTGCGGCAACAGACTTCCAAAGTGTGACCATCCGCAGGGCATCAGGCGCCATTCCTCCGGCAGACTGCACCTCGGGCACTCTTGTTCAAGAAATTTCATCTGGATTCTCGACCGACATCAATCTTCAAGTGACAGGTCTTGTTCGGGGCGATGTTTATTCTTTCAGGGCATGTGTCACATTCGCGAATCAAAATGGAACGCCTGGAGCTTCAAAAACGGCATCAAATATTCCTGCTGCAGGAACCCTTGCCAATATTCGTCGCGGACAAATCACAATGCCCGCAGGGGTTTTGGGCATTGAGGTCGATCTTTCTTCTCTTGGCGGAGGAATTCCATACGAAAGCACGCCATCAGAGAATCCCATTCCTCCCTCGTTTGCACTCGACCAAAGAATAAAAACAAAAGCGCTTTTGCATTACACTTACCGAACCAAAGGGAGCCTCCCCGGTGAAACGGTTGTCTTGGGCTCCTTCAAAGACACAGCAGCCGTGCCAGGAACCAATCAGGGGGATGGCATTCTCGATAGAGTCCATTTCGAGCGTGAATCATCTTCTGGCAACAACTCAGCAGTCATCGAGTGGCAAATTGTCGAATTCCCAGAATTCGCACGGACGGAACTCGTCCGACAGGATCTCAGTGTGGGTTACGAAGAAACTCAGTCCGTTCCTCTGATTTCAACACCAAAAGCATCCATTGAAAAAACGTTTTTGCAAATGAACATCAAGAAGAGTGGAGTCGTTTTCAATCAAGACGACTTGATCAGCGCCACTTTGCGGGACCTTTCAGGAGCCAGCGATGGAGACATTGACGCAGTTGAAGTTCAACGGTTCCAGGCTGGCGGTGCCAAAATATCCGCTCAAGCCACTGAACATCAGCGCATCCATGTGCAACGTGGAGTAGCGGCTTTCTCAGCCGCGGAGCTCTCGAAAGAGCTCAATCTTCCTGCGCTCACCGATCCGTACACTGGCTCATCTTACTTAGGATTCGACCGTTCAAAATCTTTCGCACGTATTTCGGCCAAGATCACGACATTCACAACTGAACTCGACAGAATGGGAATTGTCGCGTTTCGCACGGAAATGCCTTCGAATGATGTTTTACGTATCGTCAGAGATATTAATGGCGTGTTGAGTCCTTCGAACGACGAAATTGCGATGGAAGTTGCTTGGGAAGTCGTGACTTTCTTAGACGACACCAGGGTCCACCACGGAGTAAACTTGATATCGGCTGGAAATGGCGAATTTACACCAGTTGAAGTGCCGGTTTTGGGCGCTTCGGTGGCCGCAAAAAGCTACGTACTCATCAACGGACTCTTTGGCGGATCTGCAGCGAGTACCCAAAATGTAAGTGACAAGGACGTCGGAGACACGCTTTTCACAGGAGCACTGACGCAGGCAACACTTTCTGATCCCGTTTTGTTGCTTCTTCAGCGCGATCGTTCAACTCATGCATCAACGGTATCGTGGAGTGTCGTCGAGTTCCCGCAGTGAGTACGCGGACTTCGCCGGTTAAAGTTGACTTCACGCCTTTTCGGCTCATGGTGGTGACAGGCATTTCCACCGGAAATCCGGGGTCTCGTGGATTCGGACGCAAACCCACTTTCGAAAACGAGGGTCCCATTCCCTCGGGAAAAAGCTCGGCGAGGCTCTTTACTACGTTGGTCGGAATGCCAAACTCTGTAGGCTTCGGAAAATGCACGAAAAGGTGCTTGCCGCAGAGCAACGGATCCGCGCGGACCTGCGCGGACGCCGCGTGTTCCGGAAGAATGAGACCTTGTGGGTCGAGACGCGCAAAGTGCCTGTCGCATGCGGGCCGCGTGCTGTCGAATTCCACGGCGGCCTCAAACGAACGTTCGTGTCCGGCACGCGGAAATGCCTGTGAACGCGAACGCCGCCACCAGGGCCATGCCAGCACCCAAAAAGAGGGGCTTGGACGCGCCAAAAAGTTCGTTCTTCAAGGGGATCTCCTTATCCACAGACGACTTTCAAGGACAGGGTTTCACGCCTGTTTCTCGCGTGTTCCCTTTTTGTTTCGTTTCAGTATCGCTTCTTTTCACCGGCACGTCGAGACAGTCGCCTCAATTCCCACGCAGAGCCGCCGATGCCCTCTGGAACTTCCCCAAAGAGCTCGAGGTCTGCAAACATGAACTCTTTGCTTTCTTTACGCTCTTTGGCCTTCGCTTCGAGCCCAGGTCTTCTGTTTGTGTTTCTCTCCTGCGGAGACGCGACCAGTGCCACGAGCCAGCCTGAGGACGCAGGTGTCAGCCGCGGAACACCCGCGTCGACGGCTTCGCAAGCCCAAGCGACTCGGGTGCTCGCGCCTTGGCAAAAAGAAGCACTCGACGCGCACAACGCCGCCCGTGCGAAAGAAAGCTCCGGTCTTCAAGCGCTCGCATGGAACGCAGGGCTTGGCGCCTTTGCCCAAGCGTGGGCAGACGAATTGAAAACGAAAGGATGTGCTCCTGCGCACCGTCCTGCACATGCGCGCACCTTTGAAGGCAAGCGGGTGGGCGAAAATATTTATTGGCAGTCGCGCGGCGGATTTGGCGAGGTGGGTTCTTTTGGAGCCGACGGCACACAGGTTTCCAACGCATGGGCAAGCGAAAAACCCTCGTGGAATTTTGCCTCGAAGAGTTGTGCCCCAGGTGCTGTGTGCGGCCACTACACGCAGATGGTTTGGAAGACGACCACAACGCTGGGTTGTGGTCGAGCAGCATGTGAAGCCTCCGAAGTGTGGGTGTGCAATTATCTGGCTGCGGGGAATTATGTCGGTGAGAACCCCTACTGATGCAGGGTAGTTTCTTCGCCAATGTTTTTCTGTGTGGGGCGCTTTTTGCGCTCGCTCTTTTGCTCGCCGCCACAGGCGCGGCGTTGAGACGCGAGAGTTCGGCGGGCCTTCCCGTGTTGGGCGGAGGGGTTGGACTTGCCGCATCCGCACTCACGCCTTTGGCGTCCTGGGGCATTTCGAACGCAGCTTTGCACTTTCCGCTCTGGCCCCTGCAAATCTCCTTGTTCTTGGAATCGCTCGTGCCTGCCTTTTTTTGGTTTGGTGCGGAAGCCTTGTTTCGAGACGACTTCGAGTGGAAACCACGACATGCCTTGGGTCTCGTGGCGGTGCTTCTGTCTCTTACCAATGTGCTTTCCTTGCCTCAAAGCGGAACCGAATTGCATTCTGACGATCCCTTTTCCCGCGGTGTCGTGCTTCTTTTCAAAGGCCTGAACCTGGGGTTTGTCGGCATGGGCCTTTTGGCGACTTTGGCAGGGTGGCGCGCCGACCTCGTGCCCTCGCGTCTCAAAGTCCGCTTTGGGGTGGTTGTCGCGGGGGGTGCGGGGCTTCTTGTTTTTGTTGCGCTGGACGCATATGAAATCGACCGACGCACCCTCGACAGCACCCTTCTCTTCGCACTCAACCTGGCACTGGGCGCGGTCTTGCTCGTCGCCCTCGCCTTTCTTGCGAAGAACCGGGACCTTTTGAGCCCCTGGCCAGCGCTGAGGGTTTTTGCCAAGACCCCTTCGAGCCCTCTGAAAGAGCCCAAAACGGGCCTAAACGACACGCCCCATCCTTCTCTCGCGGGAATGCCACCCGACAGCCTCGCCGAAAAACTCCGACTGAGCATGGAAGAGGCTCAAATCTTTCGGAAAGAAGGCCTCACTATTGCCGAGCTCGCAGGACTCCTGAAGGTTCCCGAATACCGGCTCCGAACCCACATCAACAGCGACCTAGGGTACCGCAATTTCAATCAATTCTTGGCGCACTCCCGCATCGAACTTGCCAAGCGCCTCCTTCTTGCCCCCGGCTCGCGGCACGACAAGGTGCTCAGCATCGCGCTCGACGTCGGCTACGCTTCCTTGGCTCCCTTCAACCGCGCCTTTCGGGAAGCCACAGGGCTGTCGCCTTCGGCTTTTCGAGAGCAGGCCAAGGAGTCTTCGCCGCTCGATTCCTAAATTCGCTCAAGTTTTTAAGAATCGAGCAGTCGCATCGCACGTATCGAGGAGCCACAACGAGGCTTCTTGAGCAAGAAAGGGACACGTCGCACGGCCCGAGGGTGGCGCCGGCGACGTGCCTCTTCTCCTCCTTTTGGGTGTTTGCACATGAAAAGCCTTCTTCTGTTGTCTCGTCTTTTTCTCGCCTGCTCCCTGTCGGCCTGCGGTTCCACGCACACAGTCGATTCGCAAGACGTTCCTTTGCGCACCCCCTCTGAAGACGAGGGTGCGTCGAACACCGCCCCGAATGGCAACCCCCAAGACCCCCGTACGCGCCCCTCGTCTGGGGTACAAGACATCCACCAAAGCTACACGTTGACTTCAACCAACGAAGGCAACGACCTCCGGGCGACAGCCCAATTCCGTGTTCGGCACGGGCGTGGCGACACCATCCGTTTCGCGTCGCCACGGCAAGTTCAATTTCAAGGCATTCCGCTGTCGAAAATCGATGGCGCTGACGTCAATACGGCCATCACGCTTTTGAATCACCTGACGGTCATCCCGCTCTTTAGCCTCTTTCGAACGGGCACTTTTTACGCCGATTCTTTTCCCGGTGTTGCCGCAGGCACGTTTCGTTTCGAAGACGACTTCGGGAACGCCACAACGACACTGCTGCGCACTCCGAAGCTTGAACCCGTCATCGTTCCCGCGGCCTTTGCTTTCGCCGCGGCAACGGGAACTCTGGTGGTCAAGGTTGTTTCTGTGGAAGAATACGCCGGCGTTGATCTTCACTGCACCCTGGCATCAAAGCACACGGTCGCTGAAGGCGGAAACACGACGCGCGTGAGCACAGGCACCGCTCGAATCGAAAGCCGCCCAGGCTCCTGCGAATTTTCTCGCACCGATCTCCTTTCGCACGCAGGCGCAATAGAACCCATCGCATTCAAACTCGAATTCTTGGTGAAAAATCTTACGACAGACGCCTTCGGTCGCGCGATAGAAACACGCACAAGCCATGTGCATACAGCCACTCTGCGGGCTCTTCCCACCCACGACGCGCCTTGAAAACCAGTCAAGCCTTCTTGCTGTCGAGCGGAATGCGCCACTCAAAAACGGCTCCCTGAGGAGCGAACCGGAGAAGCTTGAGCGTGCCACCATGGGCTTCGATGGCACGGCGAGCGAGAGGGAGTCCGAGCCCGAGACCTCCATGGGCTCGGGAACGTGACTCCTCGAGCCGCGTGAACGGCAAGAACACGCGCTCGGCCTCACCTTCAGGAATGCCGGAGCCATCGTCTTTCACCCGAACGATCCAGGTCCGCGTCCCCGGCGAAAGCGTCGAAGTCTCGAGAAGCGACTCCACGCGCACCGCACTGGCACCCGGCTTCACGCTTCCATAGGCAAGCGCATTCTCAACAAGATTTCGCAACACACCCCGCAAGCGCGCGGCATCAACCTCCGCCTCTGGCTCTAAATGAGAGTTCCCTTGGTCTTTGCTTGCTTCTTTGCCGTCGGGATGCGCAAACCCTGAACCGAAGACGACTTCCACGCGCCGAGGGTCTTGGCCGAGCAAAGCGTTGGCATCCGCCACCGCCGCAAGCACAAGTGCACTCAGCCGCGTCTGCGTCCTGTTCAAGGTCGGGTTTCCGCGCAGCCGTCCAAACTCCATGAGGTCGTCGACAAGGGTGGACATTTCTGAGAGGTCACCCTTCAAGCTCGCCCGCGCCTTGCCTTCGGGCACAAATTCGAGAGCGAGGCGCGCGCGTGTCAGAGGCGTCCGAAGTTCATGACTCACGGCAAAAAGAAGCTCTTCCCGCGCCAAAAGCATGCCTTGAAGTTCTTGCGCCATGCGGTTGAAGTCGTTTGCCAGGGCACTGAACTCGTCGGGTTTTCGATGTGCAACATTCACGCGGGTGCTCAATTCACCTTGGGCTAGAGCATCCACGCCCGCTTTCAACGCCCGCAATGGAGCAATCATTTTGCGCACCCGCCAATACACGAGCGCAATGACGCCCAGCAAAAGCACGACGGCGAGCGTCACGAGTTCGGCTCTGAGTTCACTGGGTCCCATGCCGGGAATCGCGAAAAGATAAATGCGGTTGCCCTGCTGCACGGAGACCATGCCGCGGCCCCGCGAAAATCCGATTTCAAGGTCGCCCCGCATCCACATTCGGCGGGGTCGAAACTCCTCAAACCTCGGGATGGGCTCGCCCTGGTAAAAGTCGTTTCCGCCGGGTGTGACTTCACGGCCATCCCGGTCCCGAACCCGCACAAGCAGTTGCCGTGTTTCATAAAGTGACTCGAGTGCCGCCTGCAAGGTGGCCCCATCCAAGGGCGCGAGCTCTCTCACAATTCCGAGCGCGTAGGCGTTCAAATTCGCGCGAGCCATTTCGCGGCCACGGCCTCCGCCATTTTGGAACGCAGTGCGAAAAAGTGCACTCATGATGAGTGTGACGGCTAAACCTGCGAGCACCATAAGGCCCAGAATCCTCGTGAAGAGACTGTGCCGGCCAGACGTGAAAGGACGACTCCACGTCCTCGCAGAAAGGAGAGACCGATTCATGAAGGCACCGCCATGAAAAGATACCCACTTCCGCGGACGGTTTTAATGAAACGGGGCGTCTGAGAGTCGCATCCAATTTTCGAACGGATTTTCGAAATCATGACGTCAATCGATCGGTTGTAGCTTTCCCATTCAATGCCTCGCACTTCTTCCATGAGGGTGTCGCGCGACACCACCGTTCCAGCGCGGCTCGCCAGACGGTGCAGGACGTCGAACTCCGTTGAGGTGAAAACCACCTCGGTCCCTTCAACCCAAACCCGCTGGGAAGCGGGGTCGATGGTGAGCCCAGGAAACACAAGCCTTCCGCCGGGCTGAAGGGGACGCAACGGAGCCGCAACGCGGCGCAGAACCGACTGGATGCGCGCGACGAGCTCCCGGGGTTCAAAGGGTTTGGGAACATAGTCGTCGGCACCAAGTTCAAGACCCAGCACGCGATCGGGCACTTCGCCCCGTGCGGTGAGAAGAATAAAGGGAACCTGCGAAAATTCGCGCACCTTGCGCAAAAAACCAAGACCGTTGAGGCCCGGCATCATCACATCGCTCACCACAAGGGCCGGCCGGCCTTGGGGAAGCGCGGCCAAAGCGTCGTGAGCGTTGGTAAAAGTGGACACGCAAAAGCCAAAGCCGTCCAAATATTCGGCAAGCAGTCCTCCGAGTTTGGGGTCATCGTCGACGACGAAAACCGGAATGCGCGGAGTGTCGTTGCTCATGGGCGTCTCCAAAGGGCTTCATTCCTGCAAGGGGCTTCTCAGTCGGAATCCTTGGTCTCGTCTTTTTTCTCATGGGAGCCTCCCCGAAAAAAGCGGCCTCCGCGCCCGCGGTGCCCTTCCTCCGAAAGGTGTTTCTCGGCGAAGACTTTCACCTCGTCGCGTTGATCGGGACGCAATGAGGCATGCAACTCTACGAGCGCAGCCACAACTGCCGGAGCCCTCCGCGTAACAACATCAAGGTGTGCTTGAATTGCTGCGGTGAGTTTTGCGGCATCCATGGTTTCTTTCCCGAGCTCTTGGCGCAAGGTGCTGCGACCAGCGTCACGCACGCCCTGAAACTCTTTCATGGCCTCAGTGAGCTCCGCTTTCACTGCGCCGAGTTTGGTCTTCTGTGCGTCATCGAGTTCAAGTCGATGGGCTATTTTTTCCGACACCCAGGCCTCTCTGGCTTCGGGGGTTCCTCCGCGCGCGTGGCACCCAACTGCGCCAAGTGCAACAGCACCAAAACTCAAAAACGCAAAAAGGCGTCCGAATTTTTTCATCTCGAAGGCTCCTTCCAGGGTGCGAAAAGGACCCCTTTTTGGGGCAGGCATAGGAAAGGCACCCGAACCTCACTTTCCTTTCCCAACTCTCTTTTCGGCCAATCCAAGCCCAGGAGCATCACTCAAAGGTGAGCGTTCGTAACGAAATGTCAACGGTGCTCAGAACGCAGCGTTCTCTCCGGAACGGCCGGTTTCTTCAAACCTTTCGGCATGAAACCGATTCCAAAGGAACACGAGGAGGGCGACACAGGGGAGCGTGAACGACTCTCCAGCACTTAGGAACGGAAAATACGTTCCGCTCGACGGAGTTGGAAAAAATCCCCGAGCTGCAGCGACGTTCCAGGCGGCCTGAAGGCCGAGGAACACGACGAGTCCCGTGGCAAGGAGCCGAGTCAAGACATCGCGAGACGCCTGGGCACGCAAAAGCACGAGCACACACCCCACCACGAAAAGTGCCACCGCCCCCCAGGCGAGCCCGTTGCCAAAGTGCTGTGAAAGCAAGCCCAACGCGAAATCGGTTTGCGGATGCGCCCCCGCTGTTTCGTTCGCCACAAGCCAGGGTCCATAGATGACTGGCTGCGACGGCACCGGCGAGACACGCAAGGCTCGGAGAACCGGAAGAAACGCGATGGGAACAAGGGGCACGAGGGCGAGCAAATTCCATCCGCGTTTTTCGGACGCGCCGTTGCCGGGCGCGAGCACGGTAAGCGCCCACATGGTGGCCAAAGCGATACCATAGCTCCAAACCCCGGTGGGCCCACCGTAGGAAGAGAGCAAGAGCAACGGCGCAATAGCCCCAAGCCCACCAAAACCAAAGGCGTCTTTGGAGAGAAAGGCCGCACTGGAAAGCACGGCCAGGGCCGCAGAAAGCTCCGTGGCATGAATGGAGAGTCGACCTAAGGAAAGAAAAGGCAAATTATTTGTGCTCGTGCCGAATGCCAACGCCAAAAGCGTGGGCATCAACGCCAGAGCGAGAAAGATCCAAGAGAATTGAATGTGTCTTTTACCAGACAAAGCGACAACACGAGTCAAAGCCCAACCTAACGCCACGCCCGCCAGCGTGTTTGCGAACGAAAGTGCGCCTCCTATGGGAAGTCCCACGCTCACGTCGACTTCAGTTTTGGAAAGTGCAGCCTGAAGCAACACCCCAGCCGCTGCAAGGAGCGCGAACGGAAGAAGAGCGATGCCCTGCAATACGGGCGCGCGACGGGCAAGAAGAGGGTGAGCGATAAAGACGCCAGCGGCACCAAACACCACAAAGGGCGTCACGTGCCAAACGGCCACATGGGCGAAAGTCTCATTGAGACAGGTCCACGAAAGGAGCGCCAAAGAGAGCGACAGAGCTCCCAAGCCCGCAAAGAAGGAGGTCCACCAGGGAGATGTGGAATATCCTCGCCGCGCCACCCACACGAAAAATCCAAACGAGGGGAGAGCGCAAAGCAGCAGTTCCAAGGCGCAGCCCGCAGTAAAAGCCGTATTCAAGGAAAACGCAGCCACCCCCTCTTCGCGAACGAATGCGCCCGCTGTAAAGACGCCAAGCCACGCAGAAGCACCCACCAAGGCCGCCTTGGCCCAAGCACTGCGACGCAAGGCTCCAGGTGTCCGAAGGGCGGCGATGGCACACCCCGCTAAAAGCGCGAGTCCAACGAGAAGCGCGGTTTCGACCCAGAGCCAGGGGGTCTGGGAGACAAACGAGAAATTCTCTCGCGAACCCGCAAAAAAGAGACGAAGTCCAAAAAAGGCAAGGAGCACGGCACCCACACGGAGGCCGACCTGCGGCACGGAAGCCAAAGGCACGACGGGTTCAAGACCTGTCGAAAGGCGTCGCACGAGGGCTTCAGTGGAATCTGTCACGGTGCCCTCCCCTTCCCCAGCGCTTTGCGCAGGGCTTCGTAACCCCGGTGGGCCAAAACCTTGAGCGAACCCTCGCTCACATTCATTGCCACCGCCGCCTCCCTCACACTCAAGTCTTTGACTTTCAGGAGTTCCACCGCCTGACGTTGCCGCGGTGGCAAACCGGACAAAGCACCTTCCATGGTGTCGTCCAAGGATTCCTCCCCTGGGGAACCTTCGTCCGCACTGCGGAAAAAGGTTTCAAACTCATCGGATTCAATCTGAACCTCCCGAGAAAGGCGCCGTCCTCGCCGTCTGTAGTAGTCAACGACCTTGTACCGGGCAATGGCGTTCACCCAAGTCAGGAACGAGTGCTCCGGTCGGTAGGTGTGCCGTGCCTGGTGGATGCCTATCAGGATGTCTTGCACCACATCCTCGCGCGCCTCGGTGTTGGCCACCCTCCGCCGCAGCCACCGGCGCAACGAGGCGCACACATCGGCAAGAAGAGCTTCGTAGGCCGCACTTTCGCCTCCTTGTGCGCGCAAAAAGAGCTCTTGCCAGCGTGTTTCCGTCGATTTGCTCACGCACTCACCCGTGCTGACCTTCGGCCACGAACGTTGCCCGGCGCGGAAGTGCGCCTCGGTTCCAGCGTGGAATGGAAAACCCGAGTATCGATGCCGGGCTCTCGCAGCGCAAGTCTTGGGCAACCGAGGCGTCGCCAATCTGCCCGAGGGCCACCAACGCATCGACAAGATTGTCGGAGGCCCGCCTGGAGTCGAGTGCGGGGGCCTTCGTCTGTTTACTCAGCTTTTCGCCTAACGTGTTGGTGGCAATGGGAAGATGAAGGTAACGAGGCGTCGGAAAGCCAAGAGCCCGTTGCAAAAGAAGATGCTTTGGTGTGGCAAAAAGAAGGTCGCTGCCGCGGACGACCTCGGTGACGCCCTGCAACGCATCGTCGACGACCACCGCGAGATGGTAGGCATGGTACCCATCGGCCCGTTTCACCACGAAATCGCCAACGTCTTCCCACCCAGGGGCCTCTTGAAGGCCAAAAAGACCGTCTTCAAAACTCAGAAGCCTGCCCTGACCCACCCGAAATCGCTCGGCGAATTGGGAGGCGAGCGGGTTTGCCCGGCCCCCGGCACAAGTGCCTGGGTAAACAACCTCGCCTTGCGGATTCCGCGGCCCGTGTTCCAGCTCTTTGCGGGTGCAGCTACACGGATACAGGGCGCCTTGGGTCCGCAGCTGCGCAAGTGCCTCTTCGTACACATTTTTTCGCTCGCTCTGCACAACAACATCGCCGTCCCAACAAAGTTGATGGGACTCCAGTGAGCGGAGGATGCCATTGGCCCATTCTTTGCGGCACCTGGGCTCATCCACATCTTCCATTCGCACGAGCCAGGCACCACCCGCCTGTCGCGCGTCCAGGAAACTCGCCACGGCTGTGAGCAATGATCCGAAATGCAAAGGGCCTGTCGGGCTTGGGGCAAACCGCCCCACCGATGGGCTTTTCGAAAACTCCCGCGGCTGAGCGGTCACAATGTAAACCTTTATCAACGCAATGTTGCGTGAAGATCTGCAATTTGCACAAAAAAAACCTACCAGTGATAGGCAGGTTTCCAAAAGGAGGTGATGTCTTTCGGGAGATTGGAGACGTCTTTCTTGCCGGGAGAGGCAAAATCAACGGCTCCACCTGTAGGGATTACGGTATTCGAAAATGATTTTCAAGTGTGAATGACAAGTGAATGCAGCGGGAGTCCAAATAAAGTTCGAGACTTGCACAACGAAAAAGCCCGCTTGGCAGGACGCCAGAGCGGGCTTTCGAAACTTTTCGCTGCAGGCAAAAGGACAGTGCGCAAGGAAAGGTGTGGTGATGGGTCGGGGGCTCGAACCCCGGACCAAGAGATTAAGAGTCTCTTGCTCTACCAACTGAGCTAACCCACCACTTAGGGGCTGTTCGTAGTCAGGCCTTGAAATTTTGTCAAGAGCCCAACGACGGCCACATCCGACTTAGTTCAGGACAAGAAGGATGGCGATGATGAAGGCCATAATCGTCTGGAATTCAATAAGAGCGAGGCCCAGAAGAAGGGGAGTAAACAGCTTGTCGGCGCTCTGAGGATTGCGGCCGATGCTCTCATAGGCCGTCGCTGCTGCTTTCCCTTGACCGGCGGTGCCGCCAAGAACGGCAAGACCAATGGCCAGGCCAGCAGCAAGGAACTTGAGTCCGGCGTCACCGATGCCGCCCGACGAGGTCAATGCTTCCTGGGCGAACGCGGGGCTGGACGCAAGAGCCATGGCAAGAACAGCGAACTTTGCAAACGTCTTCATGAAAAACCTCTGAACCAAAAATGGGGGAAAACGGACTCCATTCAACAACGGGGTTCGGAGAGGAGATCTCCGAATGGCGCCACCTCTGGGGGCGGAACCGAACCGGACGTTTCCCGACGGCAGGGGCGCTGAATGGCAAGCGCTTCTGGCGTCGCATCCGAAACTTTTCAACGGGGACTCAGTGGTGAGCCTCTTCGTGTGCCGACTCGACGCCAAGCTTGATGTACACGGCGCTCAAGGTCATGAAAATGAACGCCTGCAGGCAAGACACAAGAAGGCCGAAAGAGAGGAGAGCCGCTGGCACAGGCACAAAGGGGATGCCCGCATCGCGCACGAGGGTGGAAAACACGCTGAACACGAGGTGATCTCCACTTACGTTGCCAAAAAGGCGCAACGAAAGCGACATGGGCCGAGCAAACAGCGAGATGATCTCAATGAAGAAGATAAGCGGGGCGAGGACCAAGAGCGGGCCCGCCATGTGCTTGATGTAGTCTATTCCCGCATACTTGAGGCCGTAGTAGTTAAACATGACGAAGATGATGAGCGCCATGGCGAGCGTCGTGTTCATGTGCTCTGTGGAGGGCGTGAACCCTGGCACAAGACCCGTCAGGTTCGAGATGATGATGTAGAAAAACGTGCCGCCCAAGAGGGGGGCAAACGCCTGCCACTTCTTTTCTCCGAGCACTGACTCCAAAGTGCTGCTGACAACCGCAAAGCAAAGTTCCACGAAGGCGCGGAACCCAAAGTTCTTCGGAGGAAGAAGTTCCTCATCGCTCATTTTTTCGGGCTCGAGCTTGTGCAGCCCTGCAAACAAACCCACAGCCGTCAGGGCAACAAGGCCACCAAACGCTGCCACGCAAAGCCAAAACTGGCCGGCGATTTTCGCGTCGTGGGTGATGGCTTCGGTGAGCAAATAATACCAATTGACAACGCTCACCAATTTTCCATCGCCGCCACCGGCCGCAACTGCCGTCGACGAGAAGAGGAACGCTGCGAGGGCGCTCAGGGACGCCCCCATTCCCAAAAGAGACCGCTTCATTCTTCCCCCGCCTTGTTTTCGCCGTGACTCGCCCAGGCCTGGGCAGCCACCTCGTTCGAAAAAAGGTTCAAATTCGCTCACATTCTGTCTCTGTGCAGAACGAATGCCCTTTAGCGCAACAGCGTTCTTCTGGCAAGGGAGGCACCCCCCAGAGCTGCGACAGCTGCAACAAAGAAAACGAAAAGGTAGGGAACCGTGTTCGCACGCACCTCTGCCAGTGCCGCGATGAGAGCAACAATGGCTGCCAGTTTCACCACGAGTCCCATAATGTTTCTGCGTTGACGCACAATGGCTATGACCTGCAACAAAAGACCGCCGACAACGGCAAGGCCAAGGGCTGCAAATGCCAAAAGCATCCCGAGGTCGAGGGGAGCGGAGGGAATCGTCATGGAGGCCTCCTTACTTGTCTTTCAGCGCTTCCGCTTTTCTCACCTCCATGAGTTTCCGCAAGGAAAGAACGGTGGCGGTTCCGAAAAACGAAATGAGAGCTACGAGAATCCACACCCGGCAGGTGCCGATGTCAACTGAAAACACAGAGCAAAAAGCGCGGCCGGCCTCGGAGTCCACGCCAAACGCACCCACGACCACGCTCATCACGAGCGCATTGAGGTTGCCATAAACAACCCCAAACCAAATCCACATTTGCTTCATACGCACTTGACCTTCACAGGTGGCATCGTCAAACTCGGGACCTCCAAGGCATCCCGGGCCTCCGCAGGCCGCGCCATGTCACACGATAGGCACACCAGCAGGATACGCGATGACGCAGCAGGAACTCGAGACTTCCCGCGAGAAGAGCAGCCTCTTCTTGCGCCGTTTGCACGAAAGCTTGTCGAAAAACAAGCTGTGCAATGAGGTTATCGCGAAAGCTGTGATCGAACGGCTGGAAATCCGCCAGGACGGCGACCTTGTGGTGGCCACCATTCGTGACTTCATATACGAAGGGTTTGTTCGCCAGCCAGGCGTTTATGCGGAAATGAAAGAGTTGACCCGCGAGGTCTTCGGCAGCGGCATCGAATTTCTGATCGTGTCAGGCAATGCCACCTCGGCGCCACGCAAGCGCTCACGCAAAGCGAACGAGTCCAAAGCTGTGGTCGATCCTCTTTTTGAGTCGCAAGGCAACCCCGCAACACAAGGCGCTCCTGCCGACACCTCCGTCGCGGGCTTTCTGTCTGTCCGCGGCGCGACGGCCGCAGGCAGAGCACTCCCCGTGCCTCGTCCCGAAGCCCTTCCCCCTTCGGGACGCGCCGGAGCCATCGCCAATAGCCATGCTGGTGCGCGCTCACAATCAACGCCTTCCCAACGGACTGGCGGATCGAACACCGCAAATCTTCTTGCGCAGGCTCTTTCGGCAGCGTCGGAAGGCCATACCGATAGGATGCGATCGTCCCCCGCAGGACGTGACGTTCCTCCGCGCGCTGCGAAACGCGCTGCCGCGGACGAGTCACCGGCCTCTCTGCCAAAATCGTCTCACACACAAGCCGCTGCACAGGATCCAGCCATTGCTCCGCTCGGCGCTCAAGCGTCCGCTCCTGCACTTCCCGAGTCCACACCCAAGCCCGAAGGGCCTCTCGACTCCCCATCGGCGGCTCAAGCCGCTGCGCAAGACCTAGGAAAAATGAAAAAGTCGCGGCTGGCTGCGCTTGGAAACATCAACAAGATGTCCATGCCTGCTCCTGCGTCGGCCTCTCTCTCTACGGCCGTCGACTATGAGCCGCGCGCATCGGGAGGCACCGAGCGTCCGCTCGATCCCGAATTCACGTTTCAGTCGTTTGTCCAAGGGTCCACAAACGAAATGGCGAGCCTCGCGTGCCTGAACGCTTCCAGGGATCCTGGCAACGTCAGCAACCCTGTCTTTATTTATGGCTCAACGGGTTTGGGCAAAACGCACCTCCTCCATGCCGTGGGCAATGAAATCAGGTCCAACCACCCCGACTGGCACGTGCGGTACGTCACCAGTGAAGACCTGATTTCTGACCTCACCCGCGCCGTACGTTTCAACAAGCAGCATGAGCTTCGCAGCAAATACCGCCAAGTTGACGTCCTTCTTGTCGACGACATTCAATTCATTGAAGGCAAAGACGGCACGCAGCTCGAATTTTTTCACATTTTCAATGACCTCTACCAAAACAAAAAACAGATCGTCATTACGAGCGACCAATACCCGAAGTCGATTCCGAACATCGAAGAGCGCTTGAAGAGTCGATTCTTGCAGGGACTCATTGCGAGCATCGAACCCCCCACCTTCGAAGACCGTGTAGGCATCATTGAAGTGAAGGCGGAGTCGTTTGGTCTTGCGCTCAAGCGCGACCACATCGAGTACATCGCCACGCACGTCAAATCGAACGTGCGAGAAATCACCGGCGTGCTCAAAACGCTGCTGGTGAATCAATCTATTAAAGGCGAGCCTCCCACCCTCGAAGCCATTCAGCGGGAAGTCCGCAAGGACGTCCGCATCCCGAGCCAAGGAGTCGACATCTTTTCCATCCAAAAGTCGGTGGCCGAGCATTTTGGCGTAAAGCTTCAAGAGCTCCGCGGCACAAGCCGCAAAGAAAATTTTGTGACTCCTCGCCACGTCGCCATGTATTTGGCTCGAGAAATGCTCGACATGACAACCACTGAAATTGCGGATGCTTTCAATCGCCGCGACCACACCACCGTGTTGAACGCAGTGAGGCGAATCTCCGAACTCATGGCTCAAGACGCCTCGACACTCGCCACGGTGAAAGAGTTGCGCCGCAAGCTGGAACACGCTGCGCACTGAGGATTTGTGTTGCCGCGCCTGCCTCCTGTGCGCAAAGGGACCGCGTCCCGTTCAGCGTGCGTGCTCAGCAAGAACACAGCGACCTGACGCGCTTCGAAAAAAGCGATCGGCAAGCGCCAGCAGCTTTTCGTCGGGCTCGCTCATAAGGTCAGGCACAAGAATGCGCTGTGCGCCTGAAACCCCTTCGGCCCAACGCAGAGCGTCAAACGCAAAAGAAAGGGCTGCCTCCGTACCTTCATCCGACGTTCGGTAGGCCAACGCTCCGGTGCGCAGGGACCCAAGCCGCCCTCCCACATCGACAACAACAGTGTGAGAGTTGTCGCCAGCAGCCACAGCGGCCACATCTGCGACGCGCACAAGGAATGTCGGCACGTCGGGGGCATAGTGGGTCAGAAGCTGGCCAGGTGCCTCCAGGGTTTCTTGTTCGACGGCAGATGCCTTGTGAACAACGGTGCGCGTGACGGCGGTGACACATTCAGGCCTCAGGATGTCCGCCAGCGCTTCCCGAATTTCAAAGAGGGTGATGGACCCACGCCGCAAGACTGTCGCGGAACCCTCTTCGCACTTTAGAATGGTTGACTCAATTCCCACGGGGCAAGCGCCACCATCGAGAATGGTGACGTCGTGCGCACCGAGGTCGTGTTGCACGTGTTCTGCACGGGTCGGTGACACATGTCCAAAACGGTTCGCACTCGGTGCCGCGACGGGCACGCCGCATTCTTTCAGGAAGGACAACGCGATGGGGTGCCCAGGGACACGAAAACCTACGGTGGGTCCGCCCGCACGGACTCCCGCGGGCACGAGCGACGAAGCGGGAAGAATGAGCGTCAGGGGTCCAGGCCAAAAGGCGGCAGAGAGAGATTCAACCTGTGCCAAGAGCGCTGGCGTCAGCACAACAAAAGGGCGCGCGGCGTCAAGGCTCGGCACGTGAAGAATGAGAGGGTCGGAGAGAGGACGCCCCTTTGCTTGGAAGATGCGCAAAATAGGGATCTCTTCAAGCCCATGGGCGCCCAGCCCGTACACTGTTTCCGTGGGAAAACCCACCAGTCGGCCGCTCCGCAAAAGTGCGGCCGCCTTCTTTACGTTTTCATTGGAAGCTGAAAGAATCGTGCTCACCTTTTCACCCCAGCGTCGAACCCTCTCGACTCTCCCGAGTCACACCCTGCACGTACGGAGTTATCCACAAAGCCTCGGCAGGGGTCTGAGTCGTCGAAAATCCTCTCTAAATCACAACGTCTTAAAACATGTCCACATCTTGTCCACAAAGTTATCCACAGACCTTTGTGGATAACTTGGCGAGGTGGCGTCTCCTGTCCGTGTTCGCTTCACGCCCAGGCCTGAGAGTGTGGACAACTTTGTGGACAACGTGTGGAGAACCTTATCCACACCGCCTTGTGGACAACCCTGTGGACAACCCCCTTTTTTCTGTGGACAGCCTGTGGACAACGTGTGGACAAGTGCACCGCCTCGAAACTAGGCAAGAGAGTTGTCCACACACACACGGGGGTTATCCACACGTTGTCCACAGGCTGTCCACACGTTGTCCACAAGCACACCGACCGGTACAGACACACGTGTTTCGCTTGAGCCTCAACACGATCTCGATCTTGGCCAGACGGTTATCCACAATTTGACCCTTCACCTACCCCTTCTTCCTTCTTCATTAGAAGACTTTGGATCTTTCTTCTCAAGAAAAGAAGAGGGAGTCGGAAGTGGCTTCGGAAGCCTATGGTGGCGCACGCTCGTGTTGCTTGTTCCGAATGCGGCCATGGGTTATCTCACTGGGAGTCTTTCCTCCCTCGCAAGGTGCATACGATGAGACAATCCGGTTTTCCGCAAAGTTCCTTTTCGCCCGAGGGTTCCTCTGCGGGCGAAGGCATTCAGGCGGTTTTCGATCGCGACCGCCTTGCCGCGGCGCTTTCTGCGGTCACGGCTGCACAAGCGGACACGGAAGTGGGCTGGATCCAGCTCGACTTCACCGGAGGCGGCGACGTCCTCATGTCGGCGGTGAGCCATAACCTCTCTATCCGCTATGTGTTTCAAGCCGATTACACGGGCAAAGGCATCATTAAGGTGTCGGGCAAGCAGCTGTCCGACTATGTGAAACAGCTTCCTCCTGAGCGCATCACACTGACGGCAGAATTGCCGCAGCGCCTCATGCTCAAGTGCGGTCGATCTTCGGCGCGATTGCAACTCGTGCAAGACCAAACACAAACGGAAGTCGTCGTTCCCACTGTCGGCAGTGCTGTGCTCGTGAAAGGGGAAGCCCTCGAGCGTTGGGTCAATTGCTTTCGCGATTTCGTGAGTGTTGATGACACCCGGTTTTATGCGAACGGCGCCCTCATTTGGGCCGACACGTCGAAAGGCCTTTCCCTCCATGCCGTTGCCAGCGATGCGCTCCGTCTTGCCAAGGCCGAACTTCTCGACGGCCTGATGGCCGAACACATCGAGAACAGCGCGGTCCTCGTGCCGAAGAAGGCGCTCGACGAACTCCGTCGCGTGTGTGCACTCGAACCTGCAAAAGATTTTCGCCTGCGTTGGCACCAGGAGTCGCTTTTCTTTTCGGTGGAAACTGAAAATTACACGATGGTGAGCAAGTGCATTGCCGGCAAATACCCGCCCTACACGTCTGCCATCCCACAGAAAATCAACACGGAAATTGACGTCAATCTCAAATCACTTTCCGAAAGTGTGCGTCGCGTTCTTCTGTTCGCCGACAAGAATCGAATTATAAAGCTCAACTTCGATGGCCCTGTCCTCGACGTTCAAAGCTTTACTCCGGGCCTGAAAGAAGGCGAAGAAATTGTGGAGCTGGGCAAGACGGTCGAAGAGCCGATGGAAGTGAACTACAACGGAACGCTTTTGACGGGCATCCTCAATTGCGTTGAGGGTTCGGCGGTGAGGTTCGGTTGGGAGAACGTGAACAGACCCGTGAAGATCACGGGGGAGGCTCAAAAAGGGCTCGAGGTCTTCTTCCTTCTCGTCCCGACCCGCTTCTGAGCACTTTTTTGCGCCCGCAAGTCCGGTTTCTCTTCTGAAGTTGGCGCATCGGCCTTGTATGGGCTAAACTCTCCCGGTCTAACACAGCCATTCCGGGAAGAGGCTTCCATTCTATGATTCTTCAGAGAACGCAACGGCCCTGTCTCTCCGAAACTAGCGTGGAGTCGGGAACATCGCCCGACTACGGCGCCGGCAATATCCAGGTGCTCGAAGGCCTCACGGCCGTGCGCAAACGGCCTGGTATGTACATTGGTGACACGGGGACAAACGGACTCCATCACCTCGTATACGAGCTCGTCGACAACTGTATCGACGAATTTCTTGCAGGCCACGGCGACACAGTTGAAATCCTGCTTCACCTCGACGGCAGCGTCACGGTGTCCGACAACGCGCGCGGCATTCCCGTCGACATGCACTCTTCCGGAAAAAGCGCCCTCGAAGTCGTGATGACGGTGCTCCATGCGGGCGGAAAGTTTGACAACAACGTTTACAAGGTTTCGGGCGGCCTCCATGGTGTGGGCGCTTCGGTTGTGAACGCTCTGTCTTCGTACTGCCGGGTAGAAGTCAAAAAGAATGGCAAGGTCTACGAGCAGGAATACCGGGAAGGCATTCCTTTGGGCGGTGTAAAACACATCGGTACGACCGAGCTTCATGGCACCCGCACCACCTTCAAACCCGATGCCACCATTTTCGAAACGACTCAGTTCAGTTTCGATCATCTCGCTGGCCGCTTGCGAGAACTCTCGTTCCTCAATAAGGGCATTGGCATCCGCCTTATCGACGAAGTGAACGACAAACAGGCCGAGTTCAGGGCAGACGGAGGGCTCCTTTCCTTCGTCGAATTCCTGAACCGGAATAAAAACACGACCCACCCCAAGGTTATTTACGTACACGTCGAGCGCGAAAACTGTGACGTCGAAGTGGCGCTCCAGTGGAACGACGGTTACGCGGAGTCTGTTTTTTCATACGCCAATAACATCAATACGGTTGAAGGTGGCACGCACCTCACTGGCTTTCGCTCGGCTCTCACCCGTGTGGTGAACTCTTGCACCGCCGACGACAAGGGTGTGGCAAGCCTCAAAGAAGGTTTGTCTTCGGAAGACATCCGCGAAGGACTTACCGCTGTTGTGAGCGTGAAGATCCCCGACCCTCAGTTCGAGGGGCAAACAAAGTCGAAGCTCGGCAGCTCGCGGGTGCGGACCATCGTCGAAAGCATTCTAAACGAAAAGTTGTCGGATTATTTTCACGAGAACCCGGATGTCGTGAAAAAGGTCATCGGCAAAATTGTGGATGCCGCGCGTGCGCGCATTGCTGCCCGCAAGGCACGCGAACTGACCCGCCGCAAAGGTGCGCTCGATTTTTCCGGCCTGCCCGGGAAAATTGCCGACTGCCAAGAAAAAGATCCTGCGCTTTGCGAACTGTTTATTGTGGAGGGCGACTCCGCAGGAGGAACGGCAAAACAAGGCCGCGACCGAAAGGTACAGGCTGTCCTTCCCCTGCGCGGCAAAATTCTGAATGTGGAAAAAGCTTCGGCCGACAAAATGCTTGGCAATCAGGAAATCCGCATTTTGGTTCAGGCTTTGGGCTGCGGCATTGGCCGCACGGACTTCGATGTTGCCAAGCTGCGCTACCACAAAGTCGTGATTATGACGGATGCCGACGTCGACGGCGCACACATCCGTACGCTTCTGCTCACGTTCTTTTATCGTCAGATGCGCGAAATCATTGAGCGCGGTTACCTTTATATCGCCCAACCCCCTCTTTATAAATACAAGAAGGGCAAGACGGAGCGGTACATTAAAGACGAAGACGAACTCGAGCGTTTCCTTGTCGAAAATGTGCTTTCAGAAGGTTCAATTTTCGATGCCGGCGGCAACGCACTCGATGTCGGTGTGGTGAAAAACCTCCTCACCGCAGTGGAACGCTACAACCGCATTTTCGCGGTGCTCGCGCGCAAGCGTAGTGAACTTGCCATGAACTTCCTTGCGCACCGCAACGACCTCACAGCCGCGACCTTCTATTCCAAAGAAAAACTGGCGTCGCTCATTGCCGACCTCACCGAGGCTGTTTTTTCGTTTGGGCACATTCAATCGCAAGTCGAATTCGACACCGAGCACAATCGTTACTTTGCGCTCGTCAATATGCAAATTGCGGGCAAACCTGTGCGTTTTCGGCTCGACGCCGATTTCGTGGAAAGCAACGAGCTCCAGGAGCTTCGGCGCCTGCACGCGCAAATTGACACCGCCCATGCCCTTCCACTCTCGTACGCTACGGAAAAAAAGAAGCGTGAAGTGGGGAACTGGATAGACATGCAAAAGTTTCTTCTCGCGGAAGGTCGCCAGGGTGCCTACATCCAGCGTTATAAAGGCCTTGGCGAAATGAACTCGGAACAGCTCTGGGAAACGACCATGAACTCCGAGACGCGTCAATTTCTTCGTGTGGAAATCGAAGACGCTATTGCCGCCGACGACCTCTTTTCCATGCTCATGGGAGATGACGTGCCGCCGCGCAAGGTGTTCATCGAGGAAAACGCCCTGTCGGTGCGAAACCTCGACTTCTGATCTCACCTGAATCGAATCCTGCTGGGGAAAGAAGCCAAAGATGAATCAGCCCGTTCGCCAGAGCATCGTCAACGTCAACATCAACGAAGAAATGAAGACCGCGTACCTCGACTACGCCATGAGCGTTATCGTCAGCCGCGCTCTTCCAGACGTTCGGGACGGCATGAAACCCGTGCACCGTCGCGTGATGTACGCCATGTACGAGCAAAACAACGTCCACAATAAACCCTACCGCAAATCCGCGCGCACGGTGGGTGAGGTGCTCGGTAAGTACCACCCTCACGGCGACTCATCGGTTTACGACGCTCTTGTGCGGCTCGCGCAAGACTTCTCGATGCGCTACCCCCTTGTCGATGGCCAAGGAAACTTCGGCTCCATTGACGGCGATTCTCCCGCGGCCATGCGGTACACTGAAGTCCGTTTGGCCAAGATTTCCGAATGGCTCATGCAAAACATCGACGAAGACACAGTCGATTTCGGCCCGAACTACGACAACAGCGAGCGTGAGCCCCTCGTCCTCCCCACCGTGTTCCCACAGCTGCTCGTCAATGGGCAGTCGGGCATTGCCGTGGGCATGGCAACGAACATCCCGCCCCACAACCTCACCGAAATTCTCGACGCTCTCATTTATCTTTTGGACAACGAGGGCGCCACCATTGAACACCTGATGGCCTACGTGAAAGGCCCCGACTTCCCCACCGCTGGGCTCATTTGCGGCCTCAAGGGCATTCACGATGCCTACCGCACGGGACGCGGCAGCGTTGTCATGCGGGGCCGTGCGAGCGTGGAAACGCTCAAGAACGGCAAAGACGTTATTATTATTTCCGAGCTGCCTTACCAGGTGAACAAGGCTGCTCTCATTGAACGTGTTGCCGACTTGGTGAAGGAAGAAGAGATCACGGGCATCACAGACATCCGTGACGAGAGCAACAAAGAAGGCATCCGCGTCGTTATCGATGTGAAGAAGGGCGAAAACGGCGAGGTCATTCTCAATCACCTCTACAAAAAGACCCGCCTGCAAGACACCTTCGGCGTCAACATGGTCGCCATCGTACGCGGCATTCCAAAACTCCTTTCTCTGCGGGAATGCCTCGAGTACTTCCGCGACCACCGGTTCGAAGTCATCACGCGCCGCACGAGCTTCCGCCTCCGCAAAGCCGAAGACCGCCTCCACATTTTGGAGGGCCTCAAAATTGCCGTCGACAACGTCGACGAAGTCGTGGCGCTCATCCGGAGTGCCGATAGCCCCGACGCCGCACGGGAAGCCCTCATCGGGCGTTTCCAGCTTTCCGACAGACAGGCAAACGCCATTCTTGAAATGCGTTTGGCACGCCTGACGGGCCTCGAACGCGACAAAATCGTGGAAGAGCACAAGGAGGTCCTGCTGACCATCGCCGACCTGAAGGACATCCTGGCGAACCCCTCGCGCGTGCGAGCCATCTGCAAAGAAGAATTCCTCGCGCTGAAGGAAGCGCACGGCGACAAGCGTCGCACCGAAATCACCGTGGACGCCGGCGACGTTGACATCGCTTCCCTCGTGCCCCCTGCCGACGTGTTCGTCACTTTCACCGCTGGAGGTTACCTTAAGCGCGTGAACATTGACGAATTCCGCTCGCAGAACCGTGCCGGAAAAGGCAAAACCGGCGCCGCCTTGAAGAACGACGACTACGTGAAATTCACTCTGCGTGCGCACACCCACGACAACATCCTGATGTTCTCGAACCTTGGGAAGGTTTACGCTTTCCGCGTGTACGAATTGCCAGAAGGACAACCTGCGTCGCGGGGAAAGAGCATCGCTCAAATTCTCACGCTCCAGGAAGCCGAAGTCATTACGGCCATGCTCCCCGTGCGCGAGTTCCCCGACAATTCCTACATCTTCATGACCACCGCGCAGGGCGTAGTGAAACGCACCGAATTGTCGGCGTTCGCGAATATCCGGACGTCTGGGCTCCGTGCCGTGACGCTCGACGAGGGCGATTCCCTCGTTTCGGTGATGATCACCGATGAGTCGCAACCCCTTATTCTTGCCACCGCAGGCGGCCGCGCCATCCGCTTCGAAGAAAACGAAGTGCGGGCCATGGGCCGGTCGGCTCGCGGCGTCAACGGTATCAACATGGATGACGGCGATGTTGTCGTCGCCGCCGAAGTCTCACACCCGGACGAAAAACTTCTGGTGGTGACAGAAAATGGCTACGGGAAACGAAGCGAAGTCGACGAGTATCGTCTTACCGGCCGTGCGGGCAAAGGCGTGAACTCCATTCGCGTCACCCCACGCAACGGCAAAGTCGTCGCCCTTCTTTCGGTGAACGACTCCCAAGACGTCATGCTCACCACGAACACGGGTCGGGTCATGCGGCTCGCCATCAAGCAAATAAAGGTCATTGGCCGGCTCACCCAGGGCGTGTGCCTCATGCGTATTCTGGAGGGTGAACGCATTGTGTCGGTGTGCGCGCCCACGGAATTCGATGACACGCCGGTGACGCAGCTAGAATCCACCGAAGAAGTAGAATAGGAATTCGTGTGAAGGAGTCTTGAGGCTTCGTTGGTGGCGGGCTTGTGTACCTTCCTTTTGTACACGGCGCCCGCCACCGCCTCGCCACAAGACTTTTTCGTCACGAATTCAGTACCCGAGGTATCGAATGAACTCCCAGCCGAAACTCTTTTTGTCCGTCATGTTCATTGCGGGGCTCCTCGTTTCGTCATGCGGTTTCGTGGAAGAGCCCGAACTGGGCGATGCCATTTCGGGCCCGTTTGCCGTGGCAGGCCAAGAAGGCACGCGCAACATTTTCGTCTTGAATTCCTCGTTCTCGAGTGAATTCCGAAACGGAAGCCTGCTGCGATTCGAACTCGACGACAAAGGCACGGTGCTCACGAAGAAAGAAGCGACGTCCGTGCCGAGGCTCGGGGCCGACCTCGTGGGCTCGGCTGACGGCATGCTCTTTGCCGCCGCTTTCAATGAAGGCACCACCCGCTTGAAATTCTTTTCGGCGACCAAAGCAGGTGCGCTCAGCGATTTGAGCTTCGAGCACGCCACTCCACGCGGGCTGGCGTCTCAACTGCAGTTCTTCACCCCAAAAGAAGCGAAAGCAGGCGAATATTTTCTAACTTACGTGGAAAATCCGGGCGCCATTGACTCTCGTGTGGTTGTTCTCAAAATCACTTCCGCAGGCGTCAAAACCCTCATGACCTTGCCCGACGACCTTCCCGACGGTGTGCCCGATGGCTATTCTTTCGGCTACACAGCCCCCGCATTTTCACGCGGAGAAAGCCTGTTCGTCGCCTTCCCACAGGGTGCGACAGGCCTTGAACCCAAACTTCCCCCGGTGTTCGAGTACCTCAAGGGCGAATGGAAAACCGTGAGGAAAGCCAACACTGACCTTCGTTTTGTCAGCATGGCCGTCGTGCAATTCGACAAGGTGCTTGCCGGCAAGAAAGTGGCCGATGCCGTTGGTTTTCGTCCGCTTGTCTACAACGCGGACGTGCGTTCCGGGAACGTCAAGGAAGCCGCCGACAGCGAAATCAACAAGACGGTGGCTTTTCGCGCCTCGTACACCTCGGCCATTGGCCTCGATCAGTCGGGCTGTTTGGCGGGAGGCTCACCCACCGACGCCACCCTCCTGGCCGATGCTGTGCTGGTGGCCGACGATTCCACACAAGACGTCATCGCCTTCCAAGGCTTCCAAAAGGCCCGAGCTGAAATTGACGCCTTCGCAACCCAAACAGCACTCACGGGCAAGCGGCACAAAGAACGCCTTCTTTCTCAAGACTCTCTTTCCTTTCGTGTCTACTCCCGACGCAAAGGGGTTTCCGACATCGACACGACTGAAAATCACCGCATTTACCGAATGCGGGTTGTGAAGCGCGGAAACGACTGCGTGCCCGTGTGGGTGCGCACGGAAAGTGGCCGCGCGTCGCCAGGCAACGAACTTTCGCGCCTCCAGGCGAATCACACCCGCGCCTACAACGACCCCCTGAAGCTCGCCATTCCCACGCGAGGGTCGAACCGATTCGGGGTTCTTTCGGTGGGCAGCGGTGCAACCACGCGGGCATTTTTGGTGACAGCCTCCTATAGTCGCGGAAACATCCACGCCTTTGAGTTCAAAACCGTGGGGAACGGAAACAAGTCGGTGAATGGGAGCGACGGTGTTTCCGTCAAACCCGAAACCGGCGTTCCCGTCGACAATTTCGTGGAGCTGAAATAAGCCTCGAGGAACCTTCCTTCCACGAGGTCACGAGCCCATGAAAATATTCCTCGACAGTGCCGACCTGAACGAAATCCGAAAAGTCGCCGAATTGGGTGTGTGTGACGGCGTCACCACGAACCCCACACTCATTGCCAAGTCGGGCCAAGACTTCAAAACGGTGCTGAAAGAAATTGTGTCGCTCATTCCTGGCCCCATTTCGGCCGAAGTCGTGAGCACCGAGCACAAAGGGATGTTGGCCGAGGCCGAAGTCCTTGCGAAGCTCAACGACAACATCGTCATCAAGCTTCCACTCACGCCCGAGGGCTTGCGCGCCTGCAAGGTGCTTTCTGGCCAGGGTGTGCGCACAAATGTGACCCTTTGCTTTCAGGCAGGCCAGGCCCTTCTCGCCGCGAAATGCGGCGCCACCTACATCTCGCCGTTTATCGGACGGCTCGATGATGTTTCCATCGATGGCATGACGCTCATTCGCGACATCCGCACCATTTACGACAACTACGGTTACGAAACGGAAATCCTTGCGGCGAGCATCCGGCACCCTCGGCACGTTATCGACTCCGCCTTGGCCGGAGCGGACGTCGCGACTTGCCCGTACAAAATTATTGCGCAGCTTTACTCACACCCGCTGACCGACAAAGGCCTCGCCGCCTTCCTGGAAGACTGGAAGCAGTCGGGTCAAAAAGCCATCGTCTAAAACGCTTAGCGTCCAATGGAATGCACTGGTGCAATTTTCGGCGTGCGCCAGTGGCAGTAGTTTGCTTTCGGGTCTTCTTCTTTGCGAGGCAGCCGCCACGTGTGGCAGTCGGCCGTGTCCGCAGGGTTGAAGGCACCTTGAACCGCCGGCTTCATTTCACCTTAGTAGGCGTTGATAACGGAGGCTTCGTCGGCGGGATCGAACGCATAAGGCTGTGCGCTCATAATAAAGTCGGACATGTTCACACGTTCTCCTTTTTCGTTGGTCGTCCACTGAGTTTCGTGGAAAGCCTGGAAGTAGACTTTCGACAAACGCGCTTGCGTGAAAAAAACCGCAACTTTGGGCAGGGAGTCGACGGGCTTTAGAAACATTTCCGCGATTTTCGCATCGAACGCTGCCTCTGTCTGAGTGCCGCAGGTTTGAAGCACCCACTCGCGCACACGTTTCTTTTTTGCGGCGTTGACATCGGTGTCGTCGGCCTTTGCCACGGCAAGACTCAACACGCGGTGGCAGCCGCGCCAAAGGGAAGGAATTTGGCAGTATTAGTGGAGCATGAGGTCGGAATAGTGGGGAATCCCAAAATCCGTGCACCTGTCGCGGATCTCAGGGTCGTTGGGTGCCTTGGGAAAGATGTCGGCCTCCATGGAAATCACGCTGAGGCCTTGGGCCTTCATGTCGTCTCAGGTGGGACGTAAGCCACCAACGCTCGGAGGCACGCGTGTGGTTTCCGTTGGTGTGGATTTGAAAAAGAGCGTGCGCACTTTTCGGAACGCTTCGAGGACGCTTTTCGAGGGAAGCGTTGCAGGCAGCGTGGGTGAGCGCTTCTGCGGCACAATGACCTCAGCAAAGTAACGAGCCGGATTCATCAGAAGGGAGGCGGCGTGAGGGTCAACGACCCTGGCGGATCTCGGTCGAGGGAACCCTCGGTCAACCGGCCTGTCTCGTTTTCATTCGCTCTACTGTCACCTTTGGTGTTGAATTCCCGTGGCATGCAGCCGGCTGCCAGAGCTGTGGCACCCAGACTCAAACAGACCAGCCTGAGAGTCGAAGCGGCCGGATTTCCAAATATGTTTGGCACTCGTGGCATGGGCATCCTTTCTGTCGTTCTTGATCGCGATTTTGAGACATGTTACCAAGTTCAGTGTTGGGGAGTAACCTCGTCACGCATTGTCTCGTCATCACAGCCGCACGTCTTTCCGGAGCGCGGCTCGGGGCAACGGAACGGCCCGACGCGTCCGACTTCCTTTGTCCGTGTTTTCGAACGAAAACCGGAGATGCCCAAAAAACATCAGGACGTTCGCCGTGTCGTCGTTCAGGCCAGACCAACGCGGTTGTCCGCGTCGAGTCCTTTTTGTCTCCGACGTTCGTGGCCACTGAACTCTCTTTTCATGAAGACTCTTGTGCGTGCGGCGGTGCCGCAGGTCTTGAGCCCTTCGGAGGTTGCCTGATGTCTCGCACTCATGAAGATGCCTTCGTTCACACCACCGAACAGGTGCGCTCGCGCGTCAGCGGATTTTTGCGCTTGACAGCTGCGGAACGCATCGAAAAAGTTTCGTATTTTCTCGACGAGGCGTTTCGCGTGCCCGTGTTCGGCTTGCGTGTGGGTCTCGACCCCATTCTAAGCGTCATCCCCTTCTTGGGAAGTTGGTTTGGCGTTGTGTTGTCGGCCTATTTCATTTGGGAGGCCTGGAACCTGAGAGTCCCCTGGCACGTGTATCCCCGAATGTTGATGAACATTGGAGTCGACGCCATTTTGGGTGCTGTGCCTGTGGCCGGCGTGGTGTCTGATGCGTTCTTCAAGGCAAACGTTCGAAACCGCCGCCTTCTTTTGCGTTACGTTGCAAAGGCGAAGAAAGCCGCCGAGGCTCGTCACGGCGTCGAGGTGTTCGACAAAGACGGTCGACCCGTCTGAGGGGCACTTCGTGCGCCCGCCGTCGGCAGGACTTGCCGGGTGGAACCCCTTCGAAGACCCCTTGACGCCAGGCGGCAGCAGTTTCCAGGTGCGGGTGTGGGCTTCGGCCTTAGGGTGAAAGAACGCCCTGTTGGGCGTTTCATCGAGGGGCACTCGCGCCATGATTCCCGAACTTGCCGAATACGAAGCACTCGCTCGAAAGCACCCTCAATTTTTCCGTTTGCGACGGATTCTCGACGTGGAAACCCGCGCTGGCCAGGAACCACTCTACGCCTTTGAGCTCTGCGATGCCGCAGTGTCGGGAGCAGAGCTTCCTGTGTTGGGTCTTTTTGCGGGTGTCCATGGCATCGAAGCCATCGGCGTCAAAATTCTCCAGCGGTTTCTCGACCATCTTTTGGAACAAACCGAGTGGAACGAGAACATGCGGTTGTTGCTTCGCCGCGTCAAAGTGGTGGGCATTCCAATTGTGAACCCTGCGGGCTACGTGGCGGGAACCCGTTCCAATGGGAACGGGGTCGACCTCATGCGAAATGCCCCCGTGGAGAGTGGGGTGTCGGTGCCTTTTCTGGGGGGCCAGCGCGTGTCGAATCTGCTTCCCTATTTTCGCGGCAACGGACAGCTCGAAAGCGAAAACCAGGCACTTGTCGAACTCGTGCGTCAGGAGCTTTTTCGAGCCCCTTTTGCGCTTTCACTCGATATCCACAGTGGGTTTGGAATGGAGGATTTTTTGTGGACACCCTGGGCGCGTGAAAAAGGGTATCCCCCTCACTGGGGCGAATACACCCGCTTTTGCGAGGTTCTCGACAGCACTCTTAAGCACCACGTCTATCGGTTCGAGCCGCAGAGCGTGAATTACTGCACAAGTGGCGACCTGTGGGACTACCTCTTCGAAGAAAGTCTCGTGCGGGACGCAGGCACCCTCTTCCTGCCGTTGACTCTGGAAGTCGGAAGCTGGGTGTGGATAAAAAAATCTCCTCGCAGCGCGTTGCGCTTGAGGAGCTTCTTTAATCCTATGCAACCGCACAGAGAGCGTCGCGTGTTGCGGCGTCATCTGCCGCTGCTCAACCTTCTGATGCATGCCGTAGCCGACTTCGAGAAGGTTTTTTTGCGCCGTGAAAAAGCGGGCGCTTCTGCCGACATCACTCCGTCACGACGGGCGAACTGACCTTTTCCAAAACGTAGAGGTCCTGGATGCCGTCGAGGTAGGCTTCTCCGCGTGCAATGCGCACGTTTTCGTCAACGTAGACGTTCGTGAGGAAGCCTCTTTGGCCAATAGGTCCTCGGGGAGCCTGCATGGGAAAAGGGAATTTCTTCAGGTAGGAGCTGTCGGTTTCCGCAGCGTAAATGGTGTCCACGAGGTTGGAACCAGAAGGCAAGAAGCCGTCGACGAAGCCAGCCTTTACGAATTCGATTTCAAGGCCATTCTTTTTGTAGTTGAGCGTGTAGACGCCGCGCAAAAAGCCCGTGTTCGCTAGCTTGGGGCCACCCGGAATTTCGACTTCGCTCGTTCCAATGTTGTAGAAGAAGCCAGCGTTCGTGACGACCTGGTAAACGGTGTCGCGACGGAGCTTGGAGCCCGGCTTTTCTGGTTCGCGATCGTCGCTCCACAGCTCGTACCAAGCGCCTTCGACCTTCGCGAGCTGGGTGAGAACGTCATCGCGGCCGGCAAGTGTGACGAGGCGTTGCACGAGAGGTTCGAGTGCCGCGCGGGTTTCAGGCAGCTCGGCACGGGTGTCGAGTTGGTTCGCGCGGGCAATGGCAAGAATCTGCTCTTTGAGCTCTTCGCGCTCGCCTGCAAGCGCGGTGGGAGCGAACGTGAGGGTGGCGAGGATGCCGGCGATTGTGACTGAAGAGAATGAACGCAGACGCAACATGTCTGAAGTCTCCAAAAGAAGGAAAGGGGGAGAGTCGTGTGTGAGCAACACGGAGTGTCGTCAACAGACTGCAAATTTGCAACCCTTCCTGTGGAGACCGAGGTTGATTTTGGCTTTTTTGCCTCTTTTACTTTCGTTGGTCTTCGTTAAAGAGTGGCTTCTCCGAGTTCTCCAATCATCCGTTTCTCCACAAGGGGTTGCACAAGCGCACGAAAATACTTGGGGCTGATGTCGGCGGCATCCAAGAGCACGAGGAAGTCGTGGCAATGAAAGGGAGCATCGTGCGCGGGGCCTCCGCACACTTTAGCTCCCAAATTGAAATAGCCCTTCATGAGCGGGGGAAGGAGAGCAAACGGATCGCTGGGCACCATAGTCATTTGTTCGCTGAACGCCGCGTGTGCTTCTTCGGCGAGGCCGTACGTGGGGTTCACTGCGCAGTCGAAGGTGGGATGCCAGTGGCCTCTTTCTGCAAGGGCGGCGCGAAGGCGCAGTGCCTGAACATCGGAAATGCCATGCACACTCACGCAACCAACGAGCGCTTTGATTCGGTTCACGAGCATGTATTGCGAGATGCCGGCCCACAAAAGACGCGGAATGGCTCCTGTGCGGTAGTCTGGGTGAACGCAACTGCGGCCCAGTTCCAAAATGTCGGCGCCGTAAGCGTCTTTGACTTTCGAGAGATCGAACTCACCTTCGGAATAAAGGTTCAGAGGTGTTCCAAGGATCTTGCGGCGAGGCAGGAGCCGGTAGGTGCCCACAATGACGTCGTCGGCTGTCACCACGAGGTGATCGCAAAGCTCGTCGAAGGCATCGACGTCGAGGCCGGCCACGGCACTGACCGCGTCGTCCGCCCCCATTTCCTTGTAAAAAACGTCGTAGCGGAGCTTGAAAACGGCCTCCAGTTCAGCGGGAGTCGCGAGACGCACGGTGTGGGGGAGCCGGTTCACGGACTGAGCTTGCATGGGGAGACCTCCTCGGTCAGGGACTTCGAAAGGGGCGCGCGAATGGCCTTGCGGTTCTGAAACTGCAGGGAAAGAACGTGCGCTTTGCGGCAGAGGCTCGAGATGTGTTCGAACACTGTTTTGGCGCAGGCACGGGCGTCGACCGGGCGCATGGCCTCAGCCGGGTACACGCGGGAGGGCGAAACCGGGTGCACGGGAAGCGCCTCTCCACATACAAAGACGTCGGTGTGGCGGCGCTTGAGAACGGCCCACAGGTGAGGTGCGAAGGCCATGTCGCCCGTCCAGGCCAATGCCGATTGGTCTGCGTAGTGAAGTCCGAAGCCCACCACGCGGGCTTGGTTCAACGAAACACTCCAAAGCTGGCCGCGTTGCCACAGGCTTTCGTCGGGAGTCGTTCCACAGGTCGTCGAGCCTTCAGGAAACACGCAAAGGGTGTCTGTGCGCAGGCGTGAGCGGAGACGGCGCAACATGCGCGTGCGCGAACCCAGGCATTCCCGTTCCACGAACTCCATGCCAAGCGCTCGTCCCGACCACCCTACAATGGGCCAGTCGGAGACCTCGCGTTTCGCGAGAAAACCGCAAGGAATAAGGCTTCCCAAGACAACAACGTCAAGGTAACTGACATGATTTGCGAGAACGAGAGTGGGTGTGCGCGCCCCAGAACTCACAAGTTGGAGGGTTGCGATGTCGGCATGGACTCGGATGCCACAAGCAGCGCACAGAGCTTGAAGTACGCCTCTGAGAAAAGCGTCTTTTCGACGGCGAGCCACAAGCCGGATGTCGCGTTTTTTCCCTGGTGTGAGCGCGGCGAGTGCATCAATGACGTTCGCGCCGATCACAAGAGTGATTCCTGTCGCCGCGAAGGCTGCCATTCTCACCGAGGCACGCAAAAACCCCATGCGAGACCTTTCAGGGGAACTCCCCGCCAGACCTGATACCAGAATTGTTTCGTTGCTTTTCTTGCTTGAATGTACACCCGCGAGGGAGAAATCCGGTTGGGTTAAATTCCAGGAATCGGTGAATCGTTCGTGACGGAAACGTGGACGCCGCCGTTGCGTTGACCCCTCGGGGTTTGCTAATCGGGTGCCACGGGCATCGTTGTTCTTGTGACCTGTGCCCAGAAAGGGAGACGCGTGACGACTTCTTGGAGGCGCGGCCGCATTGAGGCCTCTTCGGCGCTGCTCCCGCCCCGTTTGGTGACGAATGCAATGCTCGCGCCCCACGATCCTGAAGAGGAGGCGCGGCTCCTGCGGCAAACCGGCATCCGCACGCGCCGTTACGCAGATCCCGACGAAGCCACGAGTGATCTTGCGGCTCAGGCCCTGCGCCCCCTTCTGGCAGGGCAGGCCGCTCCTCCCCGTGCTCTTGTTGTGGCCACCACCTCCCCCGACTACCCTTCTCCGGCCACAGCGAGCTATGTTCATGCGAGGCTTGGCCTGCCTCCCTCCACGTTCGCGTTCGATGTCGCAAGCAGTTGCAGCTCTTTTTTGTCAGCCCTTTTGGCCGGCCTCGGGCTTGTGGAGGCCACGGGCTCGGTTGCGGTCGTGGCGAGTGAAGTGAAGCACAAAGCGTTGGGTGACGACGGCCGCCTTCGGTCTTTGTTCGCCGATGGGGCGGGGGCTTTGCTGTTGTCGCGTGGCGATGGCCAGGAAGGCTTTTTGCATGCCTACAGCTGCCTCGATGCGGAATATGCTCATCACATCCAAATTCCCGTGGGCGGGAGCCGGACACCCGTCACCACACAGAATGTGGCGCACGCTCGCCTCACCATGCGGGAACCGCGGTTGATTTTTCGCCACACAGTGAAGGCTTTTTCCGACGCCATTGAAGCCTGTTGGAGCGTTCGCACCGAAGCCTGTGCGCGCCTTGGCCTCGACCCTGATGCCGTTGCCGGCTTTATTTATGCACACCAAGCCAATGCAAACATTTTGCGAGAAGTGCGTGAACGATTGCCGCCAAATCTGGCTGCGCGACTCCCTCTTTTTATGGAAGACGTGGGCAACATGGTGTGCGCCTCGCTGCCGGTCATGCGCACACGCATGCGTGTGTTGGAGCGCCTGTGGTTGGCCGACCGTTTTCGTCTTCCTTCCTGCGTCGGTGGTTTTTTTGCCGATGTCCGCCACGGGGAAGGCGAAAGCCTCTACGTGAGCGACAGATCCGGAGGGTTTTTTCTCGAAGCGTTGTCTTCTGAGGTTCAATACGACTTGCACGCCTGCGTGCGAGCAGGAACCCTTGCCATCACGCCCCAGAGTCGTGCTCAGCCACGCGTGGACGTCTGGGTGTGCGCAGGGGGTGGATTTCAAACTCTTGGAGTGTTGCATGGGTGTGGTTTGCCGCAGGCCTTGCCAGGCTTTTCTCACGCGGAGGCAGAATTCATATGAGCTTCGAAACCCAGGGAAAAAAGACGCTGTTTGTGTGCACAGGCAACGCAGGCAAGCTTGCGGAGTTTCGCGCGTGTTTTGGAACGGATGTCGAGGTCGTCGGCATCCGTGATCTTGAGGCCCGTGCCGGCGTTGCCTATGTGGAACCCGCAGAAGACGCAGACGACTTCCTTTTAAACGCGTGGACAAAAGTGGTCGCCGCGACGGGCTTCGTTGAGACGTGCGCAAAAACCTTGGGCGTGTCGACCGCTGCATTGGCGCACGCCGTGCTTGTCGACGATTCGGGGCTCTGTGTGCCGAGTCTAGGATTCGCACCGGGCGTGCATTCTGCAACCTACGGTGGACTTCCTCGCGATGATGCGAAAAACCGAAAGGCCTTGCAAGATGCCTTGCGTGGCGCCGGTCGGCAGGAAGCGGAGGCCCACTTCGTGTGTTACCTTTTGTGGATGCCTATCCATTCAGAGCTTCCGCAGGGTGATGTCTTCCTTCGGGCACTTTCGGAACGCGAACATGAAGGCCTTCGTCCTCATGCGGTGCGTGCTGCGTTGGAACCTGTGCCCTGTGGAGGGATTTTTGAACCCCTGGCAGGCGTTCCAGGTGGGGGCATTGCCTTTGGTTACTGCACAGGAACTGTTCGAACAGAAGAGCAGCAACTTCTTCCTGGCGCTGGGCATGGTTACGACGCGATGTTTTTTCCTGTGAACAATCCTTTGCTGTCGTTTGCCAGTGTCACAATGGAAGAAAAAAATGTGGTGAGTCACCGCGCTCAGGCGTTGCGCGCGCTTTCTGGGGCTCTTCCTGAGGCTTTGTGTTGACTGCTTCAGGTGTGTTCCCTTACCTGATAAGTAGGATCTGTTTTTAAAGCTGTCTTGGCCGCCACTCAAAAAAATGCGGTACTTTTATCTCCGTCTCGAGGAATCAATATTTCATGACGTTTCGATTTGGAATTTCCACGATTGTTACGTTTTTAACTTTAACGTCTGTTGCGGTGCGCGCGCATGCGCAGGCAAACGAAACTTTTCCTCTGTGGCAGTTCCCAGGTCAGGTTCTGAGTCTCGTTTGGCTGGGGGGAACCTGGGCCATTCAAACCCTTTCCACGGCAGCCGGCTCCTGGGGTCAAAGGATTGAAGAATCGCCCGTGAGCGCTGCCAGCGCGGAAGAGTTCAACCGGTGTATCGACAGAGCGGCGTACGATTGTTACGATTCTGGGCAATTTTCTTCGCAACCCGAAGCCGACCATTGCTTCGATTCACGCGTCGCAGTGTGTTACGAAAATATTCATCGAGCCAACGGCATCCCTTTGCCAAACTGAGAGTTCTACGAAATCGCAGCCATGAGGTGCGTGTATCGCGTTGGTGATGCGGGCCGCGCGGCACGGGCAAAAGTTGACCTGGTTTTCTACTTCGCTGTTTTCGGCGGTTTGGTTTGGCACACCTGGACATCCAGCCAGAGTAAGACCTCGGATTTCACGGTTTGGGTTTCCAGATGTCTGCGTTGTATGCACGGGTCCAAGTTTTGAGACAGGCGAGCGGCGCCGAAAAGGAGCGCGCTCTTGCAAGTGCTCCGAAGTCTCTCCGACCGGTTTTTGCTGCAACTTATCTCGTGCGATCGGGTCAGCCTCCAGGAAGAACCCGAGCGCTGCGCCCACCTCGACGCCATCCTTTGGGGCTATCCGAAAACCAAAATCCGTCGGCCTAGCAAGGGGTAGGAATGATGGGTTTTATCCGAAAGTAGCTCTTTTTCCGGATGAGATCGATCGCTTGCGCGAAAATGACAGAAGGGTCGTCGAGGATTCACTGTCAAGTTGACAGGTTACAAAGGACTCCGCGGAGCGGCTTCGTCTTAGGAGGTTTTCATTCAAAGGAAGGGAGGATCCAAATGACAAAGACCGCCTAAGTTGTCATTCATGATCTCTTTGCCGATGGCAGGTTTCGCTTTCACTATTGGTGTAACCCCGTTTCTGTAATTTGCTCCCAGAGCCCCCGAGCGGCTTGATTCGGAAAATGCGATTTTTTCGCATTTCGCCAAATCTGCGCCGAACGGTGAAAGATGG
>JADCJN010000028.1 GCA_020247005.1 Silvanigrellales bacterium
CGCAGACGTCGGTCTTGCGGATGGGGCGTCGTGTCGTTGAACAGGTGATAAACGACATCGAACCGCTTTGAAATTCCTTGCGCGTCGTCGCGGCCGGGCCAGTCGACGCCGCAGACGTCCATGAGGAACGCGAAACCATGTTGTTCCTTGAGCGCTTGACACACGGGAACGAGCGCTTCCTTGGGAATGACAAGTGTGCGTTCACCCGTCTTCTCGGTGCGATCCTCCAGCGTGAATGCCGTCTGCGAAACCAAGGAGCTCACGGTTGAAGAAAGCCCGTCGTAGAACGAGGTGGCCATGTGCGAAAACCTCCGGGACGTGGATGCCGACTCTTATGCGGCCCGCGGGGGAACATTGTCAACTTCGTTGGGAAATGAGAGAGACTTGGCCATGATGATGCTCAAGATACACGGCACCCCTCCAAACAGTCGCCATATCGAGGCCGCTACGAAGGCTCTCGAAAAAGGAGACGTCGTCTTGGCGCCCACCGAAACAGGCTACTGCTTTTTTGCGGACGCTGCGCGGGATGACAGTTACGAGTCTCTTCTTTCTCTTCGCAAGGCACACCCCCGCCAAAAGCCCTTCAGCATTTTGTGCTCGAGCTTAAAGCAAGTCGCGTCACTCGCCCTTCTCCCCACGCCCGTGTTCCGCGCTGCGAGCCGCGTTCTTCCCGGTCCCTATACTCTGCTTCTTGAGGCCACCAAACAGACCCCCCAATCTTCCCAGGGTCCGAAACGAAAGTCAGTGGGCATCCGCATGTCGTCTCATGCCGTGGCGCAAGCCCTTGCTGAAGGCTTCGGCAAACCCCTCGTCCTGACAAGCGTGACCGACGCCGAGGAGCTGATGCAGGGCCACTACTTCGAAGGCATGTCCGACCTTGCCCAAGACCCAGACTCGTGGTGGGTGAGCCCCGAGGCCATTGTGGCGAAGTTCAAGGGCCGCATTGCGGTGGCACTGGAATGGCACGAGTTTGTCCCCATGCGTGTTTCTACGGTTGTCGACTTCACTCAACACCCCCCCACCCTCGTGCGCAATGGCGGATGGCCCTTGGAATCGCTCGGGCTCATCGACTGAACGAAGCTGGTGTTCGTCGGATGAGGGGAGTCAGGTCTCGAGAGCGGGATCGGGTGGCATGCCCAGAAACCGCCGCACGTTCCTTTCGGCGACACGCCCCAAGGCGTCGGGGGTTATGCCGCGAAAAAAGGCAAGGCGCTCTGTGAGGTCCGCAAGGTGCTCCGGTTCATGTGCTTCCGGCCGCGTGCCGTCTTCCCGCTCGAAAGGAAGATCGGGAGCATCCGTTTCCAAAAGGAGCGCGTGATTGGGGCACGCCAGAAACGCCTCACGGACCTTTACGGCACGCAACCAAGTGGGCACCCCTCCAAAACTCAGAAAAACACCCTGCGCCGCAAGAGAAGCCACATCGTTCGCAGGGCCCCCGTAACAGTGGATCATGACGCTGGTGACGCCTGCCTCCAAGGCCGAGCGGACACCCTTCAATGTGTGCCCCCAAGCGCCCCTGCTGTGCACGATGAGAGGAAGGCCCGTGCGCACGGCTGCACGGACGCAAGCCTCGAAGGCAATGGCCTGCAAGGCGAGCAGTTCTTTTTTCTCAAGCCCCGCAGGGCCGATGGCTGCGAGCAAGTGGGGATGGGCATCGAATCCCGTTTCGCCGACAGCGAAAAAGAGAGAGGCGTGCACGTCGAGTTGGCGTTCGAACAGCGCGATGGCCTCCTTGAGCACTTCGCAGCGCTTGGGCGCCGGCACAGCAGAAAGCCTGTGCGCCAGGGTCTCAGGGTGGAGTCCGTGTGCGCAGGCAATTTCGAACGCGAACGGAGAACCTGGCGGACGTCCTTGCGGCCCATCAGAAGGAAGAGGCAGAGGGCGATGCGATGGGGGGCGATTCGAAAACGCCTCTCCTTTGCGAAGGAATCGCAAGCGACCGTGCGCCTCACCTTCCCTGGCCTGACCGTTGGCCAGACGCACCAACGTGTCCGAGGTTTCTGTCCACACACCCGCCACGAGCCCGCCCCGCACGCCACGCCTCAGCGCTTCGGCAAAAAGGACCGCTCTCTTCGATTCCGGAAGAAAATCAAGATGAAAATGAGCATCGATCATCGTGTGGTTCTCGTGATTTCAAAAAATGGGAGGTCAGGTCAAGCCCCCTTGAGCCCTGGTGTTGTATTGACATTCTGCCCTGCGAGAACGCACAAAGGAGCCAGCATTCCAGAAAAAAGGGGGGAGGACAAAATGAAAGCCGGATTCCGAAGACTGCGGACTGTGGTCTCCGTGATTTTTGTCGTCCCTGGTTTGGCCTCTGCTGCGAAGTATGTGGAGCACCCCGTTCAGGTGCCAGCCCATTCACTCAGCGAGAAACCGCCTCCCCTTTTTTCGAAGGACATGGACCACACCTTGGAAGCCCCCTTGCCCACAAGCGGTCATGCGCTTTCGGCTCACGTCAGGCATTTGGGAACAGAAGACCCGGCCTACGCCGTGGTGGTTTCCCCTTCGAAAAAAGAAGTGGATGTGGTTCTGCGCACCGAGACAGGAGAGCTGCGCACTCTCACCCGCTTCCCCATTGTCTCGATGGCTCGCGAAGTGAGCCAGGACCCACTGGAAAGAGCCTTTTATCCTGTTTCGTTCGAACGCCAAGCCGTGCGGGCATGGGACGTGTCTCGTCCGGAAAGGGGTTCGCGCCTTCGCGGAACAGAGGTCCTGTTTGGTGAAGCTTCGAAAGCACCAAAGACGCGTCGTCGTTCTGCCAGCGCCGCTTTTACACTGGCTCCTCGCAACTTTGCAGCGCTCATGGCAGTGCTCGTTCCGCTCAAAACTCCTGTCCTCGTTCTTCCAAAAACAGACAGCCGACCGACGTCTTCGAATCCACTCCAGAAGGCAACCCGCGCGGCACTTCCCTCACCCGAAACCGCTTCGGTCGAAACTGTCCTTGCTCGTGTGGGAACCTGGCGTGACGCCTGGGAACGTTCTTCGGCTGAGGCCTATGCAGACGCCTATGCAGCCGACGGCGCGCAAGAACGC
>JADCJN010000280.1 GCA_020247005.1 Silvanigrellales bacterium
CTCTGGAAGGAGAGACGGGGTGCATTGCCAGTGATTCGCACCCCGCAGTTGTGTTGGCAAACATCGCACCCAGTTCTTTGCGGCGGGGATTCGTGGTTGCAGGCGTGACGGGAACATTTCCTTTCTCTGGACCAGCGAACTGCGCGGCAGAGGGGGAGGCGGGGTGCTTGCTCACCAGCGCCTTCGCTGCGGCGAGCACCAACGGCCTTGCCGCGAAGGTGGTTGCTGGTCAGAGCGTGGCAGGAGTGGCGGGCAGTGCCACCGCACGCCCTGCGGACTGCGCCTTGGATGGCGCCACCGGCTGTGTTTCCACCGTGGGTTTCCCTTCGGTTAACCTGGTTTCCCTCACGCCCAGCGTGCTGAAGAAGAATGTGACGGTGGCGGGAGTGACGGGCGATTACCCGAGCGCCGAATTTCCTCTCTCGGGTGCTCATGGCGCCACGGCTGATTTGACGAGCCTTGACTCTAACACTGCAGCAGGGGCTTACGAGTTCTTCGACTCCGCCGGCACGCGCTACACCGGCTCCATTTCCGATGCCGGATCGATTTCCGTTGGTACCACTTCTCAGACGTTCAATGCCTCGCTCTACAGGGCCTTCACGGTGCCTGGTGATGCGAATCTTGTTGCAGGTAACATTTCGAGCGGAGTGAGCATTCTGGGAGTTGAGGGCAGTGCCGCCGTGCGTCCTGGCGACTGTTCCACCGATGGGGCTGTCGGCTGCGTGACAACGGCCACGCACAAATCGGCCATCATCACCGGCCTTGCCGCCAAGGTGATTTCAACCACGTCTGTGGCCGGTGAAACCGGCACCGTGGTGCTCCCCGGCGCGAGCGACGTGCGTTTGAACGTGGCGTACGGTCCGGGCTCGGGGTCTACGGGCTCCTATTCTCCCGACTTTCCCGATGTGGCGAACGTCAGTGCGAGCGACACTGTCAACGGAGTGTCCGGAAACCTTTCGAGTTGCACCATGGACGGCGACACGGGGTGCATGGTGCCGGCGAGTGGAAGCATCAAGGCCGCCGACACATCAAATTTCACGGGCTGGGACATCCGCAAGAAGCGCAACCCGAGCACGGGTGCCGTGCTGACGTTTGCGGGCTTGCAAACGCAGAACAAAACGTGCCGAAACACGGCGAACCGCGCGGTTTTCAACAACACCACGGCACCTGCAGACAGCGCGGGGGTGGGAGTGGACTCTCCCGACTTCTTCGACACCATTGACGACAACAACAACAACCTGACAGGCCTGCCGGGCGAAATTCCGGCGTGGTCCATCATCAAATCCACAAACTACAGCACCGATTTTGCATGCGGTGGCATTTATGCAACCGGAGATACGACTTCAGGGAACACAGGCGCTGACGGGGCGGTCGCGCACAATCCGAACGGAATCTGGCAAGACCTCACTCCGGGAATTCTTCCGGGTGGCGCCAACAGCTCGAACACCGCGAACGGCTGCAACGCCACCGACAAGCACTGTGTTTTTCGAGAGCTCATTTCAGGACTGCTTGTGACCGAGGTGTCTGCGGCTACCTATGCTTGGTACAACAGTATTTCCTATTGCCACAATTTAGGCGAAGGCGGTGGCGTCGTCACAAGCCCCATTCCCATTATTGGTGGGGCGTCTTACAGCGACTGGCGTTTGCCCACTCAAAAGGAACTTATGCATTTGTACTCCGCGGGCATTCGCAGCCTCAACCAGACGGCCTCTCTTCAAACCACCTTCGGAAACGTTTCGGAATGGTTCTGGAGCTCTACATCGGGGAGTGGGTCGGGCAACACGTTTGAGGTCAACATCTCCAGGGGAAGTTCAACACTCGTGACGCGAGACGAGGTCAATCCTCTCGTTTGCGTCAGATGAGACCTTTGAGGAACCCGGGCGGTGTCGGGAGCGACGACGCTCGACCCAACGCGCTGGCTCACGCTCTCGCCATGATCACTCTGCCTGAACCCAGAAGAAATTGTGGTAATAATCAACCATGTAACCAACATCAGTGCAAAGAGTCGCTTTCTGGAAATACAAGACTCCACCGTCCCTCATCTCACCGCCGGTATAGTAAATTCCATTGTCGATATCCAATCCCGGGCAGTTTCCAAGGGCAAAAGCATTTGAGGAAAAAACGCTCAGCAAAAAAATACCAAAAATCATTCGAATAAAATTCATCTCTTTCTTCTCCAAGTTCAGCTTCAGCAACAGAAACAGCCCTCAGGCCTCCTAGCTCAATTTCGTCTGGCATAAAAGTCAAATTCATTTTCTCGCGTCAGATTTTCCATGAGGCCCCCTCGACGGCCCGTTCTTCAACATAAGATCACAGGTCTTCGCTGTCATTCCGGGAAGTTTCCTCAACAAAGACAATAAAGGCACATCTTGCAAAGGCATGAATTTGCTCGAACTCCGCAAGAACAGCTGACTTGTGGTTTCAATACCTTTGGGGCTGTTTTCAGAAACCGACGATAGTTTCGTATTGTCGAAAACCTAGGCGTCCGTTTGCCCTCTCATTGCCGAAGAGCTGGGCGATACTGCGAAAACAAAATTGAAAGCTGATGGTGATCCTCGACGTGGTGAAAGTCTAAGGTCATGCTTTGTACCTGTAACGGAACGATCGCCAGGTTGCCAGCATGGAAAAAACCTCCCTTCGTACGTTTTCGACGGCAGCGAATTCAAGGTGGGTTTTGCGGTGGGCAGCGGGATTCCGAACTTCCTGAAGCTCAATAAGCCGCTTCGCGAAATCAACGATGGCGTTGTCCGAGGCACCCTTCAGAGTCAGCAGTGCATTTTGCCGCGCCTTGGTGGCGCCGTCGCTTCTTTCCGAACCTGCCGAAGGCGAAACCGATTGCAACGCGGCCTGAACGGCAGAAGGACGACAGAAAAGCAGAAGGACGACGGCCCAGGCTCGGAGCCCGTCGAAAACCTTCCAGTGTTCATAAAGAATTTTGCCGGTCAGGACACCCCGACAGAGAGTCGCCATTTTATGAAGGGGAAACGACTCGGGAGAAAAGGCGCGTTCTAATCCGAGGTTCCTTGCCACCCTGTCGCTCTGTGGAGAATCTTCGGCAAGGCCCACGGCGTGCACAATGTTCTGAAACTGCGCGAGCTGAGACTCGAGTTTGGGAAAAAGAAGTTGGCGGCCGAGTTCGTGCTCAAGAATGAGGTCGAGGGCCTTCGCATACTCGAGAATCGAAATGGACTTGTCGACCAGGCTGTTGAAAACGTCGGGTTGCAGAAAAGGCGCTTCCGCTGCGCGCAGCGCCGACTTCACTTCGTCATTGAGGCTGTCAAAGCCTTCGATGCGCTTCTTGAGCGCTTCGTCCATTTCCGATGGGGCATCACTTGCCCCTGTTGCGGTGTGAGATTTCCGACGGGCCACTCCAGAGGCCAGTGTTTCCCGCATCTGAAGGAATCCGTCGCGCAACGGGTGCGTCGGATGCGCGCAAAGAAGCGCGTCGAGCCTTGTCACAAAATAAGCATTCGCGTCTTGGGGCGGCTTCAGATCGCGAATGACTTTTTCACACAAGCCGACGTCAGCTGTATTTTTCTCGAGGTGGGCAAAAACCAAAAGCTTTGGACGATTGCCCCGCAAAAACAGCAAAGCGTCGAGGGCACGCCCCGAGACGGCGGCGGAAGGTGCGTCGAGCCGGCTTGCCAGCGCATCGGCAAAGTCTTCCGCTCCGAGCGCCTTCGCAGCCACGATGGCAGGAAGAAGAATGGCTTCGTTTTCATTTTTCAGGGCTGTGGCAATGCGGAGTCGCACGTTTGCGGCAACGGGTCCGGTGGCGCGAGTGCAAGGAAACTTGCCCAAAAAAGAAAGGAGGGCTGCGGCCAAAGGAGCATTGTTCTGCGAAAGGGCAGCGTCGAGGAAGGCGTCGACCTTGTCGAAAACAGCGTGCGACTCCGGAATGCCGACAGGGCACGCTGCCAGTGTCTTGAAGATGTTTCTTGCCAAAGGGTCTGCATGTTTTAGCGTCGCCAAAAGGGGCGATACAGCATCCAGAATGGCAGTTCCGCCCGCGCGTTCCAAAAAGAAGAGACACGAGGCCGCGTGCGCCGGATCTTCAATGTGTGCGTTTGCCAAGGCCAGAATTTTTGGCGTGGAACTGCGAAGCTGCCCGAATCCACGCAAGACGCGATTCAGAAGTTCGTCAGTGCCGCGTTTGTGGGGCGCCTTTGCTCCAGCGACCGGAACTTTGCTTTCAACTTTGCCCTCTAATTTGTCTAGAATTTTGTCCAGAAGCCTGTCCAAAAGTTTATGTGCAGCTTTTTGTTTCTTAGGAACCGAAGAGGAAATGAGGGCGGCATTGACAACAGCGTTGATAAACGCAGTGCCGCACGACGTGCCAGGCTCACAAGAGTCACCTTCCGGAAAGGGAACATCGCCTCTTTGCAAGAGCCCCTCACACTCGGCGAGCGCGTCGGGCAGCGACAACACAAGTGTGTCGAGCCAATGCTCCCACAACAAGGGGTCTTCTTGGGGCACCACAGGCTTCAAAGAAAAGAGAAGGCTGCGAAGCGCCGGGCTGCGGTGAGCGGCGACACTATGCAAAAGCGCGAGCTTTTCTTCCCGGTGAAGGGGTGCGGTAGGAATCTCAGAAAAAGGAGATGAAGGGGAAGAAAGGTCCTCGGCGACCGCGCCACTTTGTTTTGCCAAAGCGACGGTTTGGCGAACAAGGCTTTCGAATGCCTTGGGTGCGACGTCCGACTCAAGTCCGTTTCGAATGGCGAGGCAAGCTTGCGCAAAGTGACGGCGCTCCGGGAACATGTCGAGTCCCGCGAGGACATCGGCACTTTCAAACGTCGCGAGCTCCGAGGCGAGCTCCGAGGCGAGCAAAGAATCAAGGTCGGAACCATTGCCCTGTTTCGCGTCACCCTCTTGCGCCGCGAAGAGTTTCGCGAGGTAGTCTTCGAGTTTCCACTGCGCGCGCATGCGCACTTGGGCGCGGGCGGTGTCGAACACTTGGTGACGGTACAGGTCGGCAATGAAACGCCCTTCGTGGGCGTCGAACCAAGCGGGGTCGCTCGACACTTTCCCCAGGGCAAGAAGAGCCGACAAGGCGATTTCAGGATCGCTTGCCCCTGCTGCCATGTCACGAAGGAAGGGGATGGCGGCCGTCGCCTTCAAATGCGCAAGCGTCAGAAGCGTGTTCCTGGCCAAAAGCCCCTGGCCTTCGGCAATGGCTTTGGGAAGAAGATCGCGAAAGGCGGGCACGAGACTTCGCTCGCCAAGCCGTCCCAGGGCCACCACCACCGTGGGTTTCAAGGGCGCGGTGCAGGTTTCAAAAAATTGTGCGAGAAAGCGCGAGGCGAGCAGAGCACCGCTTCTTCCCAAAGCCCGGACAGCGGCCTCGGAAAAAGGGATGTCGGATTCTTCCGCTGCCACACGCATGAGGAACTCGAAGATGCGAGGCTGCGGAAAGCGCCCGAGCTCATGAATGATGTCGAGGCGCGTGGAACGCCAAACGCATTCTTCGTAAA
>JADCJN010000281.1 GCA_020247005.1 Silvanigrellales bacterium
CAGGCACGGGCACAGGCACGGGCACAGGCACGGGCACAGGAACCTCAGGTGGAACGACGGACTCACCCAATGGGGAACCCTTTCCTTCCAACCAAACCACACCTCCCAGCGGATGGAACGGCTCGAGCACTCCCTGTGGCCCACGCTTCCAAACGGTGACGTCGAGCACCGGGACTTCCGTGCAGGTGGATGTGGGCTACCACCCCATCACGCCCGTGGTCATTGTTCGCCAGGACCCCAAAGACTCCCTCTGCGTCACCTACGTGCGCGCAACCACGGCATCGGGAGGTGGGACTGCCACCACTCTGGTGCGCGAAGGCCAGGGCTTGCGCTTTGCAAAAGGAAACACAGAAGTGAGCCCGTCGAACCCTGTGCGCTACTGCCAAGACACCGCGAAAGGGCTTGCCGTGGGTGCCGGAGGTGCGCCTTTCGCCTATGTGTCGCCCAGTCCCGCCTCGGGAACGTTGGCGGGAGCGGCACCTGCCACAGGGGTTTGCATCGCCAGAAAAACGAACGGGGCAGGTGCGCCGAGTTCCGACCTTACGTACTTCATCCTGATCCCTTGACCCGTCTGTGTCAGGAGGTGTCAGGAGGGGTGTCAGTCGGTGACTGGGCCACTTCCCGTGGCGTCTTCCACTTTCTCAAGAAGTTTTGCATCCACAGCAAGCGCGATGCCTGAGGACTTTTCGTCCAAGCCGAACATGAGCGGGCGAGGCGCCACTGTTTTTGCTGTCCAGGGCTGAAGGCCGTCTTCTTTCGCGTGGGCCACGTGGTTCAACAGCTCACGGTACCAATGCATGTTGCGCAGCAGTCCCGAAACGTAGTTGCGTGTTTCTGGGTAGGGAATGAGGTCAGAGAACAGGAGCGGAATACTGTCATCATACCGACCACGCCACCTGTTCACGGGCCTGGGCCCGGCGTTGTAGCTTGCAAGAGTGAAAACGTAGTTGTCGTCGTGGGCACCGAGAAGCCTGCCAAGGTAACGGGTCCCAATTTGAATATTCTGGGCAGGGTCGTACAAGTTCAGTGGCTTTCCTCGCGCAAGGCTGCGCGCCGTAGCCGGCATGACTTGCATGAGTCCACGAGCGCCCACGGGGCTTGTGGCGCGCAAATTGAAACTCGACTCCTGGCGGATGAGCGACATGACGAGCGCCGCATCCACGTTGCGGGAATGCTTGATGACCTCGGCATGATACCGAAGGGGGTAGAGAAGTTCGAGAACCTTCGGCGTCAGTTTGTCGCCCCCGAAGTCGCGCAGAACGGTGAAGACAGTGAGAATGCCCGAGCGCGTGTTGCCCGCATGGAGGTGGGCAAGCGCAAGAAAAAGCCCCGACTCGAAGTCCACGGCCTTCACATTGTCTGTGAGGTAACGCGACCAACGTTCCATGGCCCCTTTTTCCTGCCTGGCAATAAGGAGCCCTGTGATAAACATCGACGTGTTGTACCTGTCCCATTTGCGTCCCGCATAATGAGACACCGAAGGAGTGGGCCGTTTTGAAATGCGATCGTAGGGTTCGCGGCCCAGAATTTCGTCGGCCACGAGCGCGTGCAGCGTTAAAGGGAATTCTGCGATGAGCTTTTCCCAATAGGAGTTTTCGTGTTTTGTGACGTTGCCATTCTTCACGTATTGGAGCGACTCCACGAATCCACGCCAAAACAGACCGCGGTGCTCTTCCGTAGGGTCTTCCGTCTGGAGCGCGAGTTCGAGGTGAGTGGCGGCTTCATTGAAGCGCGAGCGCTCGAGGTTCAAAAGGCCCATGCGCATGTGCACAATTTCGAAGGCTTCCTCTGAAGGAGGCAAACAGGTGAAAAGCGTGGCTGTGACCTTGGTCATGAGCTCGAAAGCTTCTTTTTGCGGTAGAAAATCTTCGAGGTTGCGCACGAGTGCCGCACGGCCATTGGCGCTTCGGCACTGCGGGTCGCCCGCAAGGGGGCCCTTGAGCGCGATGTCCACGGTGCGACGCGCTTCCAGCAAAGAGCGGAAATCGAGTGCCGAAAGAGAGGCGTAATAGGGAGCCCCTTCGAACGCTTTCCAGTCACTGGCATTTCGGACACGCGTGCGTTTCACCCGGGCGAGTGCGGCACTCATGCCTCCTTTCTTACGAGATGCCTTTTTGACTTCCGCACCCTTGCCCTCTTTCTTGGCGAGCTGAAGCACGCGCCAGTAGGCGCAGCCCAGATCGTCGACGGTGGGTGCCCGTTCAAGAATGTTGGATTGCGCGGACAGACGTTCACAAGCCTTCACGGCATTGAATTTCTCTTTTTGTGTTCCAATGAGGTGCTGTTTGAGCAGCAAAACCGACTGACGGTAGCGCTTGTTATCTTCGAGTCCGTGCATGTCGAGAAACGACTTTTCGTCGAGGTGCTTGTAGTCATCCAGGCTGCGGCGTCCGAGTGCCAAACTGCTCGGATCCTGCACATCGAAGGGTTTTGTGGTCCCTCCCTCCGCCGAAAGGCGAACGGGTTTTTCATCCATCTCGGGTGCTTGGGCATTTGCCGGAAGAACGAGGTCTTCTTCTTTACGCAAGGAAACGGGGTTGAGTTCCGTTTTTGCCGCAGACACGGCACCTCCCTCGGGGCCCGAGGCGGCTTCGGGAACGGAGGCCGGAACAACCTGGTCGGGCGCCCCTGCGGACGTTGGGTGAGTCGCACTGGGGGACGTCTGCACTCCAGAGCGCGCACCTGTGAAATACCCCAGGCTAAAAATGCCCGCTGCCCCCAGAAGGGCCGCACCCACGCCGAGAGCAGACCTTTTGCCTGGCGGTTTTGCCGTCTGGCCTTTTTGGCTGTTCTCTAGGTTGTTCTCCAAAGAGCGCCCTCCCCGTTGCCTCAATGCCCGCCACACGCCCTGTGCGCCCAGGGGGTGTCGGCACCCCTGCGCGGAATCTTTACATCCCTTGGGGGAGGCGATACCTCTAGGCGCAGAGTTTGCGCGCTTGCCAGGCGCACTTCGTCCCCCCCCCTGTGCCTTTGCCCGCTAGAAAAAGGATGACCGCCGTATGGTCGCTCCGTCCAAGGTCGTGCCCTCCCCATTGTCTCCCTCGCCCCACACCGCGCCCTGGACGGGAGGCGAGACGGCAGTTGAAGCCGAACTCGAGGCCCTCTGCCAACGGGTCCGTGCGGGAGTCGAAGCCTTTCGAGCGGGCCGCGCCGTGCTGGTGGGCGACGATGGGCGGCGAGAGAACGAGGCCGACCTCGTCTTCCATGCGGCCTTCGCAACCACCGCCAACGTGAACGCCGCACTGCGTCACGCGCGCGGTTTGCTGTGCGTGAGCGTGGGGCACGAACTCGCCGACACCCTTGGATTTGCGGTTGCGCCCAGAACTCCGGGCGATTTCGCTCACACGGGTTTCACGCTTGCGGTGGACGCTCGAGAGAACATTACGAGTGGCATTTCCGCGCACGACCGTGCGGTCACCATCCGCCTGATGGCGGAACCCAAAGCGACCGCTTCCGACTTTTTGAGCCCTGGCCACGTTTTTCCCGTGCGGGCCCACTCCGGCGGGCTTTTGGCGCGCACTGGGCACACCGAGGCCCTGCAGGAACTTTGCACGCTGGCCGGACTCGCGCCCGCCGCCGCCATGTGCGAGGTGCTCGCCGACGACGGCGAAGCCCTGCGCCCTGCGGCGCTTCTTGCACAAGGAACGGCAGAGCCCACGGAACAGACCCGTTACCTTGCCTCTTTGCCTTACCTGTCTACCGTCGACCTCCTTTGGCACCGCGTGTTTTTCGGCGCGCGTCCGCAGGACGCCTTTGTCGACGCTCCCGACATCGCTCTTGCGCTCGGGGAAGCTCTCTTGCCTTCCCCTGCAAAAAGGTGCTTACGCTTCCAGCGAGGCCTTGAAGAGGCTGTCACCTGTGAGGCGCTCGTGCTCGTGACTCCCGGTGCGTCGCTGGTTCCTGAACGCGTGCGCATTGTTCTTTCCAATGGCCTTTCAAGCCGCGACAACGGGGTCGACCCCAACGTAGCATGCGCAGAAATCCGCCTTCACGCGCCCACCCGCATTGAAGAGCCCCTGGATGCCCGTGTCGCCGAATTTTGCGACCTCAGTGCAAAAATTGGCCTGGGTGCCACACGCCCCAGTGTGCGCCGCATTGTCACGCAGTTGCGCGCCTTGGAGGCCCTGCCTGACCTGTTTCATTCGAGCACCGTCGGCGCCGACTCTCGCGTCGACGCCCTCTTTCAGAACGTCGCGTTTGTCGTTGAAAGCGACAGAAGCTTTCTGCTGGCGCTCAGAAAGCTGAACTCTCCTCGTTTCATTCAAGGTCCGTCGTGAGGCCTGGAAGAAAGGGCTGCGGATGATGGGTGCTGCGGGAGTCGCTCATTGCAGAGAGAATGAATTTTTTCGCTCCTGTCAGCCCTGGCAAGGTTCGTTACAATGATGAACGGACGGAACATCCCGCCGCGTGAAATTTTTTTGCAGGGAGTCTGCATGGAATCGAGGTTCTCACGGCCGTTGGTCATCATCGCCTTCCTTTCACTCGTTTCCTGCTCAAGCCGCGAGTTTCATGTCGACGATGCCGACTCCCACGGGACGGCGGTGGTGGGGACACCCGACGGGCGCCAGATCGAAGGCACACTCACGGTTTCGGCGCCGTTGACCTCGGAGGCCGGAAACGGAAGAACATACTGCACCTTGCCGGCAGGTCGCGTGCTGGTGGCGAAGTACCAGTCGGGCTTCTACAGGGTCTATACGGTGAACAAGAAGCCTTGTGCTCCTGGAGTTGCCGATTCGTTCCGCGGTTGGGTTCCGGCCGCGAGCGTGGAGATTGCCGACACCGCCTACTTCGGTAAGGTCACGCGGGTCATGCCCAACAGCAAGATCTCCGTCGAATCCCAATACGCCACGAACCAGATCTTTTGCACCGGCTCCAAGTGCCTCATCAATGAGCCACTCTACGGGAAGGACCGCTGTTACGTTCATCCGAAGCTCGCCGGCCTCGTGCAGAACGCCGCAATCAAGCTCGACAGGAAGCGGCCTGGGCACAAGCTCGTCCTGCTCGACTGCTACCGGCCGGTTTACGTGCAGCAGCGCATGGCCGACCTCGTCAAAGACCCAATGTGGGTGGCCCAGCCCAGGCCCCCGCGTTTCGGGGGCCACAATGGTGGAATCGCTATCGACGTGACCATGAGAGACGTCTCCGGTCAGCGGATTGATATGGGGTCAGGCTACGACGAGTTCACGGCGCGCTCGAACTATGCCGCATCAGGGCTCACGGCCGAGCAGAAGGCTGCGCGCAAGGATCTGCGCGACGTCATGATCGAAACGGGGCTCAAGCCCTACGACGGCGAATGGTGGCACTTCTCGCTCGACACCACTGCGGAACCCCTTGACCTCGCTCTTTGATGATTATGCGAACAAAGCCTCGACGAACTCGCCCGCATTGAAGACTTCAAGGTCTTCTACGCTTTCTCCGACGCCGATGTAACGAATAGGCAGCCCGAGTTCCGACACGATGGCCAAGGCAATGCCGCCCTTCGCAGTGCCATCGAGTTTTGTGAGCACCACACCCGTGACACCCGCAATTTCACGAAAGACGCGGGCCTGCTGAAGAGCGTTTTGGCCTGTTGTCGCGTCGACAACGAGCAGCACCTCGTGCGGAGCTTCGGCAATTTCTTTGCCCATCACCCGCTTTATTTTCGCGAGTTCTTGCATGAGGTCATTTCGGTTATGGAGTCTTCCTGCGGTGTCGACGAAGGCCACCTGTTTGCCTTCGGCTTTGGCGAGTCGCACGGTTTCAAAGGCCACACTGGCCGGATCGGACCCCTCTTTGAGCCGAACGAGCGACGCACCCGAACGCTGCGCCCACACCGCCAGTTGCTCGACGGCCGCCGCCCGGAACGTGTCGGCCGCGCCGACCACGGCACCCAGGCCTCGACCTGCCACCTTGAAGGCCAACTTGCCCGTGGTTGTCGTTTTGCCCACACCATTGACTCCCACCAGCATCACAACGTGACACGGAGCGGTGGGCGCCTCCAGAGTGGCCTGAGGGAAGGCAGCCGTGCCGAGCACCGCGGGCGTTTCCAGAAGGGTCAGTACAGCACTCCGCAGAGCCGACTTCAAAGCCTCCGGTGAAGCCTGCTCGTCTCCCCGCAAACGAGTCTTCACGGAAGACACAAGCCGCTCCGACGTGGCCACGCCGACGTCGGCCGAAACAAGCACTTCAAACAGGCGCTCCAAGGTTTCCTCGCGCGTGGCACGGGCCTCCTTCGAGAGAAAAAACTCGTCGAGAGAGCGCACCATTTGAACGCGTGTGCGTTGCAGACCATCGCTCAAACGCAGAAACCACGCACGCTGCGGGGCGACCGGGGGCTGCAAAGCAACCTGGGGCTTTGCGACATCGTGCGAAGAATCACGCACGGAAAGAACCGCGGGCTCTCCCTTGGGGAGGGAGGAAGGCGGCGCGAAAAGAACGACGGCCGTCACCGTGAGCGCGGAAAGCAACGTGGTGACGAGCGCGATGACGACAATAAGAACGGAGCCGTCCATGTATGAACCATCCTAAGCAGTGCGTGCCAACTCAATGTTGACTCGAACTCGACCCCATACCAGGGGTCACCCAGGGGCGTCCAACGTTGTGCAGGTCGAACCGCTGTGAAGGCACGCTTCACACACCTGCGCGCACCGGCGCGTAATACAAATACTCCACCAGATTTCCGAAGGGGTCGCGGAAATAAACCGCGCGCCCGTCGGAGCGATCGTAGGGACCTTTCACAATGGCAATCCCGTGCGCCTGAAGCCTTTCGGCGAGGGCATCCACGAGCTCCGGACTTTTCGCCATGAAGCCATAATGGTCGAGAGTTTGGCGTCCAAAAGGCCCACGCTGACGCTCGGAGTCGACGGCATCTTTCGACAGTTTCGCAACAAGAAGGTCTTCGCCAATGTGAACAAGCAACTGCGTCTCTCGCCAAATTTGAACGTCACACCCCAGCACGGTTTCAAAAAACCAGTGTGCCTTCGCAACGTCGTCAACAACAAGCGCAAGGTGCGACAACCCCGAAAGAAAGGGGCTGCGAAAGGCATCGACATTTCCTGATTGAGCAGGTTGTGCAGGAAGGAGTGACATCAGGGGGACCCTCAGATCCAGGCGTGGCGCTCGGCGACGCTGCGAACGAGCCCAAGAAGACGCGAATTCGCATCGCTCGGAGTTTCTTTCAAGAGCTCGAGAAGAATCGTCTTCGCATCGCCCGAGGTGGCGGCGTGGGCCTCGAGGCATTCGATGGCTGCCATGCGCACATGCTCGTCGCGGCTGCGAACAAGGCGCGAAGCGCGATCGACCACTCCGGGGTCGTCGATTTCTTTGAGCGCCAGAAGAATTTCGGCATTGCGTTCCTGCACGGATTCGTCGAACAGTGCGACGTCCATGTTGAGACTCGCGAACAAAAGCTGCACGTACTCTTCGCGGGGGAACATTTTTTCGGCAATGCGGATGGGCCACGACACGCGTGCCATGGTTCGGAGAGCTTCGCGCACAAGAGGTTTCGCGGCATCCTTGTGGCGAAGAAAGATCTCTTCCACCATCTCTTTTTCTCGGTTGTCTTGAATGCTTTGCTCAATGACGATTTCATAGCGTTTGAGCAGCTGCGGAAGAGCAACCTGAGGCTCCATGCCTTCCAACGACTCAATGGCCTCGAGCCTTTGGTCTTTCGTCGTCATTTTGCGCTTCAAAGTGTCGCCGTGCTTCTCGGCG
>JADCJN010000282.1 GCA_020247005.1 Silvanigrellales bacterium
CAGCATCCACCCGCGGACTCCCGCTGTCTTAAGAGCTTCCACGCGCGGAGTTGAGAGAAACAAAGGGGCAAAGTAACTGAACACCACAAGATCCGCGTTCGCCCTTTTGCACACACCCGCGTACCTCTCGACGGTGTCGGCCACCGTTTTCCAGTCACCGAGCGCCAAACACGTGTCGAGCCAGTCTCCTCCGAGGGAAACAAGGCAGGGTCGCAATCGCAAAATGAGCGATGCGTCGAGCTCGCACTGTGATTCATCAATCACGAAATCAGAGGCGACAGGTGGAAATGCGAAGCCCGGCAAGTGAAGGCCATTTGTCCCCAAGAATTCAGGGCCAACGAAAGGGTCGCTTAAAAGCGACTTCGCCAAATCGCCTGAGGCCTCGACGGCGGACTTTAATGCGCATCGCATGGCCGTTGCAGCGTCTCCCCCCCGAACCAAACTTCAAAAGCGCGGAGCTGTGGTATCAGAGCGGAGACGGACCTTCCTTGACAATCATCCGCAGATACGCCTCCACACACGCTTCGTCACCCGCTGAAACCCCCGGGATTCCGGCTGCACGAGCGCGCTTCATGAGGCTCTCTATCTGTTCGACACCAAGCTGGGATCCATACCGAGCCAAGAACCCCCTGTCACCCAGGAAGAGCCGCGGCCAAGGAGAGCCAGCCATCATCGCTCCTCGTCAGAGGAACTGGACACCAACGAAAGGTGCCTAGCAGGGTGCTTGTCGTCGGGAAGCGCTGAAAGAGGTGCATTTGCCGCTTTCAAACACCAGGCGAAACGATCGCCTTGGATGCGTTCGCCAAACCACACATGCGCATGAAACGGCTTAAGATCGAAAAGCCTATAATTTAAGCTCTCTATGGGCAAACCGACGAGCGTCGCCATGAGCATCTCAATAGCGCCCCCACCCACGAGCAGGACGACCGACACATCGACAGTGTGCGATTCCTCGAGTTTCCGAAGCCAGAGCTTCATTCGAAGCGAAAATGTAGCGATGCTTTCCGAGGACTCTTCAACGCGGAGCGGATCGGAAAGAAATTCATAACTGATTTTCGTTCGACCGCGGTCGAAATCCTCGAGCAAGTCGTCGAAGGAAAGAGCGACGCCTTTCTTCCAGTCGACGCGATGGAGGAATTCCTGCGCGCGCTCATGACTGGGCGCTCCAAAAACAAGAAGTTGCCCTTGCGCGCCATCGACGAGGGATTGAAAGTCACTCGAAAAGCCGTTTGCGTACGAAACCGCGGCACGGGGGTATCTGATGAGGTGCAAGCGAATCATTCCAGTCCTCAACTAAACGGTTGCGGTTGGTTCAAGGTGGATGCGAACAGGAAGCACGAGACGATGATCGACGACGACGACTGTTGACCCACAGTGGGACACCTTGTCGGCGAGTCCTTCCAAAAGGGCGAGGGCCGACGCTTCAGAGAAGCTCGTCAGAGCTTCGTCGAGCACAATGAAGCGAGCGCCTTGTTCGATTTTCCGTCTCACGTAACGGCCAAAGGCGTCCGCATTGTCGGAAGACACTCCCGTTTCGGGGCAAAGCCATTCCAGCTCAGTGGGAGCGCCCCGGCCGAAGTACAGAGAATGTCCAACGGAGGAGGCTGAAATCCACATCAAGTAACGAGACTTACCGACACCAGAACGGCCGGTGATCTGTACGACCGAGGAAAGCGGAAAGGCCATTTCGCGCACCGACATTCCAGGCAAGGCGTCGCCACTTGCCCGCACACGAATCGACGAACCGATGGCAAGCACAGCGCTGCTCTGCTCTTGCTTGGTGTCGGGTGCGGGTGAGACCTCTAACCTCTCGAGTGACACGCGCTGACCCTCGAGCCCCGACAAAGCAAGGAAAAATCGCAAAAGTTCTCCGTCGAGACTCGCCAGAGCGACAATGAGCCCAGCTATCCACGCTCTTGGCACGGATCCTTGGTAGAGAAGTACCAACGCCCCCAGGTAAAGAAATGCGATAGACATTGATGCGAAGTTAGCCATGGCGGACTTTACCGACAAGGCCTGTCCTCTTGTGCGCACCAGTTCCGTGAAACCACTTTCGACCCTGCTGGCCTTGACTCGAAAGAGATAAGAACCTTCGCGAACCCCGCAGAGCGAGATGAAAAACGCCGACTCGAGCGCGCTGAGAAAGGCGTTGAAACCCAACACCGTCCTGCGACGCGTTTCAACGACGAGGTCGATAAACAGCTTCCAGACACCTCCAAGGGCCATTCCAAAGAGAATAAGGGAACAAAGCCCCCACACCGGGGACGAGACGAGGAGTCCAACACCCGCGACAGTGAGCAGGGATGAGATCCAGCCGATATCGTGCATGTACCAGGCAATGCGCTCGACCGTGGTTTGATAGTCGCGTGAAGCTCTTTGAAACGAATCTTCCCTTTGAGAATGATCGGCCCCACGCAAGAATTTGTCGAGACAAGCATTGGCGTGGTTTCTCACGCCTCGTTCCAGTGCGAATCCTATGGAAACAACCCAAGCTATGGCCAACACAGAAACCAACCCGACCGTCAGACCTTGCGTTGCGACATCGTTCGACCACTCCACCCCAATGGCGGCCAAACCGACCGCCGCCAAACAAAAGGCAGGCATCCAAGGCAGGGTCCACCTCAAGAGAAGAGCAGCGGCCGATTTCGAGGCTAATGGGGATTTATTTGCGTGTGGAATGACTCCCCGTTCCGGAGGTGTGTCGGGCTGCCGCTCATGGGGCAACCCTAAGCTGCTGCTGAGGCCGTGCTTCCTTTCCAGACTGCCTTCCTCGGCAATGAACTCGGGAAACCGGTGCACGTCTTCCTGCGTTGCGAGTTCGCTCTCAGAGCGGGGTGAGAGCGAGATCGGTGTCCTCGCGGACGCGGCAGCTAAAAGTGCACGCACCTTTCTTGCGTTGAGGCTGTCCAACGAGGTGAATGAAAGGTCGACGACAAGAGGCACTCCGTGAGCGAGCGAGAGATTGAGAGCTCTCGCGAGAAGGAGACGTGTCCGTTGTCCCTGGGACACGTCTTGTGAGCCGTTTGCGAGGCATGCGACCTGATTTTGGAAGAACCGCGACAATTCCTGATGCAGATTGAGCGAGGCCAAAATCCAGTTGGAATCCTCTGTGTGGCCGCCGATGTTTTCCAGAACAGTGCCTGAAAAGACCTCCCAATGTTCTTGGGCCACGATGGACTCTGGGGCTTGCTCGGATGTTCTCTTGGGCTGGCGCAGGGCTCCCCTCGTTTCGGCGAGAACTCGACCCAACGCTGCATAACTCGCAAATGCTCGCGAAAAACCAAGAACGAAACGCAACATGGGAATGGTGATAAGAACAATGGGGGTCGCCGCCGAGACCGAGCCATTCCAAAGCAACTGAAACACTGCGAACGCGAGAAACGGAACGACGCGGCCAAAGGTTGAAACGTATGTCTCCAACCCTCTCCACAACGAATCCGCGTTCCGCTGCCCTGCCTCGATGCGAGCCAGCCCGATGATCTCGTCCAGTCGACCCGACTCTTCCCAATTCCGCGCCGACCGCCACACCTCGAGCCATTTGGACGTAAGAGCGAGCCTGCTCTCCGACGAATCGAGCACACGCTTGAACGCTTCGTTGGACTTCCTCGTGAGGAAAATCGACAGGGGAATGAACAGCGCCAGGGTCGCGAAAGCCGGTATGGCAGTGAACCCGTAGTTGTAAAATAGAAAAGCGAAGCACCCGAGCGCTGCAGCGATAGTGAAAAGGGGCTGGTGAACAAAGGAGAGTCCATCGAGCACATACGGGATGCTCCGAGAGGCAAGGACCATATTCCTGGACCTTTCGCCCGGCATCCACGATCGGCGCACGAGAAGCCCTGCGAGCCGACGTGCCACTCTCATTTCGAACTTGATCTGAATCGCGTTCGAGACGCCCACGGCAAACCACCGGAGAGCAACCAGGGCGACAAGGAGGAATGCGTCAGTGAGCGGAGGGACATCGCTGCTGGAGGCGAGCTTTCCGAGGACGTAAAACAAACCCAGCTCTGAAGCGAATGCGACGGCGTCGATGAGGAACTGGGCCACCACGAACCCGGTGTCGTGGCGACCGAAGTAAACGAGGGGAGAGGCGTCCAAAGAGCCCTCAGGAGAGTCGACCTGCCCCGCAGACGCGCCTAAAAGGGGGGTACCATGAGCGTCTTGGGCATCAACATGCCACATGTCCCGTGGACGGTTGCCGTCCGCCCCTTTCCTGTGGGGTGCGAAGGACACGGCCAGCGCTTCCATCCACTTCATACGCGTGCCACCTGCCATGCTTCGTCTATTTTCACACCAAAAAGTGCCCGCGAGTAAAGGCTAAGTTCGTTCCACAGCGCGCCAGACGATACGTATTTTTCACCGCACTTTTCGCCGTATTCTTGCCGAGTCCTGGCGTACAGATCAACGCAGTTTTTCACTTGCCGCAAAGTCCAGCGCCCCTTTTCTACGAGAAAAGGGAGCGACAAGAGATCAAAGTGCTCTGGGGCGCCGATCTTCGCCGTTTCAAGATCAACAATTCGAAAATCACCATGTACCTCGAAAATATGCTCTGGTTTCAAATCTCCCACTCGCATGCTCACCTCAGGCTGCGCTCTGGCCGAAACATAGGCTTCTAAGAAATCACATCCGTGTTGGGAACCTTGGAGCCCTTCTCGTTCTTTCTGAAACTGAATGTGACAGAGATCGACTAAACCAAATTCCCGGATGCGCGCGCAGGCCGACGCGTGGAGCCGGGCGAGTGTGACGACGAATCGGTTCAGTGCCTCGGCTCCAAACGGGGCAGCACGGGCTGTCTCGAAAGCAAACACGAAAGCTTTGCTCCTGTCATACCTTTTGATGACGGTTCCGACCCCCGGTCCTTTGAGGAGCTCATATGCGAAAGCCTCGTCGATGAAATTCACTCGGTGCTTGTGCATTTTCAAAACACACTCGACTTGCGTATCGAACGCCACGGCATAAACTTGGCTCTTTATGGTCTGGCGAAGGGGTTCTAGGCTCAATTGTCGAACTGGCATCGTGCCGCGGGTGCTGCGTTCGAACTTCCTCGCAATCGCGGTTGCGGCCAATTGTCGCGCGGCCTCCTCATCGGGCGTCAGGAAGCGCACCACCGCGTGAAGAGGTCCGGCCCGTCCACCTTGCCCGCCTTGTCCGCTGTCGCTCATGTCAATCCGCGAAGTGTCAGACTGGAACGATAGGTGGATTCAGCGAGCGCAGGATGAAGCCGTTCTGAGAAATACGTGAGCATGAAACAAACCGGACTTTTCATACGGTCGCAGACGTACCACTGCCGCACGACGCCAAGGGTCGCAAGTTCCCAGAACTGAATGGCTCCCCTGAGCAAGCCTTCGAGGTCGGAGAGCGGAAGGTCAAGACCGAAGGGATACCGACGCATCAGCGTCGCGTCTTCCGAAGACGGCACCTCGACGAACTCACCCCGAGAAAGATCGAGGGCCAAGAGCAGTGGCTCAGCATTCCGACCCTCTCGGCGCAACCGCAAGACCAAGCGCTTTGGACCAAGGGGGCCTTCCAGATAACTGGAAACTCGCAACAGCTCTTCGCCCAGTTCTGACAACAACAATGCTTTGCGAAGCAAGGACAGTGCGACTTTCAATTCATGTCCGAGAAACTCGTTCTCCCGCTCGTACGAGAGGGCAGGAAAGGCACTCTTTACACACGCAGTCTCAACTTCACTTCCTTCGTCAGGAATTTTGGACTGCGGCCCTTCCTGACACAGAGCTTCAAGTCGGATCCACGAGGCGGCGCCGCTCTCAAATTGAACGCGTGAGCCATCGAGATGAATGGTATCGGAGGGGAGTGGTGCAAAAACACGGCTCCAAAGACTCAACCTGTTCGCGATGCCTGCGAGGGTCTGATTGTCCCAACGAAACATGGGTTGGCCATCCATGTCCGTCGTGTAACCATTGCCTGCGAGAATCACGGCCTCCACAACTCCGAAGTGTTCAGACACCTCATTCAAAATGCCATTGAGCACTTCGATTCCTACGAATCCAGACGCCGACTCGTCGGGCAACGGAAACGCATTCGAGAGAAATCCGAGTGTTCCGTTTCGCCTCAATTGAAAATTATAGGTCGCAACGAAGGCTTTGAGCTTCCTGCCCGGAGCCGTGGCTTGCGTCACAAGATCGGGGTGGATCTGACATTCGGATTGAATGGCCAAGGTCGCATTCGTCTGCGTCGACGTCGCCAGGAGAGAGTGAACCGTCCCATCCATTGCAAGGGTGCTGGATGCTCCCCGAAAAAGCGAAAACTCAATTGTTCCTACGACTCGACTTACGCCATGCCCGAGCCTCTCGACCGTGAACCCAAGGTCAAGCAATATCTGCCTGAGAAACGGCGGAGTTTCGCATCCGATGAAAATCGGAACGCTCCTAGGCATCAATGCCAGGGAGGGGGGATGAAAATTTTGAATGTGTTCGTTCGTGAGCACGATACCATCGACGTGACCCATTTCAGCGAAATCGATTGTGCGCCTCGGGAAGAGAAAAAAACGATGATCGTGAGTCGATCCGAACGAACCTTCCAGCACCGGATTCACGAGGAGAGCAGTCGTTCCATCGGAAAGGTGCCACCCGAGATGGCCAAGAGACGTTGCCTTCATGGCGTTTCTCCCGACGCGAGCCTTCGGAAATAGACTTTTCGAGCGAGTTCGACAGACGTGTTTTCACCAAAATAGCTATAAAAAAAAGGCACCGGACCCTCGAACTCATCGCATGCGTACCAAGACTCAAGCGCGGTGCCCGCGATGTCCCAGACTTGAATTTCGCCCTGCAGGATGGCGATGAAATCGACAAACCAGAGTTCGACTCCGAAAGGAAAACGTTCGAGCAAGCTCTGAGCTTCCGTTTTGTCGCGCCGGAAGCCCGAGGCGCGCGCGTCGAATGCCCACTGCAACGCTTCCCCGCCAGGCCCGTCCAAAAGCCGCACAACAAGAGGCGAAGAGGCGTTGGCCTCGTCGTTTCCGGCAGACCGCGAAGTGAGGTGCCTTCCAAGCTTGCTCATCATCAGTGCGGAGACCATGTCGCTGAGTGATTTCTCGATGAGGCCCACGTGATCCTGTTTCTGGGAATCGCTCATTGGAGTCGAGACCACAGCCTGTTTCCTCAGTGAACGTCCGGAGGCCATGAAACGATCGCGCATCGCACGAAGCGATTGCATGCGCGCTTCATCAAGTTCGATCCACGGGACTCGGGACGTCGCGACACCACCGGCTCTGATTTCGTAACGTTCGCCCGGAAGGGGGCCGAACGCAACAGGACCAAGTGAGAGCCGATTCGCGAGCGCTGCAAGTTCTTGTTGATCAGAAAAGGGGAACGGACCGAAATCATCCGAATCCTTCATAAACCCGCAACCGCAAATGAGAATACGCTCCGGCCTCCAATGCGTCTTGAAATACGAGTGCACAACGCTCTCGAGGACACCCAGACCAACGAATCCCTTTTTTTTAGGGTTCGTGAAGGGTGTGACGCGGCGATTGTCCATGGAACCGAAGACACCTTCGGGTGTCACTTGAGAGTTGTTGGATACGGCGACGGTGGTGGGCGCGACAAGCCTTCCCGCATCAATCTGACTTTGCATCTCTTCCGAGATCAGAGCGTCAACCGCAATGAAAAAGGGGTCGTCGGGGGCCGTGCTCGATTCGAAGTAGACTTGATAAACGCGGCTTTCCCAATAAGCGGTTGCCGAACCGGCGGCAAAGAACGTCACCCGCAAATCCTCGATTTCGAGCTGCTCTCCGGAGTTCACACGGTGGACGGTGAATCCCAGTTGTCGGATCACCTCCGCAACAGGCTCAATGACAAGGGCTCCCAGGTAAACCGGAATCCGAGTGTCAAGCAGAGCAAGAGACCCTGGGTCGAAATGGTCAGAATGTTCATGGCTGATGAAGACTGCCGAGGGGGTCGGCATCTCTGAGGCATTGACCGTACGGGGGGGAAACACCTGAAAACCCGAATTTTCCGTCCGGCCAAAGCGGTCCCTCAACACCGGGTCGACCAGGACGCTCGCACGGGCCCCTTCCACGAACCAAGTCTGATGCCCGACGAACGTTATCTTCATCGCTCCACCTCGGATGAGAACTCAGACTTTGAGCATCAAAGAGCATACCTCCATGAAAAAAGCCTCGCGCGGAAAGTGTCAAACTTCCCGCGCGAGGTTAATGCTTGAGAAAACTCTCAGGGGTGCGAACTTAACGGTGATAGGCGGCGATCGTGCCTGGACCTTGCGCCTTAGGAGATTTCTGGGCGCGGTCCTTAAGGAGCTTCGCGAGCACCGCCAAGTCTTGAGCCGACATGGCAGGGGTCTTTGTCGTTTCTTGAATTTTCTTCTTGTTGGCTGCTGTCATGGCTCACTTCCTTCTCTTGGTTCCTTCAGACATCTTCCCGGCCACATCACTGGGATGTCTCAACTGGTAGGCAGAGTTCCATCGCTGGTCAAGAGAAAGATGAGCAACCAGAACCCAGAAGGGCTCACTCAAACGCAGGTCTCTGGTCAGTCGATAATCTCGAGGCGACGTTTCAAGAGAAGGTACGGGTACTCGTAGAAGTACTGGCGAACACGCGCCAATATACGATCGTACTCGGGAACGTCGATGCGCCCTGCGGCAAGTTGCCGCTTCAGCTGGCCTTCGTAACCCGCCACGATGTCTTCGTCGCGGTAATTCATGACCCGCAAAATCTCTCCGACGTCCTCACCCTTCACAACTTCCACGTGCTCAACGTCCCCGGTTTCAGTGACGTTCACAATGAGTTCGTTCACCGCACCGAAAAGGTTGTGATTGTTCCCGAGGGCTTCCTGGTAGGCGCCGACAAGGAAGAAACCGATGAAGTAGGGCGCATTGGAATCAGGTGCATGCAGGGCGAGTGAGGTTTTCACGTCGCGTCTGTCGACGAACTTATCGAGACAGCCATCGGAGTCGCAGGTGATGTCCATAATAACGCCCGTGCGGTCGCGACGCTCGTCGAGCCGAGCCAGCGGCATGACGGGAAAGAGCTGTTCAATGCTCCAGGTGTCCGGAATAGACTGGAAGATGGAAAAATTCGCCAGGTATTTCGCGGTGCGCGACTTCGTGAGTTCTTCGAACTCCTCGAGTTCAACACCGGCAATGCGGTGATGTCCCAACGCTTTCGTGCAGACCTCGTTGAAGATAACTTCGGCTTTCGCGCGTTCTTCGAGTCCAACATACCCAAGCGAGAACAGCGTGAACATTTCGTCGCGGTATTCAATGGCGTCGTGGTACGCCTCGACGTAATTCTTGCCGTTGATCGTGTTGCAGACGTTCATGAGGTCGCCAACAATTTTGTGATCGGTTTGCTCAACCCGAATCTCATTGATGTCGCCGCCCATTTTTTCGACTTCGCGCACGTCGGTGACGAGCACCGCATGGTATGCCGCCACGGCGCGTCCGCTTTCACTGACGATGCACGGAGACGCGACGCTTTCCGATTCGCAGACTTCCTTGATGATGTAGATGACGTCGTTTGCGAACTCCTGGAGCGTGTAGTTCGCACTGGCGTAGAAAGAGGTTTTTGAACCGTCGTAGTCGACGCCGATGCCGCCGCCAATGTTCAGGTAACGCACATTGAAACCGCTTTTAACGATTTTTGCGTAAACCCGCCCCGCTTCTTTCATCGCGTTCTTCACGCGCTTGATTTCGGTGATTTGCGACCCAATGTGGTAGTGCAGCATGGCGAGGTTGTCTTTGTAGCCGCCTTCTTCAAGCAGCCACAAGGCTTCAATCATTTCGACGCTCGAGAGTCCAAACTTGCTCTCGGCTCCGGAACTCTTTTCCCACAACCCCGAGCCCTTCGCGTAGAGTTTCGCGCGAAGTCCGATGTCGCAACAAAACCCCACTTTCTTGGCGTACTCGATGATGAACTTCAGTTCATCAGTGCCCTCGATCACAAGAATAATGTTTTTGCCCATACGCTTTGCGTCGAAAGCAAGCTCAATGAAATGGGAATCTTTGAACCCATTGCAAACGAGCAGAGCGTCGGGATGGAGGTCGTAGCTGAGCGCAGCGAACAGCTCAGGCTTCGTGCCGGCTTCGAGGCCATAGGCGTGTTTGTGACCACTGCGCACCAGATCATCAATGAATTCTTTGCGCTGATTCACCTTGAACGGGAACACGCAGCGGAGGTCTCCCCCGTACTTCGCTTCTTCCATGGAAGTGCGGAATGCCTTGTGCAGGCGCGTGAGCTGTGTGTCGAGCACCTGGGGAAACCGAAGGATGAGGGGCGTCGCAATGCGACGCTCCACGGCCATTTCCATAAGACGGGCAAGATCGACGCTGACGTCCTCTGTGCCGAAGGGGTGAACGCTGACGGAACCCCTGGGCGAGATAGAGAAGTACCCGTTCCCCCAACCACCGATACCGTAGGTTTCAATGGCATCCTGGATGTTCTTGTTATTCATCGGTTCTTGTGGCCCTCGCGGCGTGTTCGAGACATGGGGCCGGTCTTATCGTAAATACGCACCCTGTCAAGGTTTTCTGACACCTCAGGGGCCTCCTGCCTCCTGGCGAACTGTTACGATGAGTTCACAAGGAAAGCACGCCCGAGGAGCTCAAAATCCGTGACGACACCTCCCCCTTCCCGACAAGGCCGCGCCGCCCCCGCAGGCTCGCATGCGCGAAGTTTGGAGGAAGACCTCAGATCGTGCCTTCGCATCTCGGAGTTTGTATTCCAGGAACGCTCTTTAGACGCCTTTCTTCGCCTCGTGCTCGAAGAGGCCATTCGCCGCATCGGAGCCGACCGAGGAAGCATCTTCTTGTATGAACGAGCCGAGAACGTTCTTTACGGCTTCGCCATGACAGGCCTCGAGCTCTCACCTCCCCTCCGGTTGGAAGGCGGCAAAGGCATTGTGGGCGAAGTGGTGCGCACCGGTGAGGTTCTCAACATCGCGGATGCCTACGAAGACGTGCGATTCTACAAAGACATCGACGCTTTGACGGGCTACCGCACGCGCGCCATTGTGTGCGCACCCATTGTCGGAAGCGGCGGCGAAAAGCGCGTTTGGGGCGCACTCGAACTCCTGAATCCAGTCGGGCGCGACACTTTCGACGCTCTCGACGAGGGAAGCCTCGATCACATTCTTGCCTTCGCTGCCCTGCGCTTGCAGGAACACGCCACCGTTGAACGGCTCCTGCGCATTGCGGCGCGCATGGAAACAGAGCTCGCTCTTGCAAAAGGAACAGCTACCGAAGAGGCCGTCCTTTCGCGGCTCGTGGGCATTTCACACCCCATGAACCTCCTTCGAACGATGCTCTTGAGCATCGCACCCTTCGATAGCAATGTTCATATTCAAGGGGAAAGTGGAACAGGGAAGGAACTCGTCGCGCAATGCCTTCACGCGCTGTCGCCCAGGCGAGAAAAGCCCTTTGTGGCCCTCAACTGCGCCGCCATTCCCGAAGCCCTCATGGAGGCGGAACTCTTTGGAATCGAAAGTGGCGTCGCTACGGGCGTAAGCCGACGGGCCGGTAAATTAGAGCAAGCCCAAGGGGGTACGCTCTTTCTCGACGAAATTGGCGAAATGAGTTTGCCCACACAAGCCAAACTCTTGCGCGCGTTACAAGAGCGTGAAATCACGCGCGTGGGCGGAAAAGACACCATTCGCATTGACGTGCGATTCGTCAGCGCGACACACCGCGACCTGCCCGGAATGATCGCGGAAAAGATGTTTCGAGAAGATCTTTACTACCGTCTTCACGTGGTGCACGTGGCATTGCCGCCCCTGCGTGAGCGCAAAGGTGACGTCGCTCTCCTCGCGTCGCATTTCCTTGACGACCTCAACGACAAGTACACCAAAGGATTCGAAAAGTCGTTCGCACCTGGAGTTCTGGCGAAGTTGGAAACGCTTCCTTGGAGAGGCAACGTGCGTGAGCTCCACAACGAAATTGAGCGCGCGTTCGTGGTTTCCGGGGCTGGAGAACGCGTGCTGAGGCTCACCCACTTCGGCATGGAAGCTTCAAATGTGGACTTTGGCGCGAAGGAAACACCGGATTCGAGGCAAACTTCGAGCGCCACGGGTGTGATTCCAACACAACCCAAAGCTTCGCCAGACTTTGCCTCACCCGCGCTTCGTGTGGAGTCGGAGGCGGGCACACTGCAAGGCGACGAGCTGCGCCTGACATGCCGCGGAAAAGGTCTCATGGACGTCATCGACGCTGCAGAGCGCCTCCTCGTGATGGCAAGCCTCGCGAAACATCACGGTAACAAAACGAAGGCGGCAGAATCACTTGGCATTTCCCGCGAGGGCATGCGCAAAATGCTCGCGCGCTGGGGGGAAAACGCATGAACAATCCGTTTTGGAAGAATGAAACGCTCGACAAGCTTGAACGAGATGCGCAAGGGGGCGACTGGCTTCGCGGATTGCCACGGCGCGACTTCCCTTGGACGGTTTTCAAGGAAGCCTTCAGCGATGCCGAAGGCGACAACTGGAGTGTTGTCGTCCTTTGCCACGCGGTGGAACCTGGGCGGGACGCAAAAGTGGTCCGCGTGCGCGTTGAGCTCAAAGCCGACTGCACTGTTTCCGACGAAAATCTGGAAAAAATGGGGCTCTCTCCTTCTCGCCTGCGTGCCATGCACGACGATGCCCCCGCCTCGTTCGCCGACGGTGCGACACGAACCACCGAACTTCCCCTCGATGACCTCGAAAAAGCGTGCCGTCGCTGGGTCGCATCGGCGCGTGCCGATCTCGTGCTGCGATACACATTTAACAAGAAGCAAAAAATCATTTGGGAACGCGTTCGGAAGCGTCCTCTCTCGCGCTTTTCACACCCTGCCGACTGAACCCGCCCCGTCCTTAAAGGGGCTCCACGCGGCGAAAAACTGACGCACGGCAGGCAGAGCACCCACACGCTTCAGTTTCCCACACTCTCGCCGAAACCTCCGCGTTCGTTCCTGCAGAGAGCAGGCGGATTTCATTGTGGGAAGTGGGCAAAGACAAATGAAAATTTTCAGGTTTTTGGCGGGCACTTTTGCGCTGACATTTTTTGCTGCCTGCGGCCCAAAAAAGATGTCAGACGTCGCAAGCAAAGACAACTCGTCACAATTCGTCACTGCGGGCAACGGCAAGGCTTGGTCGGCGTCTGTAGGCGCCAAGTCGAAGTATTGCGTCAAGTTCAGCACCGAACCCAATGCGTGCGTGGTGATGCGATACACCGCTGATGCGAATGACAAACTCGTTCTGAAAGACTCCGGAAAAGGCACGTGCGGACTCAAGGGAAGCAGCATCACAGGCAAGTACCTGTCACTTGGATGTGTCAGCGAAACGGGCGAAAGCTGCCTGAAATCAACCGACACGAAAATTATCGTGAATTTAAACGCCTCGAGTGAAATTTCCGGCAATGAAAAAATCGTTGTCGACTCTTCAAGCCCTTCAAGAAATATTGAATTTGAAAGCGCCGAATGCGAAGAAAGTCTTTCTAAACTCGCAGATCTTGCAGAAGCTCTTAAAAACAATACACAAAACAGTGACGTGTCTGGAAATCAAAAGACCGATGGCGAACCAGGGGTGCTTCGCACCCCTGGCATGACCAAAGAAACGATGAGGAAACGGAAAA
>JADCJN010000283.1 GCA_020247005.1 Silvanigrellales bacterium
CATGAGGCCTCCCAGGTAAGCACCTAGAATTCCTACGCTTATGAAGTACGACACAAAAGGGGTGAAAGAATCGCTGGAGAGTAAAGGGGGGAAAAAGTCGCTGGTTAATTACATCCGCTCAAGAAATCTGACGCAGATGCCGAACGCGACTCGTGGCGACTTGGTCGCAAGCTGTGTCGAGAGGAACGGTTGATGTTGAAGAAATTCTTTTCTTTTTTCATTCTTTCGGGCTTTTCCATCGGGTGTCACCAAGGGAGCGAAGGCGCTGCTGAGACTGAAATCGTGAAAGCCGAGGGAGGCGTCAGCAACGCGCCCCCACTTCTGCGTGAGGTCATGAGCAAGTCGATGGCCCTTATTTCTGCAGACGGCGATTGCACTGCGACGCTCATCTCGCCTTCGCGGTTTCTTCTGGCAAAGCACTGCGTCGACGAGTACCAGGAGGGCAGTGCAGCCATCGCTTATTTTGTTTCCGACTACGGCGCCTTCCAAGCCCTCGAAAAAGCGAAAGATCCTACGAGTCTGAATTTTTACGGTTCGTTGCACAACGTGCGTCTGCACCCGACCTCCGACATTGCCACGTTTGATCTGAAATTTGGAGCCAAAGCAGGAAAGGTTCCTGTGCCCATAGCCTCCGTTGCGACTCTGCCGAAGCGAGCAGATTTTTTCATTGCCGGATACGGGAAACGTTTCGTCAATGCACCCTCTAACGCGCCTATCTACCTCATGTGGGGACGTGCAGTTCTGGAGGGCTGGGTGCCGGAGGTCGTTGTTGGGGGGGTTCCCTATTTGGGGATGCTCAACACCCTTCCCGGGCAAAAGGGTTCTATGATTTGCCAAGGAGACAGTGGAGGCCCCCTTCTGTACGAGGTTCCTGGAACAGACCGTCTTGCGATCGTGGCGGTGAGCTCTGGCGTCGACAAAAAATGTGCGTCACGCTCCTCCAGCGCCGACGTGCGTCCACACCGTGCCTGGATCTGTGAGGGAACGACCGGGTGTCTGGAGCCCTTGTAAGACGTTCGCCCCGGCATTTCTCTGGATGAAAGTTCACCGTTCCCAAATGTCCGCGCGCGGAGGCGTCCAGTTGGGCACGTTGGGAGGGCAATTTTCAGGTGCCGTAGGCACGGCAGAAAGGGCGAGCCGCGAGAAACTTTCTTTTTGGTGACGTGCGTAGCGGAGGTCGTGTGCGGCGTCGGGCGAAAAAGTAAACACCGGCACGCGGGTGAAACGCGTCCAGGCGTGCAATGCGCAGTCGGCATTCACGCGCGCGCGCATGGCGCCAAGCGAAAACGAAGCCTCTCCATCGAAGGCAAGGGCCTCGCTTGGGGCAACCGTCGACGGCTGCAAGGCCACACCCTCCCCTTCCCTGCGCGGACACGAAGACAAAGGAAAAACTCCGGGAAACAGAGCGACGCGTCCGGAGCGGGTCACAATCGTTTCATCACCAGGGCCTTGGGCCGCATTTGGGCCCTGACCAGGCAGACGCTCGACGGTCAAAATATTCCAGCAGAGGGGATTCGAAGGCAAAGGGTCGGAAACGACATCGAGAAGCGCACTGCGAGGTGCTCTTTCGCTCATTTGCTCACGCACGTGCGCTCGGGCAACAGCCCCCAGCGCAAAAAACGCGCCGACAATGCCCCCCGCACAAAAGAACGTGGAGGCGGCGTGAGCCCAGGGTCGGGCGCGAAAAAGCACGAGTCCCGACACGAGAGTCCAAAAAAGCGCGAGCCCGAGCACCGTGAGCGCAGGCCACGGCAGAAGGCCCACGCGCAACCCGAAGGCCACCACAGCCCCCACGAGCACAGCGGGAAGTGCCCTGGCAATAAACGACCTCGAACGAGTGGCAACGTAACCACCCAGCACGATCCAAAAAAGGGGCTCAACGATAAACACCGCGTCACCGTAACTCCACGCACCCGAAAAGGGCCAAAAAGGATGCACCCCATAGGAGTTCATGGAGTCGGCACCAATGTGCGCCACGCCTCCCACAACGGCGAGCCCAAAGACGGCTTTCCATATGCTACCAGGCAGTGTTTTCACAACGGGGAAGGCCCGAAGCACGAGTGCGGCCAAAACCACAAGCAGAGCGAGTGGAAGCACCGCAAGAAACACGTGCGTGTGCCCTCGGTGGTGCAGCAAATAGCCGAGCGTGCCGGGCGTGAGCGGCACGAGCAAGAGGTCGGCGTCCGGAAAATTGTTTGCCAGCACCGAGGTGAACATAAAGAGCGATCGCACGGCAGACGCCTGCCGCTCATTGAGCCCGCCCGTGCGAGGGTCAAGCGCAGACACGACACCCGGCAAGCACGCGGCCTGAGCCAAAGCAGCGCCCAGAAGAGAATGTGTGACGTTGTCCATGTCAGTTTGCGAGCAACGGAGAAGCGTTTCTGACGGCCGAGCAGAAGGCACCCAGCGTCTCATCGAAACGCATGTCAAGCAGGTACGACACCGTACCCTGAGCGAGTTCCGTGTCGCCAGACTTCACCAAAGCTTTGCCGGAAAGGTAGGGGCGCTGGCCGTCGAGCTGAGAGGGAAACACCTCCATCCAGAGCGTCTTGCCCGCAGACTTTCGGATGCCGCCGACTTCCTTTTCATCGGACGACACCAAAAAGGCTCCGTTCTTGCCAAGGTAACCATTCAAGAAGACATCAAGGTCGATGGGCAGAGTCATCACCAAGCGCCGCGTGGTGGGTTCGAACGACGCCTTGAGCCCCGCCTTTGCAAGGTCGGCCGTCACACCGCAGCCTTTGACCGGAGCAGCACCTTCTGTTTGCAGGCACGTGGCGGCCACGTCGCCTTTGCCAAACGACAAAACAACCCTCTGGGCATTTCCGGAGCCCTCAATGCGCACGGTAAACTCGCGGAAGGTGGCCTGCGACACGCCCGGCTTGAAAACGGCATTGAACTTCTCGTCGGTCAGCTTGCGCAGACGGCACTGCGTAGAGGTGTCCCCTTTGTTGCAGTCGTCAAGTCCCTGTTTTGGACACATGTTCGCTTCGTCAGCGTAAAGCGTTGCATTCAGCGTCGCGATGTCCTTGCGCAAGAGGGAAATCCGAGGATCGGGCTTCGCGAAGGTGTCGGGGAGCGTCGAGATGTCTTCGGGCTTGGGGCAACCCTGAACACTCTTGTTCACCAACCTCGCGGCGTTGAAAAACGCATCGTTCGGAGACTTCAGCGCCGCATCGCACCCGCCAAGGTCTTTCATGAAGGCCGCAGCGCGTTGACGCTGTGCTTCCAAACCACTCGCCACAGCAGTGGGAACAGAGACGCTGCCCGCCGAAACGGCAACAGCGGCAGGCACAACGCAAAGGTCGGACCCTGCCAGGCAGGCCGCCCCCTGGCCAAAGACACCGTCCACACCCGCCGGGGTAGACGTTTCAAGCGAGGTCTCGAGCGTCGTCACATCGACTTCCCCTCCGGCCGCGTCGAGGGCAACCATTTTGAGCGCGATGGGGGTGGACGTGATGTCGGAACACCTTAAAGCCTTCAGGTTCCGCGCCGCAGGCGTCGGCCCCTTCGCCATGGTGAGGGCATTTGTGCGAATGGACGAAAAAGCACACGCCGCCACACCTGATTTTTCTCCGGAAACATACTGCCGCGCCGTGTCGGAGGCCATGGTCGACGCCAAGCGGGCGCGCGCGTCGGCGCCAAGTTTTGCGTAGAACGATGTTTTTGCGATGCCCTCAGTCCAAATGCAGGCATAGTAGTTGCGGCCTGCCGCCACGTCGCTACACGATGCGCCTGTGAAAAATCCTTTCGCCGCATAGACGCTTTCACACAAGGCGTTGGGCGTGGGTCGCTTCACGAACGTCTCGCGGGCGAGAATGGGATTGAAGCCATACTCCCACACCTTCGCCTCACAATATTTCTGAAAAACGGCCTCAACGTGCGCACGCGTCGCAGCTTTCCCTTCGTCCCCGAGTTGCGCTGCTTCAGGAAGACTCAAAACAGACGCCAGTTCTGAGTCGAACCAAGATGCTGCAAGTTCGCCTTGGCGCGCATCCACCGACGCATCGTCGGCCACGCGCAACACTTCGAGTTCCTTCTCTTTGGCTTCGATGGTCGCCTTCCGAGGCTGAAAGGTTCTGGCCAGATATCCATTGAACGCGCGCTCTGCCTCTACCTGCAAAGCATTGAACCTGCGCGTGGCATTGAGAAGAGACGTGAGATCGGCATCAACAAGGGCATCGTCCCATAGGACGAGCGCACCTGTGTAGGTCGACACCCCATCTTGCGCGCCCGCAAGACTCAACGTCGCCTGCGGTGCCGTGGGTGCCACCAAACGCGTGCCTTCGTCAGCGTCCACAGAGGGCTGGCCGCACGCACCCAGGACAGAAAAGAGGGCCAAACCCGTGAGGCCAAGATGCAAAGGGGAACGGTAGAAATGAGTCATCTGTGTGTTCCCTTTTTAGAAAAAGACGCCAGCATCGAACTGCAGAAGATGCGTCACCGGCATGTTCCTGCTTGCGAGCTGGTGTTTGTAGTTGAGTTTTGCTTCGAAAGGCACGGGAACCTGGCCCCGACGGTAGGCCGGAACTGCCGAGTAACCGAGCTCCACCTCAAGCTGGTGAGCCTGCTCGAGGGTGTCTTTCTGAAGCTTTGCTTTGGCGTCGCTTGGCGCGTCGTAGACGTCCGCATTTTTGTGAGAAAAGTTATAGCCCGTGCCACTCACTAAACCGAAGTCGGGTGCGTACTGAAGGCTCGCCCCCGCGTCTATCTTGTCGCCAAGCTTGAACGCGGTTGAACGTTTTTCCACTTCAATGGTTTCGTCTTCCGTTGCCAAACGCACCGTGCGGCGGCCTGGCAGCTGCCAAGTGTACTTCCCATATTGGTTGAATGAAATTCCGGTTTCACCGAGGGGTTGGTCGAAGGCCGTGCCCCCGAAGATGTCCCACTGGCCATCGCCGAAACCTTTGTCAATGAGGTTGTCTGGGTCGTCGATGCGGCCTGTGGGTGCCACTGTTCCCAGCGTCAAGGCATTCGAAACGAAGCCCGCATCAAAGGTGCGAACTTTCGCCAGGAGCTGAAGATCACCAGGGGCCGTTTTCTGCCAATTCTCGAGCTGGCGGTACCCATTTCTGTCGAGTTTGTCGTTGAGACGTTGAACAGCATTGTTTATTTTTTCGGTGGCTTCAAGGGCGGAAATCCGCTGGTTGTTCCAGCCATCTCCCAGCGCATTCACGAAGGCTTGGCCTGTGGAGTTGGCGTTGAATCCGGCATCCACGCTTGTGGCCATGTTGTAGATGGGAAACGCTGCCGCCAGTGTGACTTTATCGGTGAGGCCGTATGTTGCGATGGGCGCGAACACGGTGAGGCGGGTTTTCACATCGGCATCGAACGTTCCAACGGAGTCTGGGTCAGAGTACCCGGCGTATCCCAAGAAACCCTTCGTCAGCGAACGCTTGGTGAGGTTCGCCTCATTTTTGACGATGTCTTTGAAAGTGAGATCTTTTTCCAAAGGACGCCCAAGCGAGCGGCGCTCTCCATCGGACGATGTTTTTTCGGCGATATTCGTGTTCAAGAGTCGAAACGTGAGGCGGCGCACGCCTTTGGGCATGACGCGAGTGTCTTCAAACCCAAAGGCAGATTCGGACGCGAGGCTCGCAAGCGAGGCCAAGGCAAAAGCTGCCAGCCGAGACACGAGCACATTATTGACAGACTGCATGGCGTCTCCATGTTGGGGGCGAAATGTCACAGGCCCCGGTCTTTGAAAAGCGGGCGGAATGCCACAGGCCCCGCCCTCGGTGAGAAGGGCGGGGCCTCGAGCGTTCAACTCAAACGAAACAAACCACCGGAGGACTCAAAGGCTCGCAAGGTAGTCTTTGATTTCTTGGATGTTGATTTCCGACTCAGGAGCACGATCGGGTGACACGTCGCCCGCTTCGAAACGCTCAATGGCTTCGTTCCCAATGGCGCGAGCGGCATCTTTGCTCTCGCGTTTGGCAGCAATTTGAGCAGCATAGAGGTAAACGGCGTAGAAATAGTTGCCTGTGTCGGTGTCAGGGCTCTTCGAACCCGCATAAGCCGCACTTGAAATAGCCTTCTGTGAGTAGTCCCACGCCTTATTCACATCGCCACCAAACAGGGCGGGAAGGTTGAGATACACCGCGGCGCCAAGACGGAAAAAACCGCCGCCTTCGTATGTTTCGTCGAGGCCGCGGCCCTTCTCAATGAGTTCGATGATTTCGCCGGCCTTTTCGAGGCTTTTCAGAACGCCATTTGCTTTTGCCCAGCTCGCAAGGCAAAGCCCACGCCAGTAGTTGTAAGCGGGGTGGGTGGCCGAGGTCGACTTGATGTTTTCCACGCTGTCCATGCAGCGCTTAAAAATAATCTTGCGATTGGAAGCGTCCGACTCAGGCGTTTTGTTGCCCTCATAGTACTCCACACGCGCGAGCTGCTCGACAGCGTAAATCTTTTCATCGCCACTCACCGTTGCCAACGACTTCGTGTAAAGGTCGCGCGCCTGGGCGGCCTTGGCGGCATCCACTCGGCCCGCAAAAGCGGCATCGGCAGCCGAAAAGTCATAAGCGTAGGCCTGCACGGCAACGGCGCCGAGCGAAAAAACGATGGCCTTCGAGACGGCAGAAAAAAGTGCGCGGTTCGACATATGTTGTCCACTCCTGGTGAATTGAGGGCGCCACGGAAATTAGCGGAAAGACAAGCGAGAAAAATTTAAGCGTCGCGTCCACATGACATAGTTCAATTCCACAAACCACGCAACCAACGTGCAGAGGGCTCTCAAAGCCTGCATGCCAAAGAGGTTCGCTTGAACGCGGACCGGGAATCCCTTAGCTTCGCGACTTCTCACGAGGACAACCCTATGATTCAGACTCTCCAGGAGTATGCGGCCCTTCACCCCTGGGCTCCCTACGCCGCATTTTGCGGACTCATTCTCTTTCTTCTCGTCCTCGACCTCGGGCTCTTCAACCGCAAGGCCCACGTTATCACCACCAAGGAATCTTTAAAGTGGAGTGCGGTTTGGATAAGCCTGGGCCTGCTTTTCGGAGCAGGCATCTGGTATTTCCTGGGCGCCCAGAAGGGCCAAGAATACCTCGCGGGTTTTTTGCTCGAAAAGTCCCTGGCGGTAGACAATATTTTCGTGTTTGTTATGGTTTTCTCTTACTTTAAAATCGACCCGAAGTACCAGCACCGCATTTTGTTCTACGGTATCCTCGGCGCCATCATCATGCGCGGAATCGCCATTGCCGCAGGCGCCGCACTTCTCACGCGCTTCCACTGGCTCATGTACGTGTTTGGTGCCTTCCTCATTTTTACCGGCGCCAAAATGTTTTTCAAAAAAGACGACGATCACAGCGGTGAAAACCGCATGCTCGCGTACCTTTCGAAGCACCTGCCCGTCTCGCCCCGCCACGACGACGGAAAATTCTTTGTGCGCGAACATGGGCGACTCTTTGTGACGCCGCTCTTTGTCGCCCTGATGGCGATCGAAGTTTCCGATCTTGTTTTTGCCGTCGATTCGATTCCTGCCATTTTCGCCGTCACCACGGACCCCTTCATTGTCTTCACTTCCAACATTTTTGCGATCCTGGGCTTGCGCTCCCTCTATTTTCTGAGCGCCGACCTTGTCCGCAGGTTCCGCTACCTCGATCGTGGCGTTGCTGTTGTGTTGCTCTACGTTGGCGTCAAAATGCTCATCATCGATATCTTCAAAATCCCCTCGGGAATTTCCCTTGGAATCATCGCGGTCATTCTCGCCATTGCTATTGCCATGAGTCTGCACGCCCAAAAGAAGGACGAGGAGGCGCAGAGCTCCTAGGAGTCGAGACCGCTTGCTTCCTCAAAGCAGGTCGAGGTTGGCAGCCCTCCTTGTTTTTTTCACGACACACCTTGAACCCCCTGTCAAACGCACTTAACCTCCAGCCGACTTGGCCCCAACAAGCCAAAAGGGACGCGAGAGGACGGGATGTTTTTCAAACGCTGGGTGCGTTGGCTGCGTTGGAGAGCCTCGGTGGCAAAGGTTGCACCAGTGAAAACTGTGGCAACGGCTTCCCTTGTAGCGGCCTCTTCACTTGTTTTGCTCGTGCTAAACGCAAGCTCCGCATCGTCCACCGTGTCGCCTTGTGATGGCCCGCCCTTGGCGCTCACTCGCTGGGACCTCTCGGCCGATGGCAAAACGTGGAGCGAGGAGTCGAGACTTCTGAATCCGCCCCACTCGAATCCGAGCCGTTCTTTTGCCGTGGCAGACGTACCCTTGCGCCGTGTTCTTTACCGGCATGCTCTGCCTCCTCTCCCTTGTGAAGGCATGCACCTTTTCTTGCGGACCGTGGACGAGGCCGTCACGGTTCGTGTCAATGGCATTGAAGTGGCGAACCTCGGGGAACGTCCTCAAGCATATGGGTATCCTTGGCTTACAGTTCCTCTCGCGGCTTTTCCTCACGCTTCCCTGCTGGAGCTTGAAGTCACATCGCGTGGACCGCATCTGGGAATTACGGGCGTACCTTTGATAGGAAATGCGAGCGATCTCTTTTCGAAACTCGTCGCTCATGAACTCCCGGGAGTCCTTTTGGGCGGGCTCTATCTACTTCTGGGCGTTGCGGCTCTTTTTTTCCTCGTCTTCATACGCAAGAGAACACCTCTTGCCGCTTTCGCCTTTTTCATCATTGTGCTCGGTCTCTACACTCTTGCAAATTCGCGACTGCGTCAGTTCCTCTTTGGAACGCCCTCGGAATGGCTTCTTGTTGAATACACCGCCCTTTTCCTTCTTCCCCCGTGCGCCTTTCTTTATTTCGACGAAGTTTTTCCGCCCCGAGGTTGGTGGCGTTGGCGGCCCCACCTTGCTCTTGTTACGGCGTTCGCCCTCTTCTCGCTCCCCCAAGCTTTCCTCGCGTCTCCAAAAACATACGCGAACCTCCACGGCCTGTTTACGCTTTCGCTTGGCGCAGGTGCTCTGATTTTCGCTGCTCGCCTCGTGTCGGAATGGCGACGCGGCCGCAGTGTGTTGCCTCGTGTTTATGTTGCCGCCTCCGGTGCCGTGCTCGTGGCAGGCGGTCTTGATTTGCTTGCGGGTTGGGGCAGAGGTCCAAGCATGGGGTATTTAAAATTCGGCATGCTGGGGTTCGCGTGCGTCGTGGCGTGGCACGTTGCTCGGTTGTCCATCGACTCGTTTCGGAACGATTTCGAAGCGCGCATCACACTTCAGCACCAAGGCAAAATGGATGAAGCGAGCCGTCTGACTGCCCTGGGCGAAATGGCCGGAAGCATGGCGCATGAAATCAACAACCCCCTCGCCATCATCGTGGGCAAGTCGCAACAAATGGCCATGAATCTGGGATCTGCGGCCCCCAATGCTTCGTTGGCGCTTGCCGACAATGAACGCATTCATCAAGCGGCGATTCGGCTTTCTCGCGTCGCAAATTCCATGCGCATGCTCGGCCGCGATGCGACACTCGAAAAGGTGGAGGTCACGCCTATAAGCGCTATTCTTAAGCAGGTTCTCGATCTCGCTCACAACAAAATCAAGATGGGGGGTATCGCACTTGATGTCTTGGCTCCCAACGATGATGTCATTTTTCAATGCCGTCCTGTTCAACTCAGCCAGGTTGTGTTGAACCTTCTGAACAATGCCATTGACGCCGTCGAAAAGTCGGAGTTTCCAAGCATCACCATTGCGTGCACTGTGAAGGCCAATGGGGTTCACTTTGAAGTCCACGACAATGGCCCTGGCATACCGCGCGACCTGGAAGAAAAGGTGTTTATGCCTTTTTACACCACCAAGCCGGCCGGCAAGGGAACAGGGCTTGGCCTCTCGCTTTCCAAGCGCATCGTGGAAGCGCATGGCGGTGAGCTCACCTACATCAGACACCACAACAAAACCGTGTTTCGAGTGTCTCTTCCTCGCGTTGTCGCCTAGGTCACCGACGGCTCCAAGCGGATGCCATGCTCAGGCCGACGAATTCTTGACAGCGGACTCCAAAAGGCTCCTCTGCCCACAAGATCGG
>JADCJN010000284.1 GCA_020247005.1 Silvanigrellales bacterium
AACAGAAAATAACGAAACGAGGCGGAAGAGAACCCACCTGAGTGGCGTAAAAGAACTTGATGCGGCGCGCGCGTCCTTTCGACAGCGGAGGCGTGTGCTTCACAAGGATGTCTTTAAGAGCGCGGTTCACTTCGCCCGTGGTCAGACGCTTGCGCGCCTGGTTGTAGAGATCAAGGCACGTGGGAAGAATGCGGCTCACGCGCTGGTTCTCTTCCGCGCTCGTGAAGAGAATAGGGGCATAGCGGATGTAGCGAAGAGCTTCGTGCAGGAATTCAGTGAACGTCTTCGTGCTCTTCGACGTTTTGTTTTCGAGCAGGTCCCATTTGTTCACCACAATGAGAATGGGCTTGCGCATTTCGAACGCATAGCCCGCCACGCGTGCATCGCCTTCCGTGGGGCCTTCGCTGGCGTCAATAACAAGCACGGCCACGTCGCACTCTTCGAGGCAGGTGACGGAACGGAGCGCCGAAAATTTTTCGAGATTGTCGACCATGCGGCTTTTGCGACGGATTCCCGCAGTGTCGAGAATGACGAATTCGTTCTCGAACGCGCGGATGCTCACGTCCACGGTGTCTCGCGTGGTGCCAGGACGGGGGTCGACGATGCTGCGCACTTCGCCGGCAATGCGGTTCAGCAGTGAGCTTTTGCCGACGTTGGGGCGCCCAATGAGCGCAAGACGAATCACGCCTTCGCTTTCGAGCCGAACTTGGGGAAGCTCGTTCAAAACGCTCACAGCCTCCTCGAGGAGGTCACCTACGCCGCGGTTGTGTTCCGCGCTCACGGGGAAAATGCGATCGACGCCGAGTTTGCGGAAGTCTTCGGCAAGAAAATCGTCTTTTGGGAGGTCGCACTTGTTGCACGCCACAACGAATTTTTTGTCGGCACGCCGCAGACGGCGAATGAGGTCGGCATCGACAGGGTGGAGCCCTTCGCGGCCATCGACCACGAAAATCACGGAATCGGCTTCCTCGATGGCGAGCTCGGCCTGTTCTACGAGCTGCATTTTAATGTTGTCTTGCGAGGTCGGTTCGAATCCGCCGGTGTCGCAAAGGTAAAAATTCTGGCCGTTGAACTGCGCACGGCCAAAGATGCGGTCACGGGTGACGCCGGGTTCGTCGTGCACGAGGCTTTTTCGTTCACGAATGATGCGGTTAAAGAGCGTGCTCTTACCGACGTTGGGGCGGCCGACGATGGCCACGAGACGGGTATAGGTTCTTGCCGGCATGTCGGCCTGTTTCCTTTGGGGAGGGTGAAGAGAAAGCGGAGGGGTGGAAAGAGTGGCTTAAGGGCGGAAGTCTGCTTTGCGTTCCGCCTGGGCAGCGACGCCCTTCCGCCAATTTTCGGCGGTTTGCTCTTCGTAGAGCGTCGGGTTTCCATTCCACACGGCGGAATGGCCGCCGCCAGGGAAGATTTCGAGGGTTCGAGGAACGTCGGAAGGAAGTGCCGCGAAGAAGTCTTCGATCATGGCCCTGGGAACGAGGTCGTCTTTTTCCGACCACTGCACGAGCACGGGAACTCGCACGAACTTCGCGTTGTCGATGGGACGGCAGGTGTCGAAATTGTAGCCAGCGCGCCAGCCTGCAACAAGGATGCCCATATCGAGGAGGAAGCCAGGAACCGGCGGTGTGAGAGGCGACTTTGTAACCACGTCACGAACCGATGAAATGGGATTCTCAAGACTCACCGCCACGATGTGTGCGGCGGTGGCCTCCGAAGCGAGCAGGCGCGGAAGAGCATTTGTCAGCGACATGGCTCCCATGGAGGATGCGTGAAGATAGAGGTCACGCCCCGGGAAACGGCGGAGGAGGTCTTCCACCACGGCCACAACGTCGGCTTCTTCTCGGCAACCGTAGGCCGCGCCTTTGCCATCTCGCTGTGATTCGCCATGATTCGACAGGTCCATGGCCACGAGTTGGAAACCCAGCCGCTCGGCCATTTTGAGGTAACGAGCACCGTGGAGCGAGTTTCCGCTCACGCCATGGACGTGAAGGAAAAGAGGAGCCTCCGGCGAGGGCAAGGCGCTCTTGTAGACCTTGTAAGCGATGTCCATGCCCGTGATCGCCTTCACCGAGAACAGAGAATGTTCCAGTCGGGTGCCTTCCTCGCAAGACAAGTCGATGGGTTTCGCCCGAGGCGCGCCCTCGCGGAGGTCAGCGTAGGCAACCGTCTCGAGCCACGTGCTGCACTGTGGTGTTTTGACAGTTGCCCAGTCGGAGCGTGGTTTGTCGCGGAACAGCAGGAGGCCGGACAAATAAAAGGCCGACGCCCCCACACCCGCGATGCCAACCAGGATGAGGATGAATAACCCTCTCAAAACCTTGGTCATTGGTTCCCCTTCGAATGGAAGAGACCGGAATAGGAGCCAGACCCATAGCGCAGGGTTCCTCGGCACTCAACCGTTCTTTTCTGAAGTCGTCCCTGAGGATTCTGGAGGGCTTGCAAGCCTGGCATATCTCTGTAGGGTCGCGACTTCTTGTGAAAGCCCTTCAAAAGATCAGAAGGAAGGTGAGGCTCATGACGGAACTCCAGGCCGATTTTGTGGCAACCCACCGGTGCCTTCTTGTTGAAGACGAAGACGACATCCGTGAAGCCCTGACGTGCTGGATAGAACTCCGCGGGTGGCGAGTGACCGCCGTGGCATCGGTCACCGACGCGCGGTGTGCCCTTGCCCAAGACGCTTACGATGTCGTCGTTTCCGACTTTCGGTTGCCGGGGGGCACGGGGTCGCACGTTTTCGCGGCGGCACGGCGAGTCCCAACGCGTGCGCCCGTCTGTATTTTGGTGAGCGGAATCGACGCCCACGAGTTGGTGCAAAGGCCTGAAGAGCGCGCCGACTATTCCCTTCCCAAGCCCTTTTCACTCGAGGCGCTAGGAAAACTTCTCGACAGCGCTCTGAGTTCAGTTGGGCACTAAAGTCGTGGCCTCATGCAGAAGCGCAAGGAAGTCGGGCTTGGCTCTACCTTGAAAAAAGGCCGAAGCCCTTTTTTCAAGGTAGAGCACTTTCGTTTCGCCCACGCCCAGGTCGTCGTTGGTGCTTTGCGGAGTTCGCTTGTAGTGCTGTCCTGTCACAAAGTAACGCGCGATTTCAGGGAGACTCGGGTCTTGGCCGGGCACCCACCAATGGCGCAAGGGGAGCGCATAAATGTCGAACTCAGGGAATTCTTTGCGGGCGGCTTCGAGCTGAGAATAGTCGAGAAGAACGACGTCGAGGTTTTTGGCTGTTTCAGGCGTTGGCTTCGCGAAATCGCCGGCACCGAATTCTTCGGTGTACCAGGCAAAAGGCCAGGTGGAGTCGCCAAACATGCCCACCTTAAAGGGCTTGCCCGGGTTCGCTTTCGCGATTTGGCGCCAGCGGTCGCGCACGAGTTTCACTGTGGGAGTTGTTTGCGTGAACACAACGCGTTCGCGCGTGCTGTCGGGGTAAAGAAATGCGGCCGCATAGCCTTTCCAGAGCGTGAAGGGCAGAGCGAAGGCGACCCACACAAGTGCGGGCAGCCTCGCCTTGTGCGACAGGTCGGCATCGGCTGTTTCGAGAGCCTCCACGCGGGCTGCGTCGCCATGAAGAGTCGTGTCGGAAGGCAGTGACGAACGCGTGAGGAGGCGGGCAATTTCCATGGCGGCGAGGACGAACAAAGGCAACAGAATGTAAGCCGTGAGCCAAGGCACTTTTTCGCCAACATAACTGTAAATACCCAGGGCACCGGTCAGCCAGAACCACACGAAGGCATCGAACCTCCGACGCAAACGGAGGGCTGAAAAGAAAGCCGCAGCGCCGAAGGCGACGTAGGCAAGAATTTGCAAGAAGTGACGTGAGTGCGAAAGATGCAAAGGCTTGGCAACTTGGGCGGCGAGGTCGCCCAGGGCTTTTGAAGCGGTATCAAGACACACGGACGTGTAGGAGCAGGCATCGGGCACGAGCGCGATGCGAGGAACAAGGAAACACGCTGCGAAAAGGGTGAGGCACAGGCCGATGAAAACCTTGCTTGAAAAAAAGCCAGGGGCCTCCCTGCGCGCAATGGTAACAACGCGCCACCAGGCGAATGCGAGAAAGGGCAGGGCGAGAAACTCGTAATTCGAAATGAGTGGCAGGTGGTAGTCGAAGGGGCCGTCGATGCGGCGTTTTTGGTTTTGGTCCCACCAATAAAGAAGGCTTTCTCGGTAGAGTCCATCCACAATGCCATGCCATGAGCCTTTTGAGTGGCGAAAGAAACTCGAATAAAAAAGAACATAGATGGTGGTGAAAATAGAGGCCGCGTTCAGAACAAGGTAGCCCTTGTCTGTTTTGGAAAGAGGCTCGCCCCTGTCGTGATGGAAGGGGGCCGTCTGGTCGGATTTCGCAACGCTCCCAAGGCGTCCAACGAAAAAGGCAATAGCTCCCATGGCCAGGAGCCAAACGAAACTGTGAAGATAGGAATTCTCTTTGTTCACGAAATGAAAGGCCAAGAGGGCAGTGGCGAGGTACAACGTCCAAGCGGCGCGAGTTCGCCAAAAGAGGAAGGCGGCGAACACGGTGCCCAGGGCCCAAACAGTTGTGAACGCGTCTTCGCGAAGGAAACGCGCGAAATAGAGCGTCATGGGGCTCACCAGGAAGAGCGTCATGAGGGCCAGCGTGGCCGCCGGCCCCCAGAAGCGCCTCATGAGGAGTGGTGAGGCGACGAGAAGCACACCAAAAAACGCGGAGGCGCCTCGCGCCACGAAATCGGTGGAACCGAAGAACCACATGACCGCGCCTGTAAAGTAGTAAAGGAACGGACCGTGCAGCAAGGCGGAGTATTCGTGCGGGATGCCGTTCGCCACACGATTGGAATAATAGGCATGCAAGCTTTCGTCGTGGTGGAATGCCTTTTCTTCCAGAAAAAGGAAACGGCTCAGGATGGCCGCGAGGAGAAGCACTCCCGCTATCGACCAGAAAGGCGTCGCACGCGAGAGTGCGTTCGCGAGTCGAGACGGTTTGACGTCAATTGAGTTTGCGCTCACGATTGGTTACAACCTCAGCAAAAGGTGAACGGAGTGTCGTCCAGTATGAGCAAATTATTGTCCGTTGTCGTCCCCTGCTTCAATGAGCAAGACGTCATTGAGGAAACGGAGCGTCAACTCTGCGCCGAACTGGAGCGGCTCTGTGTTGAGCGCAGACTCCGCTACGAAATTGTCTTCGTCAACGATGGCAGCAAAGACTCCACTCTTTCGCTTTTGCAACAGATTCATGCGAATCATGCCTTGCGCTTTCCATCCGGCTTGGGGCAAGTGCGTGTCGTTTCGTTGGCGCGAAACTTTGGACACCAGGTGGCTTTGTCGGCAGGCCTGACTTTCGCAAAGGGAGACGCCGTGGTGGCCATCGATGCCGACCTCCAAGACCCCCCCGCCGTTCTTCACGACATGGTGGCGCGCTGGGAAGCTGGAGTGGACGTCGCCTATGGCATGCGCCGCACGAGGGAAGGCGAGACAGCCTTCAAGTTGCTGACGGCCCGACTCTTTTATGTGTGTGTGAGAAAGCTCACACGCATCGACATCCCTCTGGACACGGGCGACTTTCGCCTCATGAGCCGGCGTGCTCTTGATGCCTTCAATGCGATGCCGGAGCGGCACCGTTTCATTCGCGGCATGATTCCTTGGTTGGGATTTAAGCAAGAGCCCGTTCTCTACGATCGCGCCAAACGCTTCGCTGGCACAACAAAATACCCGTTTTCCAAAATGCTTAAACTTGCCCTCGACGGAATCACGAGCTTTTCGAACGCCCCTCTGCAGACGGCCTACCTCGCCGGGTTCCTGGTGGCGGGTTTTAGCGTCCTCTATGCTTTTTACGTTTTGTTCCGGCAGGTCTTCTGGGGATTTCCCGTTCCCGGTTGGGCAAGCCTCATGGCGGCCATTCTCTTCCTGGGGGCCGTGCAGCTCGTTTGTGTGGGCATTCTGGGGGAGTATGTGGGGCGCATCTACGACGAAGTGAAACGTCGGCCTCTTTTTCTGATTGATGAAGAGGCGAGCCGGGGCGCTAGCACATGACGCCCACGGGGCACAGCGAAACGAGTGGAGACTCCATGCCCACCGTGCCGACGAGGGTGACCGTAGCACACACGCCTTCCTCCGCTTTCGCGCAGAGTGGCGTGCACAAGGCGGCCCTGGTTGTGTGCAGAACTCTGCAGCAGGCAGGCCACGAGGCGGTGTACGTGGGGGGAGCTGTGCGCGACAGCTTGTTGCGGCCCGACGCCACGCCGCACGACATTGACATTGCCACCAGCGCTCCACCGCATGTAGTTGCCGGCCTGTTTCCGGGGAGTGGGTTCGTAGGAAAAAGCTTTGGTGTTTCGTTGGTCAGAGCAGACGGCCATGCCTTCGAGGTGGCGACCTTCCGGAAGGAAGGCGCTTACTCCGACAGACGTCACCCCGATTCCGTGGGGCACGGCAACCGGCAGGACGACAGCAGGAGGCGTGACTTCACCATAAACGCCCTTTTTTTCGACCCCGTTTCACAAGAAATCGATGACTTTCATGGTGGCCTCGCCGATCTTCACGCCCGCACCCTCCGCTGCGTGGGCAAGGCGCGCGAGCGGCTCTTCGAAGACCCCCTTCGCATTCTTCGTTTGTTCCGTTTTGCCGTCGCCACGGGGTTTGAAATTGAAGCAGACACGCTGGCGGCAGCGCAGGAGCCCGCGGTGGCCGAAGGGATGCGTCTTCTGTCGCGCGAGCGTATTTTGGCGGAAATCGTGAAGGTGAAGCCCGGACTCGCTCCTGCCTTCTTCGCCCGGTTCTTGGATGCCTTTGCGTCCAACCTCCTGGATGCCTCGTTCCCCTTCACGCATCTCTACGGGGGAGGGATGCCCGCAGACGATGCCGTGGGCAAACGGCTTCGGATTTTGGCAAAGCATTCGTTTTGGGCGCGGCACCCTCATGTTCACAAGCGATTTCCCGCCACCACGCTCGGCGTGTTTCTGCGCGCTGCAGCGAGCGCGCCTTCCCCCGAAACCTCACTCTTCGAGGCTTTGGAAGCGTGGCCTCTTCAGGCGTCCGACCGGGAGCTTCTTCGCGTGCTTTTTTCCTTGTCCACCGGGCTCGATGGCCTCGAGGGCCTCGATTTTGCGACCCGCGCGTTTCGTTTCCATCGGATGCTGCGCGCTTTGCGAGAAGTGACACCGCAAGAGTTCGTGGGGTTCGCTTCGTTGCCGGATGCTGTGGCGACGGCGTCGGCAGGCGAGTGCGTGACGCGCGCTGGCGACATGTTTCATGCGGAAGCGGCGCGCAGCGAACAGCCCCTGTCGGAGTTTCTCCGCTGGCTCCCATCGGCCTCCGTCCCATGGTTGCCGCCGCGCGTCACATTGAACGCGTTTCGCGAAGACCAAGGATTGCCGCAGGAGACGTTGGGAACGCTTCATGCGCTGTGGGATGCCTTCGCGCTACAAGGCGGCGCAGTGCCCGTTGTATTCCGTGCCGAGAACGAGTGGAAGCCTGCATGGCGCAGGGCGTTGGAGGCCTGCACCCAAGGAGGCAAGGTGCACTTTCGAGGGCTTCGGCTCGGCGGAAGCTGAAGAGCACGGATCCGGCAAGCCAACGCTCACTTTACGGTTTGCGTTGCTTTGCTACCTCTTCGCGCATCCGATGTTCCTGTGCCCGCAAGTCAGGAGTGAGTTCTTCTCCAAAGTCTTCGGTGTCGAATGCGGGACGGAGTTCGAGAATGCTTTCTTCGCCTGGCATGGGTTCGGGGCAGCGCTGTGCCCAAGCCATGGCTTCTTCCATGTTTTTGACTTGCCAGATCCAGAACCCCGCGACGAGCTCCTTTGTTTCGGCAAAAGGGCCTTCGACGATCCTTTTGCTACCGCCCGACATGACAAGGCGTTTACCCTTTGAGCTGGGATGAAGTCCTTCGCCTGCAAGCAAGACGCCTGCCTTCAGGAGTTCCTCGTTATACTTTCCCATGGCCGTAAGGAGTTCCTCGCTCGGCATCTTGCCTGTTTCTGAATTTTTTGTTGCTTTGACGATGACCATCACTTTCATTTTTTTCTCCTCTGTCTCTTTGTTTATCGAAATTTAACGCCCTTCAGGCGCATAGATTTTTGCGCCCTCTCGACGAATGTTTTCGGCGATGAAGTCTATGGCTGTGCGCCCCGCGACTTTGAAACGCGCCGAGGTTCGTGCAAGCCCATAGGTGTGCATGGGAGAGGGGTGAATCCATGCCGTGCAGTTTTCGGTCGCATTGCGAATGGTGGCCAGGAGCCCGTGGCTGCTGTAAACAAGTTCTTTGTGCTCGCGAGGGGTGACGCGTCCAAAAAGGGCTGACATGGCGACGTCGGATTCCCCTTGCAAGAATGCGATGCGCCAGTCGGGGTGCTTGGCACAAAAGTGGGTCAATTGGCTTGCAACCGGATTTGCGTCTTGGGGAAATCGCATGCCCTCGCGCTCCATGGCCCAGGCGACATCTTCTCGAAATCCCTCTCCGAAACGGTCCCAAAAGGTTTCGCCAAAGTGAAGCCCAGGGGAGTCGGAAATAAGGACGCGGTTGGCACTTGGCGGCACGAGGGCGTCAAACTTCGAGATGCTCAGCACGGCTCCCAAAGCGCCAGCCGAAGCGCCATACACGACGAGTTCCTGGACCCCCGACAGCGGGAAGCGCTCGCGGTAACGCAACACGTCGAGGGTGCGATCGATGTTCAAAGCTCCGTATTGCTGCACGCTGGCACCCGTTTTGAAACGGATGTCGCGCGCGCTGACAAAGACATCGCCAGAGCAGTAGGGAAGGTAGAGCATGCTGTGTTCGGCCAGGGGGCTCTCTGTAGGGTCGGCCGACTCGACACCGCCAGGCAAGGTGGGCGGAATTCGAAATGATTCCGTAAAGGTCTTCTTCATGGGGCCATAACAGGTGGCATGACTCCAACACGCGCCGCCTCCCATGAGGTCGATGGAAAGGCGTGTGGGGTCGCGCACGTCGAGAAAAGCGAAATAGGGACTTCCATCCGCGCAGCGTGCTCCAGGGACCTCCAGCTTTTTCCACTTCCGCGGAGACGCCTGTGCCGATCGCAGGGTCAAGAAAGCGAGACTCCCTGCGGCCACGAGGAACAAATGACGTTGTTTCATGGCGAAAGGCCCCCTTTGAGCCGATGCTTCTTGAATTTCGGCTCTCTGCTTTTTTGGCTGCGAGTGTTTTTTCTACGCTCAAGGTAACCGGGACTTGCCAAAAAATCTGCTCAGTCAGCTAGTACAGAGAAAAGCTTTCCAGGCACGAAACCAAAGCGAGCGGCCGCTCCACAGGCGAGCTCCAAGGTGCCGGCGGCAAAAGTGGGGCCTCGTAGAATGCGTCCTGGCACACACCCCTCCCACACCGCCGCCACAACACCGTCGCGACGCACGAAAACGACGTCGATAGGAAACCGCATGCCTCGGGTGTGCACGGCGCCAGTGCCGGGCAACCACAAGGCATCGCTCTCCGCCAAACTCGCGTGGTTCAAAAGCCCCACGAGGCGGGCGAAGAATCCGTCCGCGCGCACGACCCGAAGTCCTTCGACGGGCATCCCATCGAGGGCCACCTTCATTTCGACGACGACTTCAACGCGTCGAACGCGCTGGGAGTTGGTGAGCGCGCGTGGCGGCGGGTGATGGCGCCCTGCGAAACAAAATTGGTGAGGTACCATTTTCCACCGGCTTTTGCGTTCGTACCGCTGGCGCCGTCGCCCCCAAAGGGTTGTTGGTCGACCATGGCTCCTGTCGTTTTGCGGTTCACGTAAAAATTACCTGCGAGTTGCGAAAGCACGGGTATCGCTTTTTCGAGCCAGCTTTCGTCGCGGCTGATAACCGCACCCGTGAGGCGATAGGAATGTTGCTCAATGATGCTGATGGCCTCCTCGAGCGTGCGGAACGTTTTCACGGCGGTGACAGGGCCAAAAATTTCTTCTACGAGAAGCTCATGCTTGGGGTCATTCACTTCGAACAGAGTGGGTTCGATATAGAAGCCCTTTTCTTTCGAAAAGGTTCCACCCGTAAGCAGAGTCGCCTTCGGATCTTTCTTGGCTCTGTCAACGTAGCCTGCGATTTTGTCGAAGGCGCGCTCGTTGATGACGGGGCCGAGATCGGCAGAGCGCTCCACAGGATTCGTCATTTTCAGGGCTTTCGCCTGCCGTACGAGTTCGTCTTTCAGTTTCGGCCAGACATCTTCATGCGCAAGAACGACGCTGTTTGCTGAACACTTTTGTCCGCTGCGGCCAAATGCACCCTGCACGATGCATGTCGCGGTGTCTTTCACGTCGATGTCGGCATGTGCGACAAGAAAGTCTTTGCCCCCTGTTTCGGCAATGAATCGGGGGAAATTCGTGCGGTGGTTTTCTGTGTTGAACAAGGTGTTGCCAAAGACGCGAGCCGTTGCGAACGAGCCTGTGAAGTTGAGGCAAGTGAGTTCCGGGTGCTTCAGGACAGAGGGCAGGCAATTGGGACCTTCACCTGTGAGGAAATTGATGACGCCAGGCGGGAAGCCCGCTTCTTCGAGCGCGAGCATGAGAAGGTAACTGGTGAGCACGGCGTCGCTCGAAGGCTTCCAAACCACCGTGTTGCCCGTAAGTGCCATGACGAGCGGGAGGTTGTACCCAATGGCGATGGGGAAATTGAATGGCGTGACCGCGCACGTGAACCCTTTGAGGGGCCGTAAAATGAGTTGATTGGTTTCCAGAATGCCATCGCCCATTTTTTCTTGGAGAAGTTCGGTATAGAACCATGAGTTGAATCGGACGAAGTCCATCATTTCAGCCCAGCTCACCGAAGTTTCCAAGGCGGTGTAGCCGCACTCCACCGCCGCGGTAGCGCAGGTTTCGAATTTCCATTTCGCGAGCACGACCTCGAGGTCGCGAAATTTTTGAATGCGCGTCGCAGGCGAAAGCGCAGCCCAGGCGGGTTTTGCTTCCAAAGCTGCTTTGACGGCGAGGTCGGCGTGTTCTTTGGTGGCTTCCTGAAACGTCGCTACCGATTCGCGGGTCGCAGGGTTGAGGCTTTTGCCTTTGGTGGGCGTGAAAACTTTTTTGCCGCCAATGACGAGCGGAATTTCAAGGCCCCGCGGGACTTCGGCCACCGCTTTCGAAAATGCCAGCCAAGAGGGTTCGTCGTCCCGAAAGTTGACGATGGGCTCATTGATAGGCTTGTTCAAAGAGAGCTTGTGCATGGAAGAGGCTCCTGGTTTTAAGGTCCGAGTCGGCGTGGCCGGAGAATCCCCAAAAACAGGCGTCTTTGCAACATTCGCGCAAGGTTCGTCAGTTTGGCCTCGCGGGCGGAAGGCTCGGTTCTCCTGGAACGTAAAAGGGAGCGTCGAAGGGAACGAGCTTCTTTTTCAGATATGGCGCGATGCCGGCGTCGAACTGCGAGCGCGACATGAATCGAGTGGAAAAGTTTGTGCGTAGGTTGAAGGTGTCGAGTGGAACGAGCGCAAAGCTCGTCTGCAAGGGGGAAGTGGGGGTGGCACGACACAGCTCGAAACTCATTCCCAGGCCGAAGCGTGCCGCCGGAGAGTTTGAGTCGAACGCAAAGTTTCCCAAGCCATAAATGGCCCATTTCTCTTCGAACTTTCCAATGGCCTGCGCCAGGTGCGCATGATGGCCCACCACCATGTTTGCACCTGCCGCGAGCGCGATGCGCGCCAGCTCGGGTTGGTGCGGCTTCAGCTCAGGATTCCTCTCTTCGCCCCAGTGAAACACGGCAATGAGCCAGTCGACGTTCTTTCGCCATTTGCCCAACGACTGTTCCAGCCGCGACGCGGTTGGGTAGGGGACTCCTGGCTTCGTTTCCGAGGCCCACGCTCCGTCGGGGTAGGTGGTGGTGAAAGACAGGATGCCGATGCGGATGCCGTCGCGTTCCAGAAGGAGCGGTTCCATGGCCTCCATCACGTTCTCGCCCACGCCTGTCCAGGTGATGCCTGCTTTTCGGAGTGCCTTCGACGTGTCGCGCATGCCTTCCAAGCCGAAGTCCATGCTGTGGTTGTTGGCCCTTGTAACGTGCAAGATGTTCTTTTTCGCCAGGAGGTCGGCCACGCCCGGGTGCATGCGCAGTGCAAAGGGAAAGTCGGGGAAGGCTCGTTCTTCCCGTTTTGTAATGACGCCTTCCAAATTCACCACGTTGAAGTGCGCCCACCCCAGCATGGGCTCCACGTTCGCAAAGGTCGCCTCCAATGGCCCCATGCGGTTCCCGGCCAAGGCTCTTTCCATTGAAATGTAGACGTCTCCGAAAAGGTTCATGCGCAGGACATTGGAGCAATGAGTTCCAAAAGGCATAAAGGAGATGGGAGGTTGGGGAGTCGCATCGGGAGGCGGGGCTGGCTCTGGAAGCGGTGTCGAAACGTTCTTAGACCCTTGAGCGAATGCGAAGCCTGAGGCCACAAACGCACCCAGGATTCCAATTCTGCCAAGGCCAGAAGGGACTTTAAAAAATGAACGGTGTCGCTTCAGCGTGGTATCCTCTCTTCAGCTGCGAAGACTTTCCTCTGCATCTTCCCGAAGGGCACCCGTTTCCCCATGGGAAGTATTCGGCACTTGAAGCGCTGCTGCGAGAAGCAGGATTTGCCGGAAACCTCACTCGCGTGGGCACGGCCTCACGTGAAAAACTTGAGCTCGTCCACCATGAAGATTACCTCAACCGCGTGTTTGGCGGTTGCCTGACAGCTGAGGAAACAAGACGCCTCGGTTTTCCGTGGGGTCCTTCGTATCTTAACCGAGCGTTGGCTTCGGTCGAAGCGACCTGGCAGTGCGCTTTGACAGTGCTTGCCGGGAAGGCCCGTGTCGCGGGCGCCTTGGCAGGAGGCACCCACCATGCCTTTGCCGATCGGGGTGAAGGGTACTGCACCTTTAACGACATCGCGATTGCCTCGCGTTACGCCTTGAGCACGAGCGTCGATAGGGTTTTTGTGGCGGATCTCGATGCTCACCAGGGGAATGGAACCGCCTCTGTTTTTGCGCGAGAGCCTCGCGTGTTCACCTTCAGCATGCACTGCGAAGAAAACTATCCCAGGACGAAGGAAAAGAGCTCTCTTGACGTCGGCCTTCCGCGAGGCACGGGCGACGACGCCTATATGGAAGCATTGGAGGCTTACCTGCCTGAAGCGCTTGCGTACTTTTCTCCAGAACTCGTTTTCTTCCAGGCCGGCGTCGATGTTCTTGCTGTCGACCGCTTCGGCCGCCTTGGCCTCACGCTCGAGGGACTGCGCAAGCGGGATGTGTTCGTGTGCGATGCCGTGCTTTCGCGTGGCATTCCTCTCGTCCTGACCCTGGGCGGAGGTTACCAAAGGGATGCTGCGGCCGTTGGCCGCGCCCATGCGCAAACCTACCTGACGGCCGCCAAGGTGCTCGCGCGTTTCGTTTGACGGGGATTCTAGGGGAGCTTCGAGAGCGATTCATTTGCGGCGGGCAGGAGGTCTGCGCACACGACCGCGACTTGAGATGCGGGGAAAGCGTCGGTGAAAGCGGCGAGAGCTGCGACGTTGGTTTTTGCCGCGCTCGGGTTGATGGCGTGTATTCCCCCTTGCTGGAATTCTTTGTATTCGTCGGGTGTGGTGGCGGCGCAAGCACTGTCGAGGAAACGCATTTGCGGCGATTGAGAAGGAAAAGCCCTCCTGGAAGCCTCACTCAGAGGGCTCCAGCTTTCCCAAGCGGCTTTGGTGAGTCCGTTTTGAAAACTCAGAAAGGCTTCTCGGACGCCTTCCTCACCCGGCACGGTCGACGCCTCCCGCGCAAGAAAGCGAGTGAAGTGGAACGAGCGCCCTTCCCGGAATGCGACGCCGGCAAGACGACGTTCCTTGTCATTTTCGTCGCGAGAGAGCGCATGGAACTTTAGCCGCAGCACGTTCATGGCATCGCTCTGACTGCGCAAGGCCACGCGTCCCATTGTTTCGGGAGTCAGGAAAGTAAACCCCACGGTGCCCGCGTCCCCAAGGACGGGAAGAATGTCGCCGCGCAGCGAAAATGTTTGAGTCGCCGACTCTCCGAGTGTTCCGCTTTCGAGAGCGGCGTAGAGGGGCCAAACAGTGCGTGCCGCCCCTCCAGACGGCAACGTCGCTTCCAGAGCTGCGCACTGAACAAGGAATTGGAATTCGTTGTCGGGTTCCAAAGAACGCGCATAAAAACTGCGGACTTCCGCCTTTTTGAGTTGGACGCCCTCGCGCTTTAAACGGCTTCGCCAACGGGCGGAGAGGCGCTCGGGGGCCGTGCGCGTGGGGCCGCGCACCCGCGCGAACAAGGCGCTGTCTTGAGCCACCTCGTGGGCCGTTGCTCTTTCGGTTGGCTTCTTTCTTGCCAGGACAAAATTTTCACGCTCACGGCGCAAGACCGTGTCGGAAGGGAAGGGGGGAAGGGGAGATGGCAGAGGGGCCAGCACCGCGACGTCGTCGCGCAGCCTGTTGTCCGCTTCCCGCGCAGACGACAACAGAAAACCGGCCGAAGAGTCTTCTCCGTAACACGACTGGGCTTGCACCAGGTGAGATTCGATAAGGCGAAAGGGGGAGTCCACCAGGTCGGACGCGCTTCGGGCGATGCCGAAGTTCTCTTCGACATAATCGAGTGGAATGGCGTCGCCCTCGTTGAGCAGTTTTTGTCTCAAGGCCCCACAGCCGGCCAGGAAGCCTGTGAGGATGACGAGCGCAACCCACACCGTGAAGGGCAGGAGGATGCTCGCGAAACCTCCGGCGAGTGGCTGGAAGTGACGCCTGGTGACCATGGGGGCCCTTTCGATGCTTGAACACTGGCATGGGTGGACGTGTAAAATGACGTGTTTTCAATAGTTTTGCGCTGACTTCCCGCTGCTGTCAATTTTCCGTGGCGGGTCTTTGCATCGTCTGTTACCTCTCGGCGCAGGAACGCCCTGCTCCGCACTGCTTGAACTGCACTTTCTTTCCTTTTCGCGAGGTTTCGCCATGCCAAACGGAATGAACAACGATGGTCGCCAGGTTGCAGCCAAAAAATCTGCGCTGAAAATGGGATCCCAGTCCGCACGGGGTGTCGCGGCTTGTGCTTCGGTGCTTTGGGCATCGCCGCTCGTCTTTGGACTTTTGATGGCAGCCTGCATTCCTTTTCTGGCACATCCACTGGCACGGGGACTCTCGCCTTTCGCCGGCACGGTGATCGCTTTCGCCTCCGGAACCCTGCTTTTGGTTCCAGCGTGCCTGTCGTCATACTTGAAGGACTCAAGGCCCACGGCACGGTTGCTCGCCCGAGCGTCGCTCACCGGCACCTTGCTTCTTCTTGCAACCTCATTTTTTATCATTGGTGTGGGGCGTGGCGCAGATCCTCTTGCGGCCACGCTGTTTCTTTCGCTGTTGCCCTCATTTTCATTGCTCGGGCGAAAAGTCCTTTGGGGCGAGAGTCTTGGGGCCGCTCAAAAGGCAGGTCTTCTTCTCTCCATTCTTGCGGCGGCATTTTGGCTGACCTTTGCCAAGGGCTCTCGCCCCCTCGAAGGTTTTTTTGTGCCGGCCTCTCGTGACGCCTCCTTTCTTGGCGATGCACTCGTCTTCGTAGGTTCACTCCTTTTGGGCTTTGCCTTTGCGGCGGGGCGTCCCTCGGAACTCCGAGTGTCTGTGTCCACCTGGTGGTTCCTTGTCGTGAGCTTTGGGTTCGTGGCGTCGCTTCCGCTCATGTACGGGGCTCATGTGTTTGTGAATGGCCTGGATTCGCCCTTCTCGGGAATGAGCGCAGCCACGCTCCGCAGTGAACCCACGTTGTTGCTTCCCTTCGCGTTCTTTGGAATTGCGCACCTCTTTTTTCGCATGAGACTTCTTGGCCGCAGTGGCGTTCAGCTGTCGGTGGGCACGACATCGCTGGCGTCCAGCGGAGCCCTTCTGCTGGCGGGCACCTTCTTTGCCGGTCTTCTTGGGCTTGCGACGCCCTTGGCCCATTTTGTGATGCTACCGCTTCACCTTTTCGGGCTTTGCCTCTGCCGCAACGCGCTGGTACCGTCGGTCCCCTATGTGGGACTGCGTGAGGTGGTGCCACGCAAGGCGACTGAACTGCGGGTGGCAAAGTGACCAAGGGAAGCGTGTGCGTTTTTTGTGGGTCGGCAAATGGAACCGACCCTCGTTTTTTGGCTCTTGCGCGCGACGTGGGTGCTCTCTTGGCACGGCAGGGGCTGCGGGTTGTTTACGGGGGAAGCCGAGACGGCACGATGGGGGCTGTGGCCGACGGAGCCCTTTTGGCCGGGGGCCAGGTGCTGGGAATCCTCCCGAATCTTTTCCTGCCCTGGGAAATTGCCCACACTTCGCTCTCCGAGATGCGGTGTGTGAAGGATATGGCCGAACGGAAGACGATGATGATGGCAGAGTCAGACTTGTTCCTCATTTTGCCTGGGGGGCTTGGAACACTGGACGAACTCTTTGAGGTCGTGACGTTCAACGCTCTTGGCCTCATGCAAAAGCCTGTGCTGGTTTTTGATGCGTTTGGCTTCTACACCGAACTCTTGAACTGGCTCGAGAAGATGTCGACTCTCGGCTTTGCGAAGCCCATGACGGAACACTTTGGCGTGGTGAAGGATCTCCCGGCACTTGAATCTTTTCTAGTCTCATAAGAGCCTAGGGGAACCTTGCCACTCTTTGGGGAGAGTTCCATGACGCTCGCACCTGGCCTTCTCTCCGCGGTCACCTGTGTTGTTGCTGGCCTCTTTGGGCCCCAGGCTGTTTTCGCTTCGAACTCGGCTCCACCTTCAGCTTCGGCTCCACCTTCAGCTTCGGCCCTCCGTGCCGAAGTGGAACGCGTACAAGGCGAAGCGGGCAAGAGGAAGGCCTTCTCGGTCGGCTTCGAGCAGGAATTCTTTTCCTCGTTGCGAAAACGCACCCGTCGCTCTTCTGGCACGTTGTTGTTTCTTGCGCCGCGTAACTTCCGTTGGGAAATTTCGAAGCCAAGCAACGAACTCTATGTGAACAACGGTAAAGAATTTTGGAAATACACGGAAGCCACTCGCCATGCACAGAAGCTCCCGGCGTCGAGTGTGGAGCTCGACTTCGTGGACCTCGTGCTCCGCCTTGACTCCCTTTCCCAGCGGTACGATGTGGCTCCCTGGGTTCGCCAGGAATTGCCCGTTGCAAAGAAGGCAGGGGGTGAACTTCCTGCCGCCACTTCCGACGATCCCCCACCTGCCGTCAATGGTATGCTTCTTTTGGCCCTGACTCCCAAGCAGGAAGGCACCCAAGAGAAAATCTTCCTTCGCGTGGACGACAGGAAGGCCGAGGTGCGGGAACTCAGGATCCGATACCGGAACGGAAACCGCACTCGCATAGTCTTTGAGGCCTTGAAAGAAGGTGGAGTTGAGGCCTCGCGTTTCGATTTTACACCTCCCCCCGGGACGGCCGTCGACGCCATTAAGTAACAGGAGAGACGCTTGACGGATCTGCTGCTGAATCTGGGCTGGCGCACCATGCTGGACATCTTGCTGGTGGGGGTGCTCTTTTACCAGATCATTGCCATGCTCAAGGGAACCCGAGCCGCGCAGGTCCTCATCGGCATGCTCTTTATATTCCTCGCGTATGTGCTCTCGAGCCTCCTCGAGCTCGAGACTCTCAATTGGATCATCAGTAAATTCTATTCATCGTTCATTTTCGTTGTCATCGTTCTTTTTCAAGACGACATCCGCAGGCTCCTCACCCGCTTTGGACGGGGGCCCTTTGTCAGCGGACTCGACGAAAATTCGGGACTTCGGGTCATCGACGAAGTGGTGAATGCGGCAAAGTACCTGAGTCACGATCGCATTGGGGCGTTGGTCGTGTTCGAGCGCGGCATCGGTCTCGATAGGCTCTACGATCATGCTGTCCGCGTGGAAGCGCTTGTTTCCGAGCAACTCCTCATTTGTATCTTCCAAAGTTTCTCGCCCCTTCACGATGGCGCCGTTATCATTCAGAAGAACCGAATGAGCTGCGCGTCGGCGCAACTTCCCCTCAGCAAGAACCCGACGTTCAGCAAAAAATTGGGCACCCGACACAGCGCCGCGGTGGGCATTGCGGAAGAAACCGATGCCGTTGTTCTCGTTGTTTCTGAAGAAACCGGCCATATTTCGGTGGCGTGGGATGGACAGCTGCAGAAACAAGGAAACATTGATGCGGTGCGCCGCACTCTCATTAGCCTCCTCATGCCTCAAATGGAGCGACGTCGAGGACGACGCTGGTTCGGGACTTCTTTTGCCACGCTCTGGGAGCGCGTGCGCGACATGCTCACGCCACAGCCGCTTCCTTCTCGATCGGGGCGATTGCAAGAAGGACGCGCGCGCCCTGCAGAGCGTCACCGCGAGCGTGACGCTGAACAGTCCGAAGCATTGCGTGCGGCGGAATTCGAAAATCGATTGGCTTCGCTCGGGGCTCCGGGTCACAATTTGGAGCTCAAATTTCCCCGGTATGCTCGTCTAAAGTCCGCGAATGCAGACGGTCGGAAGCTTGTGTTGTCGGAGCTTGGCCCTGTCGTGGGCCGTGGCTTGGGAGGTGGCATGGGGGCGGGTGCAGGCAGTGGTGTCATCATCCGGGGTCGTGACGCACAGGGTCGACCTGACACTGACACCGACGACGAAGAAGATCTCTCCGAATTGAGCTCGGGTCCCTCTTCGCTCGACAGCGACGTCGAGAACTCAGGACACGATGAACACTCGCCCGGATATTCACGAAACAAAGCCGCCCAGGCTCTGACCCACTTGAGTGCTGAAGACAAATTCGTGCCTCCTCATGCTCCTCCTTCACCACCGCCCAGGGACGTTTCGATTGGCGGTATTCCGCTCAACCCGCCGTTGGATAATCTCGAGAATCGCAAACGGGACGAGAGAAAGGACGAAAAATGAATGGCGAGTCTCGTGAAGAGGCCTCTCCCCTCCCTCGTTTCCTGAGGCTGTTCTCGCACAATGGATGGCTCAAAGTTGTTTCACTCATTTTTGCGTGTTTC
>JADCJN010000285.1 GCA_020247005.1 Silvanigrellales bacterium
AGACACCTGCAAAGCACGAAGCCCCTCCAGCGAAAGCTGATCGATTTCCTTTATGCCGGCGCCAACGATGGTGAGGTGAAACATGATCTGTGAGTCCAATGAAAAGGGGCTTCCGGAACATCGCCTTGGAGCGACGCCATGCCGGAAGCCCCGTGAGAAGGGAAGGGTAACGAAAACCAGCGGTGAGTGTTACTTCTTATCGCCAGCCGTGTTCGACTTCTGGGTTTCAGCATCTTGCGCGCGGATCTCTGCGAGGATCTTTTCGAGATCGGCAGGCACGACCGCCAGGAAGCGCGGACGACCGCCGCCCCCACCCCAATCTTGCTTCGACGCCAAAGTGGAACTTTCAAGTGCACTCATTTTAAACAGCATGAATACGGTCCTTCGTTTGTGTTCTGCCGGAAGACAGTCCCGGCAGGGCTGGTGAAGGGTGTCTGTCACCGCCAATGGAAGGAACGGCTGAGGCTTGGGAATGCTGCAGGACTTTCTCAGAGAGTCGCAAAAATTTAAGCTCTTTGGATTTTTTCTCAGGGCCGCAGGTTCCCATGGCTGAGGGGTAAAGGCCCTGCTCGGCCTCGTTCATGATCGTTGCACCTTCAACGACGGAAGGTGTCCGATGGGTGCCCACTCGCCCCTGTTATTGCGTTACGGCTCCGCGAGCCCCCGGAGGAACGGCGCTTCGTATTCGTCCATGGCGAACGAGCATGTGACGCGCAGGAGCTTCTCCTTAGGAAACACCTTCGTGTTGTAGTGCGATCTCTTGCGGAAATCGGCGGCGATGCGCTGGAACGATTCCTCGAGTTCCTTGGCGTCCTCGGGCGTGAGGGAGTGCACATGGACATCGAGGCGCGTCGTTCCTTTCGCCAGGTACGATCGTCCCACATGGTTTGAAAAATCGAGAAAGAGGTCGAGAGCGAGCTTGCGACCAAGGCGGCTTTCCTGGGGCCACGTCAAAGGGGAGCGAAGCTTGAGGCGAACTTTGTCGCCGGGAAGGCGCTCGAGGATGCGTGCGTTCTCGAGCGCGCCAAGGCGCGACCGCAGTTCGGCGTCATCGATGCCCTCGGCACGCTGGACCTCCTTGGGACTCGCGCCCCGGGCAAGCTTCACGGTGAACGAAAACAGGGCAGGAAATTCCGCAAAGAGTTCGATCTGTTCTTCGTCGAGCGCACTTCCTTCGGGTTCGCTGCGCGCCGAGGTCTGCGCGATCTCCTCGAGAGAAAGCCCGAGCCATTCGCAAATGGCGAGGAGGCGCTGAAGACTGACGTCGCCCGAGGCGAGATCCCTCTTCACCGTGGCAAGCGAAACACCCAAGTGCCGGGCGAGATCGGCGTATTTCAACGCCCGCGCTTTGAGGATGCCCTTGATGGCGCCGGCGATGGCCGCGGCTTGGCGTTGCGTCACACTTCCCTCGTTACGACGTGATCCGTTCCTCGCCCCGGGACTCGAAGCCGTCGATCGAACGAGGCTTCGATTCCGACACTCCGGGAGCCTCCTGAGGCTCATGCAATGAGCCCCATCCAAAGGGGCTCGCCAAGGGCTTTAAAGGGGAGTCTACCACAGGTGCGTTCCCACCCGGCCGGCCCCGCGAACCCGGCCGCGGTCGATTCCCAGCCGCCAACGGAGCCCGTTCCATGAACCCTACGCTTCCCCTCGCCTGCCTTTCCCTGGCCACGCTCTCTGCCTCGGGCCAAGCCCTGCCTCAGGGCGCAGGCGATACCGAATCGCCCTCGGCGCGCATCCTCTCCGCAACGGGCGTGGCACGACTTCCCGAGGCGCCGCGTTACCCCTACGAGGAATTCTACAGAACCTCACCTTTGTCGGATTTCCGATTTAGCGCCGATGGCCAAACTGTCTTCTTCCTCAAGTCCGACGGAAACGTGAGGAACGTCTTTTCGCTCGACGTCTTGACCCTCCGCACGTCGCAGGTGACCCGCTTCACAAACGCCGTAAGCGCCTTCCGCATCGACGACTCGAATCGTTTCCTAGTGGCGCAGGTCGACAATGGGGGTGACGAGAACTTCGCTTTGTTCAAAGTCGATTTGGAAAGCGGACAATCCATCGACGTCTCCCACAACTTAAAGGGGGAACGCAGCCTCCTTTGCGACCTCTCGCCCGATGGCCGCACGCTCTATTTCTCGCAGAGCAAGGGGGCGAAGAACGCACAAGCACTGAAGGCGGTCGACCTCGCAACGTTCGAGATCAAGACTCTCGTGGAAGAGGAAGACGCCCTTCTCTTCTGCCAGGGGCTCTCGCACGATGGCGGCGTCCTCGCCTTCGCCCGTTTCATTGAAAATCGGGAAACCCATCTCGCCCTTTTCGATCTCGCGACGAAAGAAGTCATTCCCGTGGGGCAGGAGAAGGGCGTCACCCACGACGCTCTAGCCTTCGACAACAAGCGGGGGTTTTTCTACTTGAGCGACAAGGATTCCGACACAAAACGACTTTGGCGTTTCGATTTCGACCTCCGTACATCCGTTCTCGTTCCTCTGCCGTTCGAGGCGAATGCGGACATCGGGGACATCGTATCCGTCGGACTTTCGCGCGCGGGGGAGGTTCTTTCGGCAACCTTTCGCGACGGCCTCCAAACCTCCTTTGAAGACTTCCGTCCGGGAGTAAATCAAGAATTCTCAAGCGTATTTTCAGGCAGCCGCGCAAGCGCCGCAGTGTTCTCGAAGACCGATTCTACGACGGCGATTCTGGTCATCGCGCAGGGCGCCGCACCCGACCGTTACGTTCTTCAGAAGGACTCAAGATTCGACACCTTCTATGACGCGAACGTCTCTGACATCCCCCCGGAAGCATTCGCTGTGCCGTACTCCACACGCGTGAACAGCTTCGATGGGTTGCCCATTCCCACACACCTGTTCCTTCCGCCCGCTACGAACTCAAGCACGAAGCGCCCTGTCGTTGTCTGGGTCCACGGCGGCCCGGAAGACCACGTCGACCCCGGCTATTCCGAGAGACTCCAATTCCTGGCGAATCAAGGATACGTTGTGGTTGCGCCCAATGTGCGGGGCAGCTCGGGATTCGGAAAAACCTACACGTCCCTCGACGATGGCGATTGGGGGGGAGGCCACATCCGCGACCTCGTCGCCGTTGCGCGCTGGGCCAAGACCCTCTCGTTCGTCGACCACGAGCGGGTGTCGGTGGTGGGGGGGAGTTTCGGGGGTTTCAGCGTCCTGTCGCTTGTTACGCAGTTCCCCACGGAGTTCAACGCCGCCGTGGACGTCTTCGGTCCGGCGGAAATGGCCAGCTTCGTCGATTCGTGGCCCGAGAGCGTCGTGCCCACGTGGCTTCGTGAGTTGGGAACCGACCCGCGCGAGGACGAAGCCTTCAACAGGCGGGTGTCACCTTACTACCACCTCGAGGACATCGCGGTGCCCCTGCAGGTGCACCAGGGCGCCCGCGACACGCGTATGCCTCAGGAACAATCCGACAGGCTCGTGGAGGCGCTCGTGCGCTTGGGGAAGCCCGTGGAGTATCACGTGTACGAAGACGAAGGGCACGGTTTCCGCAAGTTCGCGAACGCCCGCCTCGCCTTCACCCGCATCGCAGAATTCCTCGCCGCAGCGAGACCGCTCGCACTCACACCGCCGAAGCCTTGATCTGCCAGCCCAACGACGCGGTGGCGGTTTTCTGCGAGAACTCGCGAGGAACCTAGCAACTGGATGAGGCGATGACGGCCGCGTGAACCTTATATTTCTTCAAAAATCTTAGACAACCGCACCGAAAATCGTTCCAATTCCTGCGGTGATGCCCATCGCCAGAGCTCCCCAGAATGCGACCCTCGCGGCTCCCTTCCAGGCACCCGCTCCACCCACCCGTGCCGCCAAAACACCGAGCATGACCAGGAAGGCGAGTGAGGCGACCGAAACGACGACAATAAGATTCTTCGGAGAAGAAACGACAACCATCACGAGAGGCAACGCGGCTCCAACAGCAAAGGCACCAGCCGATGCCGACGCAGCCTGTATGGGCCGCGCGCTCAGTTGCTCGGTGATTCCCAATTCGTCGCGCGCGTGACTACCGAGGGCATCGTGGGCCATAAGCTGTTCGGCCACCTTGGCCGCAACATCTGCCTCGACACCACGGCTCATGTAAATTTGCGCGAGTTCCTCGCGTTCGAATTCCATATTCGATGCGAGTTCCGCTTTCTCGCGTGCCAAATCTGCCTTCTCGGTGTCCTCTTGGGAACTGACGGAGACGTATTCTCCGGCGGCCATCGACATGGCACCCGCAACCAGGCCCGCGATTCCCGTCATGAGGATGCTTTGGTGCGAAGAGTTTGCAGCGGCGACACCCAAAATAAGACTCGCAGTCGACACGATCCCATCATTCGCACCCAGCACAGCCGCACGGAGCCAGCCAATATGTTGGGAGCGATGGGATTCAGGGCGCATCGGAGAAGGCTTTATTTGAGCCACGTTTTTCCTCCACCGGCAGGTCTACGCCCGAATGCCTCGCGACGCGAACATTATGTTGGCGGCTGGAACTTCGAAAAACGATTTCGGAACCCGATCCCGCTCGCCTGGACTCCTCCTCTTTCGCAATGCGCGGAAAACGGAAGTTGAAGGGTTTTATGAGAAGACCTCCTTCGAAGGCGTCCGTTTGGGCGCAAAGACGGCCTTGACCGCCTCCATCAATGCCAGAAGCACGAGGGCCATGCCCGCGCACAGGCCGAGGCGTTCCCACGAAAGCGCAGTGGTCTCGAAGAACGGGAGGACAGGAGCGAAGGTCACACTCACGACTTGCAGCACGATGGCGACCGCGACCATGGCGAGCAGGGCCTTATTGCCCGTCACGCCCGTCGAGAGCACACTGCGCGAGAACGAGCGAGCTGAGAACGCACGCGCCACCTGAGTGAACGCGAGGGCAGTGAACAGAGTCGTTCCCCACAATGTCAGAGACTCTGGCGTTTGGTCCTTGGGCCAGAGGAAGAAGCCCAGGATCATGAGCGCGGCGCCGAGCATTGGTCCTACGAGCACGATGTGGAGGCCCACGCCGCGTGCGAACACTGACTCGTCGGGCTTAAAGGGCGGCCGCGACATGGTGTCCTTCTCGGCCTTTTCGAGCCCCATGCCCAGGCCAAGAAGGCCGTCGGTGAGAAGGTTCGAGAAGAGGATCTGGATGGGCGTGAGCATGGCCTTGAGGCCCACAAGCGGCGACACGACCACGAGGATAACCTTTGCCACGTTGCCCGAGAGCGAGAACATGAGAAAGCGACGCAGGTTGTCGTAAACGACACGGCCCTCTTCGATGGCGGCAACGATGGTGGCGAAGTTGTCGTCGAGAAGGACGATGTCGGCTGCTTCTTTCGCTACGTCAGTGCCTGTGCCCATCGCCACGCCGATGTCGGCCTTGCGAAGAGCAGGCGCATCGTTCACGCCGTCACCGGTCATAGCCACAATATGCCCATTGGCTTGCAGTGCGGCCACGATGCGCAACTTCTGCTCGGGGGAGACGCGTGCATAGACCTTCGTCGACTCCACGATTCCGCGAAGTGCCCCTTCATCAAGGGTTGAAAGATCCGCACCCGTTACGGCCTCGTCGTGCCTGTCGCAAACCCCGAGGTCGAGCGCAATCGCTTTGGCTGTGGCAGGGTGGTCACCCGTGATCATCACCACGCGCACGCCCGCTTTGCGGCACGTGGCTACAGCCGCGCGGGCCTCCGGTCGCGGAGGATCGATCATTGCGCACAGACCTATGAACGAGAGGTCATCTTCCCATGAAGCGCCCGCTTGCTCGAGTGCCGGTTGGGAAAGCCCGCGTGCAGCGACCGCGAGCACGCGCTCACCACCGTCGGCCCACAGTTCGGCCTGGCGAACCATCGCTGCCTTCATTCCCTGGTCGAGGCTGACAACGCGGCCTTCCAGGAACGCCGTGCGACAACGCGAAAGGACCTGTTCCATGGCGCCCTTCGTGATGGCGACGTGACGATGGTCCGATACGGTTTCTAACCAAGCTGTGTGCTGAGAAACAGGCATGGTCGTTCCGGCGGAACGGGCGCTGTCGAGGTCGTGCACCGTGGTCATCAGCTTTCGGTCCGAATCGAAGGGATGTTCTGCAACGCGAGGTGCTGAACCAACCAGGTTCAACTTCAAGAACCCCGCTTTTTCCGCTGCTTCCACAAGGGCAATTTCGGTGGGGTCGCCTATGAGCTTGCCACTGTCGCGCTCAACATCCGTGCAGAGCGTAAAGGCCTGCAAAACCACCGAAGGCCCAGGAGCGAGGGTACGTTCGGGTGCCAAAAAGCTTGCATCGAGAACCTGGCCCGAGGCGTCCATCACACGCGTAACCGTCATGTGATTTTGCGTCAGGGTACCAGTTTTGTCGGAGCAGATGGTCGTAACTGAGCCTAGGGTTTCTACCGCCGGCAGCTTCCTGACGAGGGCCTTACGCTTCAACATACGTTGCGCACCCAGGGCAAGAGTGAAGGTCAGCACGGCGGGCAGACCTTCAGGCACCACCGCCACGGCGATGCTGATGGCGAGAACGAGGACACTCGACCAAGACTGCCCTTCGATGAAGACGCCTATGAAAGCCACCGCCATGGCGATGGCCAAGGCAAGGAGACCGAGAGCCTTTCCGAGCTTGTCGAGCTTTTTTTGCAATGGAGTCTTCGACTTTTTGACCGCTTGGATAAGCGTGGCAATACGCCCCAGCTCCGTGCGCTGTCCGGTCTCGACAACGAGAACCTTTGCGCGCCCAAAAGTCACTGCTGAGCCGAGAAAGACCATATTGATACGATCTCCGACTCCAAGACTCGGGTCACTCAGCGCCTCGACCTTCTTCTCTACCGGCTCCGATTCCCCCGTGAGTGCAGATTCCTGAACTCGAAGACTCTGGACCTCCAGGAGCCGGCCATCCGCAGGAACGGTATGCCCTGCTTCGAGCAGCATCACGTCGCCGGGAACCAACTCTCGCGAAGGCACGGTCGTGGGCGTTCCATCACGCATCACGCGGACGCTTGGCATCGACATTTGCTTGAGTGCGGCAATGGCCTTCTGCGCCCGGTACTCTTGCAACGTGCCCAGCACCACAAAAAGCACGACAATTGCAAAAATGGCCACGGCATCGACCGGGAAACCGCTCCCGCCCTTGAAGATGAGCGCGAGCACACCCGCCACGAGCAGGATGAGAATCATTGAAGAGGAGGCTTGCTCCCAAAAGATGCGGCCAAGTCCGTTGCCCGAAGTCTCCTCGAGTTCATTGGGTCCTAGGGTGCGCAACTTCTCGGTGGCTGCCGACGCACTCAGGCCGCTTCGCGTGGAACCGAGGTCGCGCAGCGCATCCTCGGCTGAACGCACGTGCCAAGTTGCATGGCCTTCTGACTGAGGCACTCTTTCTCTTTGCTGGGTCGATTCTTGCTCTGAAGCAAGAGTTTTTGAAAGTCTAAATCTCACAATGCTCACTTCGTCCTATCCTACCAAGATGTGTCGAACACCGGTGGACGAGATGTTCTCCCACCTGCGCCGTAAAGGGTTCCTGCGTCGGTTACACTGCAAGCAGGAGGGCTCCTGGAGGGAGACAGGTAGCATCAGTGTGAACGATTCGACAATGCTCACGTAAGGCGCGTTCGACGATATCGTCGAGAACACAGTCACCATAGCCAGACGAGGCAGCCTCTCTGCACAGGGCGCCCGCGCGCCAATCGACCCGTCCGCGCACATTGCCCTCATCGGAGATCGCAAGCGCACGGATTCCTCCATTCCGGAGCCGCGCCACGACTTCCTCAGGGCGCGTAGTCGCCCGGCCGCGTGCGTACTCCTTCCTGAGGTCTGTCAGGATGGCATCGGTGCGTGTGAGGAGGTGAAGCTTGACCCTCGGCCACAGCTGAGTAGGGGCAAGAGAATCACCGCGAGTGGCACCGTCGGTTCCCACAAAAGGCGTGCTGAGAATCGACGCTGCCTCAAGGCCGTCGAGGTCTACCTTCACATCGTCGGGAGCAGCTACGACGAGCGGTGCCGCACCCGGATGAGCAAGCCTCTCGAAGACCCAACGTTCAAGCTTTCCAGCTGCGGTAGACTTCGTACGAAGCCGGTTCGCTCCAGTCGAGCACCGCGCGATGAGCTCGCCCGCATCAGCCGCACAACGGAACAGCATTGAGCTGTCATCGCCGATGATCAACGCATGCCAACGCGAAGCTGGGTTCAAATAAGGCAAGAGTGGACGTATGTGGAAAGAATTTGAGACAATGACCGCACCCCTCGTGCGAACCGGAAGTGGGAACCAGCCCAGGAAGGAAGGCGAGGCAAACAATGCGACGCCATGAGGAAGGTCGTGGCCCTTTTCAAGGATGTAGGAGCCAAACCCACGCAGGTTGTTCAGCAGCCGCGTCTTCGTCTGAAGGCGCGCATTCGACCCGAGCACAGACTCAGCTCTCTTTACGAGAGCGCGATAATGGCCTTTGAACCCTTCTGACGCCGAACCGTTCACCGGACGGCTCAAGTAAATAGAAACACAGGCCTCGGAATCACACTCAAGAAGGGAAGGGAGATCAGCGAGGGAAAGGCGTAGCATGGCGGTCCTCCTATGGCACCGCGCCGCGTCCCCTGAAAGAGGGGTACGAGACGTTGGCGCCTCCAATGATGGATGCGTCGCAGTCTCGCCTTTCCGCCCACTCCGTGATTGCCACGGCATCGTTCGGACTCCCCACCAGCCGCCCTTTTCAGAGCAGCGTATTGGTGATGGGGTTCCCATTCCTGTGAAGGAACGGTCGGGCTACTCCCTTGCATTTAACATAATTGGCATCGGAGCGTAGGTCCAAGTTCTTAAGGATGATAATTGAGAAGTGGTCCATCGATTTTCTCGAAGTGTCGCTTGAGCGCACGCCTGTCAGCGTTGCTGCATGATCCTACTTTTCAGAGTTCGGAATTTCGAACACGTCGATTCTTAATGAGGGGGACGGGGCATGGCCGCCACATACTCGGGTTTCCTTACGCTTTTTCTGCTCGTCTTCGTTTTGTTGCCGCCATTGCGCATGACGGCAATTGGCAAAGCGTTGGGCGGATTGCCCAGGTCATTCCGACTGCATCATGTTGTCGGCGTTTCTTTGCCTGTAGTGGGAGGCGTGCACGCAGCTCTCGCCATGTTTCCTTACCTTGCTGCAGCCGAAAGTTTCCCCGAGGCCGTTGGCTTCTTTCTTGACTTCTCGGACACACAAGTCGTCTCAGGGACCCTGTCCTGGCTCCTGCTCACGTTCACGGTCGTTGCGAGCTACTGGACAAAGCTGCATCGGACTCCCTGGCTTTGGCTGCACCGCGTCTCCGTCCTCGGATTTTTGTTCGCGCTCGTGCACTTCTTTCTGGGGCCCATGGAGGCGTTCTCCAGTCCGAGCGGATGGGCCGATGTCGGTCGGTTGGCAGGCGCAGCCCTATCGATAACGGCGCTCGTCGGTGTTTTGTTGCACTTCGCAAGGCCAGAGATATTGGCCAACCATAGAAAATTCGTGGTCACGGGCATCGAGCGAGTCGGTGGGAACGTGGTCGAGCTGACTCTGGAGCTTGGTAAGGGACGAGGCACGTGGCACGGCGGCGATTTCGGCTACTTCCGATTCGACTGCCGGGGCGAGTGCGGGGTTTCCCGCGAGCGCCACCCGTTCACCATCGTCGACATGATCCACGACACGACGATGAAAATCGTCGTGAAGGCGGTCGGTGCCGACACCGCAGGCATTCAACACATTCTTGTCGGCACGACCGGAGAAGTCAGCGGTCCCTATGGAACGTTGTCTGATCTCCTCTCCCAACGTAGCGCCCAGCTTTGGATCGCGGGTGGGCTCGGCATGATGCCGTTCTTGGGTCTGGCGCGGCGGCTCGGGGATCGAAGCGCCGAGGCAGCCGACGTCGCACTCATCGTGTTGCACCGCCCCGGGCAAGAGCCACCGCGCCTGAGTGAATTGCAAGAGCTCGCTGCCCGACGCCCGGGTCTGAAAATTATGGCTTTTGAAAGTGTCCAAAATGCTACGGTGGGAATTGAAGCCGTCGCAGTGGCTGTTCCCGACTGGAAGCAGCGCACAATTGCCCTCGCCGGGCCGCACGCCATGATTGATGACTGGACAAGGACGCTTCGCTCCCGCGGGATCCCCCAGTCGAACATTCACACGGAGGACTTTACGAAATGATGACCCTAGCGCTACTCGCCGCGTCGACCTTTTCGATGACGGACGTCGCAAAGCACTCTTCGAAAACCGACTGCTGGGTTGCCATCGAAGGCAGAGTTTATGACATCTCGACATACGTCGCCGAACACCCTGCGCCGGCCGGGGTCCTGGTCGACGCCTGCGGCAAGGACTCTACGGAAGGTTGGAAGACCAAAGGAAAGAAGGCCAAACCTCATTCGCGCAAGGCGGAGGTCCTGCTCAAAAGCTTCCTGAGAGGCAAGCTGAGCGAATAGTGCAAGTGCATTGTGGCCACGCTCGGGTATTTTAACGCGCGTGTGCACAGTGCGAATTCTCGGAAACCTCAACCAGTTTTCATGGAACCCACCGATGCGGTGGTTTTCTTCTTTTCTAAAGCCGCTGGTGACTTACTTCGACGGCTGCTTCTTTTTGGCGTCCTGCACAGCTTGCGCTGCCTTCGCGGCGTCGGTTTTTGCGTTGTCCTTCGCGCTTTGCTTCTTTGCTTTGTCCTTCGGACTCTTGTCTCCCATGGTTCCGTTCCTTCACGTGAGAGGGTATTCGACTGAACTGAGAAATCCTGCGGATCCGAAACTTGGCTGATGAACAATTGTCTCTTGAAGAGTGCAGATTCGCTCGCATAAGGTCAAGTGTCACGCCTGAACATGTGCAGACGTGGGCTGAAAAGAAGACTCGCCAGGTCGAGACATACCACAAGAGCTCGTGCCTAGCTCAGGGCGAGACGACAACCGTCGCACTTGCCGAGTCTGCGGACTCACTCGTGTCGGTATTGCCGCTCATGCGATAGTAATACGTGCGACCGGGCAATGGTGTTTCATCTTTAAAGCTCCCGGAATCGCGGAAAAAGGCCACAGTTAAAAAAGGTCCATTCGGATTGTCTGAACGTTTCACGTTGTACGTTTTGAATCCAGGAGCCGACTTCCACTGAACCGTAACAACCTTGCGAACAAGATCGGTTAGACCCGTTCTTTTCCTGCGCGCTTCGCCCGTCACAGAAGCCGTGGGCGCCGCCGGCGCCGCGCCAACAGTTTCCCGCACGCTCAGCCATGGGTTCGTCGGCACTCCGCTGGAATTCAGGCCTGGCCACATCGCAAGACCGAAATTCAGCCTCGCGTTGATCAGCGCTGGGTGAAGAATCTTTTCCGCCTTTGCAAGCCTCAAAAACTTCCACGTTTTTAGAGCGGCACTTCGGTGATGGGTTTCGGGACTATAGTTGCCCTCGAGTTTAAAGTTTTTGTCTTCCCAATTGCCGCCATCTTCCGAGGGATTAAAGGGTGCACCGTCTCGTGTCACGTACTGTTCCGGAAGCCAGGAAGCCATTTTTTCTGCATTGACTTGCTGAAGCACTGAAAGCACTGCTTTGCTTTCGGGCGTGGCCCTGCCAAACCAGAATGGGTGTTTTTCACCTTCACCGAGGGGAGCAATATTCAAGGCCGACATACCCGTTCTTCGAAACGACCAGCCGTCAGGGCCCGGTAAATTTCCATTGTCGGCTTCGTCCATCCCGCGCAGCTCCCACATCACGGCATGCCCGTTCATGTTGTAGCCTGTGGCTGCATTCATTCCGCCCATAAACCCATGGGCGTAGCCAAAGTCAACCGCACGGTGACCTCCGGCTCCGCGTTGGCCACCATTGAGCAACAGCTGGAGTGTGTACCAAGAATTGCTCAGGTAATCGTAATTGAATGAGTTGTTTCCCGAATTGCTGCCCGTGACTGGGCTCGGCAAAGCCGACAAGAAGGGCGATGTGTCGAAAACAATGCGGTCGATGCCAATCCAAGCTCGGGGCAACGTCTGTTTTTCATCGAGTCCTATCCACCATGCCCCGCGAACTTCCGGTCCCATTCCAGTGAGCTGGAATTCCTCTTGAAGCTCAAAAATCTTTACGAGACGAAACACTCTCATGGCATATATTTTCTGAGCCACAAGTGGATCCTTGAATCGTCCGTTGGCGTCTTCGCCAGAACCCTGACTGGCTGCATCCGCGATGTCCTTCAACGTGTCTGGCCAATCACGAAATGCGAAATAACCCGTTGGGAATCGAGTTCCTCCGTTGCTGGTGCTGGATGTCGCGTACCAATTCTTGATTTCGGCCGCGCTTTTCCCTTTCAGCTGCTGAGAAATCTTGTTGAAGTGATTCAGATCTTGCCACTTCGCGGTCCATTCCTCTCCGAATGCGTCCAAGGGGTGAATTTCTGGCAGCCAGTGGTTCCAGTCCGGCAATTGCAAGGCGATGGGTGTATCGTGCGCTGAGAAGCGCTTTATATTGTTGGTGTCGCCCTCTACGATGGCGCTGCGCTTAATGCCATCGGGAAAAATGTGCTTGATGGTGTCCCAGTCCTCGTCCAAGACATGGTCAATTCCCGCACCCGCAGCCCACTCGCTGTTGGGTTTGCTTGATGTGCCGGGCCCCGGTTGATACGGAGGATTCCAAGGCCTCCCCACAGCTTTCACGGGCAAGCTTCGAATGTAACTCGCGACCTGCTCGCCTTCCTTCTGTGTCATCCCATGAAACTTGGAGCGCTCGACGATGGAAAGATTCGAGAACCCGAAGTACTTGAGGTCGAAGCCTGTTGTCGTGTGACAGCTGGCGCACTTGGCCTTTATCGGCACCGCACCAGGTAAGTAACTAGACACCAGGTTGCGGTTCATCCAGAGCTGCTTTCCGGCCTCTATGTCGGCGGAGGCATTGCTTGGCGGTGTCCACGACGAAGGAAGGGATTCACGGAAATTTTCGTCGGCAATGAGCTTTTTTCCGCTGGCATCCAGAACGTTGAGCTTGACGATCCGATATCCCATCGAATGACTGTCGCTTTTGTTGAAGCGAAAAGTCACGCTGTTTTCGCCCACCTTGAGCTCGGCTTTCTCCAAGGGAACCGACATCTTCAAAGTGGCCAAGGAACCCCCGACACCTCCATAGGTCTTGCTTGTTCCGTGCATTTCGGCAGACACGTTGTTCAAGTCAATCCACTTTCCGTTGTTGACTTTCACACTCGCTTTTTGCGGATAACGAACATTGTGCGTTTGCAACCAAAGTCTTTTCGCCGCTTGAACTTGGGCCTGATCAAGGTTCAGCGCTACGGTTGTTTGTGTTCCTTCTCTACCAAAAATTTCAATGGGCAGTTCAAGCTTCAAGGACTCGGGGACGCTCGAAACGCTTCCCGGCGTTCCGGCTGGTTTCTCGTCCTCGGAAGGCGGCAGTCCAGCCGCTTGAGCCGCATCTTCACGTCCTTCCATCGCGCCACTCGTCTGCCCGGCGCCCGTGCCGGAACCTGATTCAGTGCTTGAATCGGAGGTCGCATCGGCGCCCGAGCCAGCAACCGGCGCTGTCCCTGGAAGTTTTGCCGTCCCACAATTGAGCATCACGAGTGAGGCCAAGGGAACACAAACGAGCGAAACCAAGTGCGTTCGGGAAGATCTCTCGAGGGCCATGCGTTTTCTTCTCATCATTGAAACGTCTCCAGAATTCCACACGGCTTGCATCCCGAATTCGGTTTGACCCGACTTTTCCTTTTTCGGTTTTTGGCTGCGAAACTGAAGTTAGTGCGCAAAAGCCTAAATATTCAGGAGAAAATGACACTCCTTCATTTCAGCGAAAGCTTCGCTCCAGAGAGCTTTTGTCTGCGCCAGTTCAACGATGCCGGACGTGTCCGCGTGCCACACACACAGTCGTTCGTTCCCTGTGAGGTCTGGGATGGTGGTCCCTCTTTGGCGGTGCTACATTCACCTCCTTCAGGAGCAAATCATGCGGGCATTTTTATAGGGTGGAGAAGGTGTCAAATTTGCCGAAAGTATCTGTGTTTATTGCAACAAGCCTTGATGGTTTTATTGCTCGCAAAGATGGAAAAATCGATTGGCTGGAAAAGGCGAATACGACTTTGCCAACCGGTGAGGATTGCGGATACCAATCCTTTTTTGAGTCCGTCGATACACTTGTGATGGGTCGAAAGACTTTCGAGACCGTGCTTTCTTTTGAAGCTTGGCCTTATGGAGACAAGCGGGTCATTGTTTTGAGCACCCAGCTCAAACACGTCCCGCCAAGCTTAGAAAAAACAGTTTCTGTCTTTTCCTGCACTCCAAGAACCATTCTTGAAAATCTTGCTGCTGAAGGCTCGAGACACATTTACCTCGATGGTGGTCGAACCATTCAGAGTTTTATAGCAGACAATCTTGTCGATGAGATGACAATCACAACTCTTCCAGTTCTCTTGGGTGAGGGCATACCTTTATTTCGTAAAGTCATGTCTGATATTGCTCTCACGCACATGAAAACTCACACCTATGCCAATGGCTTTGTGCAAAGTCGGTACCGCATCCAAAAAGAGTGCCTAATTCTTTAGCGCAGCTTCTTGGCGATGTCAGCGGGAATCATCACGTTGTCGATAACGTGAATAACCCCGTTGGACGCCGCGATGTCGGCCGTAGTGACCTTGCTCTTGCCGCCGACAGTAACCGTGGCCTTGTCTCCCTTGCCGCGGACCTTGATGGCGATGTCACCACCACCAAGGGGCTGAGCTGTTTTCAATCCAATCACGTCGGCCGCCTTCACGTTGCCGCTCACAACGTGGTGCTTGAGCACTTCGCCAAGGAGTTCTTTGTTGGCCAACAGCGCTGCAAGCTGCTTCTTCGGCACTTTGGCAAACGCCGCGTCGGTGGGAGCGAACACTGTGAAGGGCCCGGCACCCTTGAGAGTCTCGACGAGGCCCGCTTCCGTCAACGCCTTTTGAAGGGTCGTGAAGTTGCCGGCGGCAACGGCGGTATCGACGATGTCCTTCGTGGCGGAAGGCTGGGCTGTTGTCTCGGTGCCGCTCAAGCTCGCGCCCGTGGCGGCATCGGTTCCCGTCGTCCCCGAAGCCTGGCCCAGGGCGACAGAAGAAACCAGGGCGAAAAAGACGGTGGTGGTGGCAATGAGGTTCTTACGCATGGGGTTACCTTTTGTGATGGGGACTCCGAACGCGTCCGAAAGAAACGTTTCTTCGAATGCGCGTTACGACGGGAACGTTAGCCCCTGCGTCTGAGCTCCGACAGGCATTGTTGGGCGCGCTTCGAAGAAAGGGAGTCCGTAAACTGGAGCGGCCACGGATTCCCCGGTGTCTCTCTCTCTCTTAGGGTCCGAGCGTCTTCAAGAACGCGATGAGCGCCTCTGATTCCTCATCAGCAATAACGAACCCTCTTTTCACCCGTTCATCGGTGAAGGGATTCGCGCCCGTTTTTCCTAACGTTGCGCGCCCGCCAGCCGCGTAGTGGCTGACCACGGCGTTGAGGTCGGGAAGCGAACCATCATGACCGTAAGGCGCAGTGGCCGCCACGAATCGCAACGGCGGCGTCCGGAACCGCCCCATCCATTCGGGATGCCTCTTGAGCTCGTCGGCAGTCGCGAAACCGGTGTTCCCCAAAGGGTAGGCGCCGCGGCCGTCGACGTTGTACAGACCCGTGTTGTGGAATGCCTGAGCAGAGAAGGCCTTTCCATCACGTACATAACGAAACGAATCTGAAAGAAGGTAACCGGAGTGGCACTGCGCACAGGGGAGGTTCGTTCCCGAGGCGAGTGCGTCGAATCCGTAAAACAGGCGAAGTCCTCGTGTTTCGAGAGCATCAAAACGTTCATCTTCGCGGGCGCTACCCAGCAGAAAACGATCAAATTTCGTATCGAAGCGGATGAGCGATCGTTGGTAGGCTGCAAGCGCGGTCGTGATATAAGTGTAGTCTGCGCCAAGCGCATCGATTTGTTCGTCGGACTTTAGTCCGTATGCCGCCGAGAGTAGCGCGCGGTAGCCGCGATCGGCGCGCAGGATGGCCATGACGTCGGCCTCTTTGCCACGCAGGCCCATTTCCACGGGATCGTTTCCAAACAAAGGGATCTTGGCCTGCATCTCCAGAACCGGAAACACGCGGTTTGCCCAGGTCAAAGTGGAGTTGTAGGCGACGTTGAAGAGCGTCGGCGTGTTGCGCCGCGTAGACGCCCCATCCACGCCGCGCGAAAGTTTTTTTCCGTCGACGAACGCCCCGCGAGTCGGGTGGCAAGTTGCGCAACTGAAATCGCTCGCAAAGCCCTTCTCGTGGGAAAAGGACAGGCGCGTTTCAGAGAACAGGGACTGGCCGAGCGCGATGAGGGGCGCGGAAAGGAAAGGCGCTCTTGCCAGGCGGAAGTCGCCATTCGCCACACCCAATGCACCGGTGGGCAACAAGGGCTCGGGATAGCCATTGGGAATCTTGTCGCGCAATACGGAAACACTCGCTTCATGCTCTTCGCGCTGCGAAGGAGTCAGCAGTTGCACATGGGCTTGCATGCGCTCCGTCTCCGCGAAGGACTCGATCACGCGCTGCGCGAGTGCCGCGTCGTCCGAGGCCCCTGCCCCTTGGTCGCCGCACCCCGTCGTGAACGCCAGGCTCGCTGCAAAGCAGAGAAAGAGGGGTGGGCCTGCGGAAACCCTGGCGCCGCGAAAAGTCAGCTTCACGGGGCAACCGAGAACACCGTTTGTGCCGAAGGCGCGCCCGATCCTTTGACCTCAAACCCAAATGCCTTGAACGCATGCGCGCAGTTGACGTCACTTTCACTCGGCAACGACGTGTTGTTGTTGCAAGCGTTTTCGAGCCCACTTGCGAACGCGGCACCAGACGCCGGAAACATTTTCGCGAGATCCATGTTCACGGCAATCCGCGCCTCGCCGTTTGCACCGACGGACAGATTGATGGGCAACTCGAGCGTCACCTTTTTCTCGCGGGTCAGCGCGTTCAGAAGCTTCGAAGCCGACCCGCGCGAGGCACCCGTGTTGGTCTCTATTTGCAAATCGGCGGGGTAGTGTTCCCACATCCAACCCATGTCGCTTGGCGCCATGGCGGCAGGAATCGCGACGAGGCGCGCATCCATGGCAGGGTATGGCAGACCAAGCTGGAAGCGCAGCGTCTTGTACTGACCTGCATTCGCGGTGCCTGTGAGCGACGTTTTGACGGCTCTCGTCGCGTCGGATGAAGCGCACTCTGCGTCGAGGAAATTCAACAGCGCGATGGAGGTGCCTTTGCCGTCGGTGAACTGGAGGTCTTGGGGCTCGAGTGCCATGCGTGAAACCCGACCCGCTCCGTCCACCAAACTCAAGTTGCTCACGAAAAGCCGGACGTCCGTAAAAATCTGACCCACCGCGACCATCGCATCGCTTTTGTCAGAGCATGCCAGGTCGGCTGAACCAACCTTCGGCAGGAAGGAGATTGAGAGCGGCTGTTGCCCACTTTCCGTCAGGTCGGTGCGCTCTTGGTTTCCCGGCTTCGTTTTGTCGACGTTGCGCGCTGGCACCTGGCCTTCATCCTGACGTTTTGGCTCCGAAACCCTGGTGGCTTTTGCCGGCCCCTGCGCTGCTTCCGGATCCTTTGCACCCTCGCCGCAGGCGCTCAGAGCGAACACACCCAAACCAACCATTCCCAGGGAGCTCATTTTCCGAAGAGTTCCGGGCGCTCCCGTTTTTACCGACCGATTCATTCTGCTCTCCTCTGGCGACTGTTGAAAAACCCGAATAGCCTCTGAACGTCGGCACAACGACATCCGAGAGCTCCCCTCTCGGCGGCGATACACCCAACCTCCCCACAGCCACAAGCAACCAAATGTTGCACCCCTTCACACCCCGAATCCGCTACCTTGCAGCGAGCTCCCTTTTGGCGGGCAATGAGGAGACTGGCGCTCGCGTTCGCGCCCTGCGATTGCAAAGGACCCCATGCAATGAAACGACATTTGCGCCTCTCTCATTCTACAGCAGTTTTGGGCATTGTGGGCCTCACCCTGGGTTCCGCTTGCAGCGATTCCAGCGCAACGCAGGTCGACGAGCCTCGTCCTTTCCAGCTCGAGTTTGTTGCCACCGCCTCTGGCCAGCCCCTCCGTTGCGCGCAGACACTCTCGGGGCTCGGCTCGAAGAAAACGCAGGGCAAGCTCCTCGATTTTGCGTTCTACGTGCGAGGCCTCTCGTTCATTCGGGCCGATGGAAGTGAAGTCGCGGCGGAGCTCGACACGAATGCCTGGCAAAACCAGAACGTCGCCCTCCTCGATTTCCAAGACCTCTCGGACGAGTGCAAGGGTGCCGCCAAGCCCACAAACACCATCATCAAGGGCCAGGTGCCCACACAAGACGAGTTCTCGGCAGTCCGCTTCACGGTCGGCCTCCCGCCGGCGCTCAACCATGCCAATCCTGCCAGTGCAAAGGCGCCCTTCAACGTGCAACGTCTCTTTTGGTCGTGGCAGAGCGGCTACAAGTCCATGCGTCTCGACATCGCTCCCAAGGGCGGCATCACGCGGCCCTCCGATCCTAGCTTTTCAGGTACGAATTATTTTTTCCATCTGGGCAGCACCGGGTGCACCGGAAATCCCGAGTCGGGAAGGCCCGTGAAGTGCTCGCGGACGAATCAGCCTGTTGTCACGTTATCGAATTTTGAGTTCCAGAAAAGCAAGGTTTCCATTGACGTGGCAACGTTGCTGGCAGACCTCGATTTGAACACCGACGCTGCCGACACGCCAGGCTGCATGTCGGATGTTACAGACACGGAATGCAAGGCATTCTTCAAGGCGATTGGACTCGAATTCGAATCGGGTGCCGTATCACAGTCTCCCCAAGTCACGTTTAGGCTCTTATGAAGATGACTTTGACCCAGCGCCTTCTCCGTTGCGTCGCCGCGGCTTTTCTTTGCGCGGGCCTTGCCGGCGCATGTTCGAACTCTTCGTCAACCGAAGTCATTTCCGCGTCCTCCGACGCAGGCGACTTCCTTTGGAACATTCCCGACGGAATCCCGCTTCCTATCGTCCCATCGGAAAATCCGGTGAACGAGCTGAAATTCGAACTCGGCCGGCGCCTTTTCTACGACAAGCGCCTCTCTGGCAACGGGAGCATGAGCTGCAGCGGATGCCATGAGCAGAGCCGGGCGTTCACTGATGGAAAGAAGGTCGCCCTAGGTTCGACCGGAGAAGCACATCCCCGGGGTTCACAGGCGCTCGTGAACGTTGCCTACAATTCCACACTGACGTGGGCGAACCCCACTCTTCTCTCACTCGAACGCCAGATCCTCGTGCCGCTTTTTGGCGAAACACCCGTGGAGCATGGACTCACCGATGCGAACTGGCCCGAGGCGAAACGCCAATTGGAAAAAGAGCCGGTGTACCAGCGGTTGTTTCCGAAAGCGTTCCCTGGCGAAGCTGCCTTTTTTTCGAAAGATCAGATTGTGAAGGCGCTCGCCACGTTTGTGCGCGGACTCAATTCTTTCGGCAGTCCCTACGATCGCTTTCTGGCAGGAGACGACACTGCGCTCGGAGAGAAGGAGACGCGTGGAAAGGCCCTTTTCTTCGGCGAGCGCCTCGAGTGCTTTCACTGCCATGGTGGTTACAATTTTTCCGACTCCACTGCCGATCGCACAATGACCTTCATCAACCGCCCGTTTCATAACACGGGACTCTTCAACATCGCGGCGTCGGGCGCGTACCCCGCGCCAAATCGGGGCGTGTTCGAAATCACGGGCACACCATCGGACATGGGCCGCTTCCGTGCACCCACGTTGAGGAACATCTCAAAAACCTCGCCCTACATGCACGACGGCAGCGTGGCCTCTCTTGGCGAAGTGGTGGAGTTCTATGCCGCTGGAGGCCGTAACATCGCTTCGGGCCCCGAGCAGGGGGACGGTCGGAAAAATCCTTACAAAGACGGATTCGTGACGGGGTTCTCGTTGTTGCCCAGCGAAAAGCAAGACCTTATTGCGTTTCTTGAAAGCCTGACCGACGAAGGGTTCCTTCGAAATCCCCGATTCTCAAATCCCTGGTGAGCAATCCATGCAGAATTTTCGAGCCTTCGCCCGATTGTTACTGAGTGCTGGCACCTTTTATTCGGTGCCGGCACTGGGGCACCTTTTCGACTCCATGGAATTGCCTCCGGAAGGGTTGCATGCGCATCTCGCCGTTTCGGGGGCCTACCGAACGAAAGGTCTCGTGAAGAAAAGTGAGTCCTGGACTGTGCCTGGAACTCTCATGGGCGGCGAAGCATTTCCGTTCGAGGCGGGCTTGGCTCTCGACGAGGTCTTTCTCACGCCGATCTACAGGCAGGGTGAGTCCTACGCCATGCTGAAGGTGGGAAAACATGCGGGCGCGCAGGAACTCGAGCTCGACCACGCCCTCGTCGGTTTCCACCTTTCGGAGAACGTGGCCTTCGAAGGCGGAAAAATGGCGGCCATCTTCACGCCATTCAACGGTGAGCACGCGAGCGACCTGGGCTTTTCGGCGCGCCGATTGGGATACGACGTCTTGTGGGGCGGACAATTCAACGACGAAGGTGTGCGCGTAAAAGCACGTTTCCTTGGACTCGACCTTGGGGCGGAGGCCTGGCGCGGACAGTCGTTTCCGGCCTACCAGAGTGGCTCGAGCAGGCCGGCATTCGATTTCTTCGGCCGTTACAGCCTGGGCGACGGGAGTTTCAAGTTCCAGGCAGGTGGCTTCTTTTTCAATTCCAAACCCCAGTCGCGAGACGACGACCGCTCTGGTGGTTCGCATTCTCATTCCACGGGAGCCGTCACCATCGACCCGACTTTTTTTGAAGGGAGCGAGAGAGTCTCCGGAGCCTTCGGAAAGCTCACGTGGAACTCGCAGGAGTCGCTCCGCGCGGGCGTGCAAGGAGAGGTGAGCCAGGCGAACTCCAAGGGGCACCTTCGAGATGCCACGCGCGAGGCTTCGTTCGAGAACAGGACAAGAGCGTATTGGGGCGAAATGTTTCTTGGCTACGGAGACGAAACGGTGAGCATCCGTTCGGAACGCTTGAAAGTGAACAACACTCTTCGCGGCAATGCCGCCGCCGCGCTTTCACAGAAGCTTGGGTTCCTCGCGAGTCGCAAAGACCCTTATCGGCACACGCTGAGCTTTCAGCACACTTTCGGCGAACATTACAGAATGCGCGCCGAATGGATCCGTGACCTCACCACTCTGCGCAAGAAAGATGTGTTCGTCGTGAGCGGGGTGTGGAGCGGAATGGTTTTTCACTGGGCGGAATGAAAAGCGCCAGCTGCATCAAGGCACTTGGACGGGGATTTCGACGACGTCTTCTTGCCCATCCACGAGCAGTCGGACGTTCAGTTCCCACGGACCAGACATCGAGAAACCGAGCTGACTGACAGTAAGGACGTTTTCCTTCGCCTCGGCAATGGGCCGGTCCCCTGGCGCGCCGTGTCCGTGGATTTTCATGTAAGGGAAGACCTCGCGCACTGCAATTGAGGTCGGTTTCGTTCCATTGGGGAGCACAAGGGTCACTTGAAGGCTATTGAGGCTTTCCTCACCAAAGGTGACACGCGGACCTGCGAACCATGCTGTGATTGCGGCTCGAAACACTCCCTTCTTCGACGTCTGTCCTAGAGTCGAATCCGGCGCGCTCGTCGCACGAGGTGCAGGCACCTCACCAACTGAAGTTTGCTTGCTGCAAGCCAAAACAAGGGAACAGGCAAGCAGGACGGAAAGTCGCCTCAAGGATCTTCGGCGCATGGAATCTCCCGTCGGGCACAGCCATCGTCACTGCCAGGGCGCTGCCAGAGTCCGAGGGAAAGACCTGTCGAGAGCCATTCGCCCAAACTTCCCGCCAACTCATCTTCCGAAACCATTGTCAGCAGAACGTCGAGGGCATCTCCTAGGGAACACTCTCGCAGCGCGGCGTAAAATGACGCTTGCGCAGGCGACAGGGGAATCACCATCGTACTCGTGCCCTTGCGACAAAGGAGCCAAGGTGTTGCTGCGCGCGTTTCACGGTCTGAATCCAACTCCGAGCAAGATGCAGGCTCATGTCGCACGGAGCAATCCATGTCCTCCTTCCGGGCATTTATGAGGACCCAGCTTGGACGCGGCTCGAAAACAACGTTTTCGAGTGCACTGTCTTCCAACAGGCCATCGGGTAGCGATTCAAGGGCGTCAACTTCGGGCGCGCACCTCACTGTTGCGAAAGCGAAGTCGACTTGAAGCGTCTCGCGCAAGCGCGTTTCTCCGCGGGGCGAGAGCGCCGCAAGTGGGGCGCTTGAGTTCGAAATGGCATGTGAAATGGTGCGCCAGAGATCTTCAAGGTTGTGCGCATCGAGGCTGAGTTCCCCCACGATCCGATGCACGAGGAGGTTGACAATTGTAGGGCCGTGCACTGCGGTCGTGAGCGGAAGATCTGCTTGCGCCGTATTGAAAAGACGGAACCAATACTGTTTCCTGTATTGCGAAACTTGCTCTCGGCCCGACGGAACGATTAAGGCGCGGCCAACCAAGGGGAGCGGTGTTGTGAGCGCCCCAAGGAATGCGTCCTCGAAGGTTCGCAGCCATTCAGGCGGGGAAACGAGCGTCATCGGCATTCCTTCGCCCTTTGAGCACTTGTGCGACCAAAGATTCCCATGATGGAATCTCGGCATCCCATTCAAGCAAAAGCGGATAGGAGCCAAAGTGTTTCTGGGCTTGACGATGCAGAGCCCAGACCCCGTCGCAGACGGCACGGTTGTGGGTGTCGACCAGCAGCCCGCCTTCTCCTGTTTCGTGGCCCGCTACGTGGGCCTGAAGCAAACGTTTCGGTTCCAAGTGAACGAAATAGCACGCTGGATCGAATCCATTGTTCCACGAAGAAACGAACACATTGTTGATGTCGAGCAGATAATGACAGCTCGCCTCGCCCACTACGGCTGCGAAAAACGCAGCCTCTGTCATGTCACTTTCTGGAAACGTGACATAAGACGAGACGTTCTCAAGTCCAAATGGCCGCTCTAGAATGTCCTGCACCAGGGCTGCTCTTCGGGCCGCGTAGTGCACAAGATCATGGCGGAAGGGCGTGGGAAGGAGGTCGTGGGAAGCGTGGCGTGCAGTCCGAGTCCAGCACAGATGGTCGGTTACGAAAGGGGCATCAACGCGGTCTGCCAGGGCCTTGAGTTTCGTGAGATAGGTGCGATCAAGAGGCTCGGTGCCAAGGATATTCAGGCCGACTGTGTGCACGACCGCCGGGAGATGTTCTCTTATGGCGTCAAGATGCGCGTTGGGTAACGGCTGCCCGAACAGGTAATTGTCGCCAAGAATCTCGACATAATCGATGCCGGCATCCCCTTTCTCCAAGGCAGCGCGGAGTTCGAGGACGTTCTCGGGTCGCAGCGCTATTCCTAGAGCATCACGCTTCAACGCACGCGGCAAGACCGATCCTCCCTCGACGGAGGAACTTTGCGCAGAGCCCCAGTGTCACTTGGGATCCGTCCACGGCTTGACCTTTACGGGCAGGGTGCGGATGTGGGCCACGACGCGCTCGACCTCGGCACGCGAATAGAAACCATGGTAACCAGGCATATTCGCGTATGCCACCCCTGTCGCTTTGCGTCCTTTCAGTCCGAACGCGATGGCAGACATGAGTGCCTCGTCCGATTTCTTCGCGAACTCGGTTTCCTTCGCCTTTACATTCGACCCTGGAGGCACGGGCAATACGAAGGCGTCCTTGCCATCGCCATGGCAGAACGCGCACTGAACCTCGGAGCCAACCTTTTCTTCCCCTTTCTTGCCTTGCAGTATCTCGGCACCCTGAAGGCCCGCGTCGGCAGGCAAAACCACGCAAGACATGCCGGCACAGGTGTTCATCGCACGGCACGTATGGTCTATTCTCGTGCCATAGCTGAACGAGAAGCCCTTGCAGCTATTGACCCCGGCGCAGCTCGCATGAATTTCCACGATGCCGGCCGCCGTCTTGCACTCTTGCGTGAACGACTTCAGGGTCACACCCTCGAGCTTTTCAGTCTTTTTGGTGATCTTCGGCTTCACAGCGGGCACTTCGACAATCCGCTCCTTTGTGATGACTTCAGGGTCGGCGGACTCGCTTCCGCAGGCAGCCAACAGCCCTCCCGCAACAAGAGCGCTCCCAGAAAGAGCCATCCGCGCCACCGACAAGAGCCGGCGCTTGTTGACTTCGACCTGACGTGGCTGGTTTGAGCAAGGCTGGATGGGCTCGGTGGGGTGGGTAGGCTCGGCCGGAAGTTCCATGTCTTCAAACTCCTGCAAAAAAGGTGAATTCCAAGCTACGGCACCAGGAGTCAGAGGCACCGCAGCAAATTGTTGCGGTGGAAGAGGGTTGGGGGGGGGAATCTAGTTCGTGTGGTCGGCCGCGTCGTCTTCCAAATCGTCGCCGGCCTCCATTCCCACAAAAGTTGCAGCAGCAGGATACTTGCGGAGTTTTCGCTGAAGACTTTGGCGGTGTAAGCCAAGTCGCCTTGCTGCCTGCGTAATATTCCAATCGCATTGAGCAAGCACAAACTCGATAAGCTCGTACTCGTATTGCGCAAGGCGTGATGACTCCCCATCTGTCTTCGACAGGTCGAAGCCGTCTGCCACGCCCTCAATCCACAGGGCTTGTTCAATGAGTTCGATGTTCGAGGGCTTGAGAATGCAGTTCACAGCGCCGCCCCTCATCGACTCCACAGTTGTCGCGGTGGTGGGATAGCCCGTGAGCATCACGGCTCGACAGGAACTGTTTGCCGACAAAAGCGGTTTGAGCAAGCGAAAGCCGAGCTCACCTCTCACGCGAAGATCTAAAATAGCAAAATCGAATGCACACCCACTTTCTATGGCGCACTTGGCGTTTTCGAGAGTGGAAGCTTCGAAGACAGTATAGCCGCGCTCTTTGAATTCGAGCACGAGTGTTTGCCGGAAGGCATCGTCATCGTCCACAATAAGAAGACTTCGACCTCGAGATTTTTCATTCATCAGTGCGGCCCTCATTGGCGATGGGCAACTCAAGTTGAACACAGGACCCTCGTTCAGAAGCATCTTCAACTCTGAGTGACCCACCCATGGCATGGCAGAGGGTGTGTGCATGGTAAAGCCCCAATCCGCTTCCCTCCGCGTGAGTGGAAAAGAAAGGCGAGCCTAAATTCTCTCGAATGAGCGCAGGGAAACCCGGCCCTTCATCTTTGACGCGGAGAGTCACGATTCCCTCGCGAGGGCACTCGAGCAGGACTGTTATAGATTCCCCTCGCGTCGCTGCATTGGCCCTCCAGGCGTTGTCGAGCAAGTCGAGAAGCATCTGCGTGAACGATACGAGTGGCGCGCGCACGGACACCCCCGACGTAAGGTCTACGATCTCAACCTTGGACTTGTCGGACTCCCAGCCGCGCACAGTCTGGGCAACGAGCGGCGAAAGCGCGTGAGTGCCGAAGTCGGCCTCTTCCGGAGCCATCTGGCGTTGAAGCAACGTGCGCAAGGAGCGCTCGCAGCGGGCACTGGCCTCGATAGCTTCCTTGAGGTCGGCGTTCCCCTCCAGCAAATCGTTGCGGGCGAGCCTGGCAAGGCGCAGGCGCAGGGTCGCGAGCGGCGTGGCGAACTCATGTGAAAAACCGGTGGCAATGACTCCAAACGCGCGCAGCCTGTCGATGCGGTGCCGGCTTTCGCGGACGCGCTCGAGTTCTTTTTTCCGGGCATCGATTTGATGCGCAATCCAAGCCAGGAGCCCGACAAGAAAGAGCAACAAAACAGCTTGCGCAGGATAGAGTTGCGCGCTTGGCGTCGGCTGTGAATAGAGCGCCTGAGGCACAACTGGATCCCAGTGCAGCACGACAAGTGCCCACGCGAGAAACAGAACGTAATATGTGAGCCAGGCACCGCGGAGCAGCAATGCGCCAAGTGCGCCGTGAAAAAGAAGCAGCGGCGCAAATGGATTCCACGGACCACCGGTGAGCATCAGAAGTAACGTCAAAGACAGCGCATCGAAGGCGAGTTGGAAGAACAGAAATCCTTTCGTTGCGTCTATGCGCCTACGGGCAAGAACACCTCGACTGACGACGGTGAACAGCGCCATGAAGGCGATGATCGCCATAAAGGACAAGAGGCGATCGCCTGGAAGCCAACCGAGGCGAAGCGCGGGCCAAACCGCGAGAGCCTGGCCGCCAAGTGCCCACCACCGAAGTCTGAGGACGAGGTCGACTCCCACTGCGTCGTCATTGGACGTCATGGATGCCCTTTTTTCAGGTGACGTCATGTCAATTCAAACTCGCGCACACGTCTGCCACTGCTCGCGAAAGTGCATCTTGAGGGCACTCGTCCTTCGAAATGGGATTGTCTCGAACTGAGAGAGTTGTGATTTTCGCAAGCGACCTGAGGGGTGTGAGAGAGGCCACGCTGTTGTTGCGAACATTGAGAAGAGCGAGATTCGGGACATCGGCGAGCGGCGAGAGCGAAGTGATACTGTTGCCCCACAGAGCGATTGCTTGAAGCGCGCTCAGACCTCGGAGCGGCGAAAGATCTGAAATTCTGTTCTTTCCCCCGATGACGACATTCAGCCCTTTGAGGGCCACAAGCGGAACAAGATCATTCACGCTATTGTTCGTGAACTCCAAGACCCTGAGCGCCGACAGGCTCGAAAGTGGCGAAAGCGAAGCGATGCGGTTGCTTGAAATGATAATGCGCTGAAGCTGTGTCAAGGAGCGCAGAGGGCCAAGATCTTCGATGTCGTTCTGACTGGCGGAAAGAACTTGTAGACGCGATGCTCCTGCCGCGAGGGGAGTCAGATCGCGTATCTGATTCCGTGCGATCGAAAGATCTACGAGTGACGCGAGCCTCGGAAGAGTCTCGAGTCCAACATCGTTATTGCTGACCCAAAGCGTGCGGAGCTTCTGCATGGAAGCAAGCGGGGAGAGATCAACGATACGGTTGTTCGACAGGTAAAGCTTATCGAGTGACGTGAACGACGAAAGCGGACCAAGATCGGAGATGGACTCGTTCTGGAGATCGAGTTCGAACAGTTGCATGAGGCGCGAATTCGCTTCGTCGCAATCTTCCGTGCCGGCCCGCGCGAGCAGGGCCTTCACCGTCACCCGAGTTTCGAGCTTGGGTTCCGCGTCCTTGCAAGAGGAAAGAAACGATGGAGTTGCGCGCATCTGCAAGAGCCGCGCATCGCTCCGAACGGCACGGCCACATGCACTGAGCAAAGGCAGGACGACGATGGCAACCGAGAGCGGAATCAAACCCCAAAAGGCACGGCAACCCATAAAGCTTGTCATGGAATCTCCCTGAGTCTGGATTGAAAACGCGAACGTTACCACAAGGTCAAGTCTCGGGCGGAAGACGCAACGATAGGCTGCACCCATGGCAGGTTCAACTCGCGAGGGAGTAGGATCCCCTCGCATCCTTTGATTCAGATACCGAATCAAGAGCTTCCAGAGCGCCGTCAACGAAGCCCTTCGGAGATCCCACGATGAAAATCCCAAAGTCTCATTTCCTTCGCGTCATGGTTTCTGCCGCCTGTTGTCTTCCAACATCGAATTCGGCCTTTGCGCACGTTGTCATAACAAGCCCGAGCGCAAAGGCGGGAGGTTACGCGAAGCTCACAATCGGCATTGGCCATGGCTGCGACGGTTCCCCGACAAAGGCCATCACAGTGACGATTCCTATAGAAATTATAGCCGCGAAACCTCAAATCCATTGGAACTGGAGCTCGACGACGAAATTGGAAAAGCTCGAAAGGCCCTACACGAGCCATGGAACGACAATCAGCGAACGCGTTGCGGTCGTGACATTCGTGGCCAAGGAGCCGGTCGCCGACGACCGCTACGATGAACTCGGACTGAGCGTGCGTGTCGCACAAGACGCAAAAGGTGACCTCGTGCTTCCCGTGAAGCAGGAATGTGAAAAGGGCACGATCGAATGGAAAGACGGGAAAGAGGCGAAATCGGAGTATCCAGCTCCGAAACTGCGTGTGCAGAGGAACCGAACGGAACAAGGAAACGCTCACTCCCACTAGCGCAGAGACCCATCCAACACCTTCGTTCCCTTCCACGGATTGAGCAGTCCAGTGACCGAGCCATAGCGCTGTGCAGCACATTGTTGCGCAACGGCGTGCTGCATTGAATGAAACTCCGCAACACCGATAACACCTCGCACTCAACACGCGAGGAACGGCTGCATGGATTTCCCTCTCTTCCACATGGACTTCTTCAACAATCGCATTCTGATTGCCGGTGTCGCCATCCTTCACGTCCTCATCAATCATGCCCTGGCCGTGGGGGGCATCCCGCTCGTGGTCTGGTTGGAGCGAAAAGGCATCGTAACAGGTGACGAGCGCTGGGATGCCTTGGCGCGCAAGATCATGTTTACGTTCTTCGTTGTCACCACGACCGTGGGAGCCATGTCGGGCGTCGGCATCTGGTTCGCAGCCTCTCTGGTCAACCCGGCAGCCATTGGCAGCCTCTTGCGAGTGTTCTTTTGGGCCTGGTTCGTAGAGTGGTTCATCTTCGTCACGGAAGTCATTCTCATCCTCATTTACATGCTGACTTGGAAGAGCTGGACGGGTGAAAAGAAGAAGGCTCACTTCCGTTTTGGTGTGTTCCTTTCCGTGGCCTCGTGGATCACCATGGCGCTCATTGTGAGCATCCTTGCGTTCATGATGGATTCGGGCAGCTGGCTGACCGATCGAAGCCTCTTTTCCGGAATGCTCAATCCTCTTTATCTCCCCCAGCTGGCTTTCCGCACGCCTTTGGCCTTGGCGATGGGAGGAGCTGCAGCACTTTGCCTCGTTCCCTTCTTCTGCAAAGCCGATCAGGAGTTCCGAGCCAAAGCGGCAAGAGCCTGCGCGATCTGGACTTTGCTGTGGCTGATTCCCTGCATTGCAGGAAGTGTTTGGTACCACTCACGCATCCCGGCCTCTATGGTCGGCAACATGGCTGTTGCTCTCACGACGCAAGCCTTCACGGACTGGTATTCGCTGTTGAACTGGGTTCTCATCGGTGCCGTCGCAACAGTCCTAGCGCTCTGTTTCTTTACTGTCCTCGTGCCAAGGCGAATTCCCAGTGCTGCGAACTTCGTTCCTTTGCTCGCCCTGTGCGCCCTTCTCGGGCTCTTTGAAAGGGTTCGAGAATTCATTCGAAAGCCCTACGCCATCGCCAACTATCTCTACTCTAATGGTTATCGCTCTGAAGACACGAGTCTTCTGCAGCGAGACGGTGTTCTAGTCCACTCAGCCTTCGCACGTGTGCGCAAGGTTACAAAAGAGAACACGCTTGAGGCCGGACGCGAAGTGTTCCTTCTGACATGCACGCGGTGCCATACCACCACGGGAGTCAATGGCATTGTTGACGTCGTGGAACGCATGTACGGCACAAAGGCGACACGAGCCGCATGGGATGCGCAGGCTCTTTCCAACTACATCGCCAGTATGCACAACGCACGATCCTTCATGCCGCCCTTCCCGGGGTCTGAAGCCGAACGCGATGCGCTGTCAGCCTACATTATCAGCCTTCGAAACTCGCCTCGGACTCTTGAAGGCGCGCAATCGGCGGGCGTAGGCCCCTTGGCACCAAAGGAGTTTCCATGACGACATTCCCGTTCAAAGACATCCCGCTGCCCTTGCCGGCTCCTGAGCTGTTCCTTCAAGGTGCGCTCGTCTTGGCTTTCGCTGCGCATATCCTCTTCGTCAACCTCGTCGTCGGCGGCAGCCTCCTCACGCTCTTCTTTCAGATTCGCGGACTCAAAGATCCCAAGTTCGACGAGCTGGCTCACGCCATCGCCAACACCATCACCGTGAACAAGAGTCTCGCGGTTGTTATGGGCGTGGCTCCGCTCTTGCTTCTCAACGTCCTTTATACGGTGTTTATTTACTCGTCTAACTCTCTCACCGGGTTCGCTTGGTTCCTCATCGTTCCTCTCGTGACGGCAGCGTTCGTGCTCACCTACGCCCACAAATACAGCTGGGATGCCATGGCCGACAACAAACCGATTCACATTGCCCTCGGCGGCATGGCCACCATCCTGTTCCTCATCATTCCCCTCGTGTTCCTCACGAATACCAACCTCATGCTCTTCCCTGACAGTTGGTCGCGCGTGCAGGGCTTTTTTTCGGCTCTTGTGATGCCCAACGTCCTCCCTCGTTACCTCCACTTCCTCGCCGCTTCCCTCTCAGTGACGGCGCTGTTTATGGTGGCCTACTCAGGCCGCTCGTCCGACATCCTCGGCTGGTTGCAGCGCCACAGGCTCCATAAAGGCAGCCTCAAGCGTGACTTTTACGGCATCGTATTCGGGGTAACGCTGGTGCAGTTCCTGGCGGGCCCCTTGGTGCTTGTCACGTTGCCTTCTCAAGGTCTGTCGTTCTTCATGCTTGCTTTCATTCTCTCGGGAGCCGCGTTAGCGGTCCTCCTCGCCCTGCTCATCTGGAAGGAGATGAAGTCGCCAGACAGCGAGGTGGGGAACCGGTTCCCCAGCATCCTCGTGGTCATGACGACAATCGTTGCTTGCATGGTTTTAGGACGACACTTCTATCGCGAAACCGCCCTTCAGGCGCACAAAATGGAGATGAAAACACGCACAGCCGCGTTTGTCGCAGCCTCCGAGCAGGCTGCCTACGATGCGGCAAATGAGGCGCTGGCACCTAAAGATCCCCTGGTGGCCGGCAAGAGCGCCTTCGATGCGAACTGCGCCGGGTGTCATCAGCTCGACAAGAAACTGGTGGGTCCGTCGGTTCTGGAAATCGCGTCCATTTACGCATCCAACGAATCGGGAATCATCGAGTGGTCCAAAGCCCCGGGCAAGAAACGTGCGGACTCCCCGCAAATGCCGGCCATGTCTCATGTGAAAGACAAGGACCTGGCCGCCATCGCGACGTGGATGCTTGCTCAGAAAAAGTGAAGGTGAGGAGGCAAGCTCTTTACCTTTTGATACGATTGTATCAAAAGGTGAGAGTCCGAACCCATCCTCTCCTTTGTGAGGTTCCCGTCATGCGACTCCCCCTTGCGCTGGTTGTTCCCGTTGTTTTCCGGCTGGTTCCCTTCGTCGTCGTGGCGGGGTTCTCGACGGGGCATGCGGACGTTGGCTTGGAGGCCAACCACTATTTCCTCGCGGAAGGAAAAGTGCAGAGGCTTTCACCCCCGCTCATGGCCCGAAATCTCGCATTGTTTCATTTGGCCTCGTGGAAGGCCGTTCGGGCCCTGGAAAGCGACTCTTCCGATGACGTGCAGAGAGCCCGGGTCCTGGGAGCGTTCCGTGCCGTTTGGGCAAACGCCTTCGACTGGAAGGGCTCCGATGCTCGCGCCTGGCACGACGAATCATTGGCGAAACTGCAGCAAAACTCCCACGAGCCCGCCGCTCTCCTCGACGCGTGGGACGAGGGGCGGAGGGTGGGAACTCAGCTCGTCGACGACCGGCGTGAGGACCTGGCAATTGCACAGGCACCAGACCACCTCGCCCCCCCCTGGGCCGATGGTTTTCCGACTTGGACACCGGGAGCGCATGCCAAGGCATTGCATCCACGGTGGGGTGAAGTCCGTCCGTTGGTGGCGCAGGGCGTGCACCATGTGCCAACCCCACCCTCTCCAGCAATGAGCTCATTCACCCGAGACGTGATTTTGACAGCGCGCATGGGAGCCGAAGATGCAGCAGGTGCGACACCAGAAACCCAGATGATCGCTCGATTCTGGGAGCAAGGCTCGGGAACGGTCACTCCGCCAGGGCAATGGAACGTCATAGCGGTCGATTTTGCACGAGGCGCTGGCCTATCGCTCCGCGAGGAGGTTCAGTTCTTCGCCCAACTGAATGTTGCGCTCTTCGACGCGTCCATCCACTGCTGGCGCGAGAAATACCGGCATCGAGCGCCGCGCCCCGTCGACGTCATGACCGCGCTTTTCCCAAACCTGGGTTGGACGCCTTTGCTCGCGACTCCCCCCCATCCGGAGTACCCGAGCGGACACAGCACCTTCTCGGCAGCAGCCGCGGAAGTTGTCGAACACTGGAATGCAGGAGGGGTGAAGCCCCTATCGGTGACTTCTGAAGACACACCCGGTGTTGTGAGGCGTTTCGCTGACGCCCACGCTCTTGCACGGGAAGCGGGGCTCAGCCGCATCTATGGAGGGATTCATTTCCCGTCCGCAAACCAGGCCGGCCTCCAACTGGGGAAAGAAGTGGGACGCGTCGTTGTGCTGAGCCTCAGCTCTGAGGACGCTCCGTAACAGTCTTCAAACGAACTTCCGCCATTGATGTATTCTTGATTCAACTGTATCAGTAGAATTTCACTCACAGGAGGCCACCATGCGCGAAACCATCAAACTCGTCGGAATCGGTCCCGACGGCAAGCCAACGGGCTCAGTTTACATGACCACAAAGAACAAGAAGACCATGCAGAAAAAAGTCGAGCTGAAGAAGTATTGCAAGTTCACTCGCAAGCACATCGTCCACCGCGAGGCGAAATAGGCGTTGCCTCTTGGAAGGCAGCGCCTCCGGTGTTATTGATTTTATAATATCACTAACACTCGAGAGTCCCTATGCCCAACGACACGCGCTTGCCTGTGACGGTCCTGTCCGGATTCCTTGGTGCCGGAAAGACGACGCTCCTCACGCACCTGCTCAACAACCGTTGTGGCCTGCGGGTCGCTCTCATCGTCAACGACCTGAGCGAGGTGAACGTCGATGCGGCGCTGGTGAAGCAAGGAGCGGCCTCGCTGACCCGCACCGACGAAAAGCTCGTCGAAATGAGCAACGGCTGCATCTGTTGCACGCTCCGCGAGGATCTTCTCGTTGAGATCCGGAAACTCGCGGAAGTAGGCCGCTTCGACGCACTCATCATCGAGTCCACAGGAATCTCGGAGCCCCTCCCTGTCGCCGAAACCTTCACATTCGCGGATGATCAAGGACGGCGCCTCGACGAAGTCGCTCGCCTCGACACCCTCGTCACCGTGATCGACGCCGAGTCGTTTCTCGACCTTTATCTTTCGCGCGACTCGCTCGCAGACACAGGGCAACAGGCAAACGAAAACGACCACCGGCAAGTCGCTGATCTCCTCGTGGAGCAGGTTGAGTTCGCCAATGTGCTCGTCATGAACAAATGCGACCGCGTGGATGAGGCTCAACGGGAATGCTTGGTCGGGATCCTCCGAAAGCTTAATCCCGAGGCCCAGATTATCCACGCCGTGAATGCGCAAGTGCCTTTCGCTGCGCTGGTCGGTACGGGTCTGTTCTCCTTAGACAAGGCCTCGGCCGCGCCTGGGTGGCTCCAGGAACTTCGAGGCTCGCACCGCCCCGAAACTGATGTCTATGGACTTTCAAGCTTCGTTTACCGTGCAAGGCGACCTTTTCATCCCGCACGGCTCGAGTCGTTGCTGCAACATCCGTTCGCGGGCGTCTTGCGGGCCAAAGGAACGTTCTGGATCGCGAGCCATCCTGAACGTTCCTGGCAATGGTCGCATGCGGGCCTGTCGTTACGCGTAGAACCCGGCGAACTCTGGCGCGCTGCCCTTGCGGAAGCAGATGGACCCGATGTTTTCGCGATGTTCGGGGCTTTGAGTGCCGAGTGGGACCCTGTGTACGGAGACAGAAAACAGGAGCTCGTCTTTATTGGTATCGGACTCGAAAAGGAGGCCCTCTCAGCAAGCCTCGACGACTGCCTTCTCTCGGACGAGGAGCTCGAGTTCGGGAGAGCCGCATGGAGCTCTCTCACATCGCCTCTCTTCGGCACCGTTCCTCAGTCCAATGTGCAAGGACTCGGGCAACGCACGTCACCTGGCGTTCGCGAATTTCTTGAGTTCAGTCGCACGCTACTCGATGCACAACACGAGGACGAAACTGAAAAACGATCCACCCTTGACAAATGATACAATTGTATCATTAAGAAAGAGGACACTTCTTTCTGCACGAGGCGCCTCTATGTTGTTTTCCCCATTCCCGACCGTCCGAATCCTCTCACTCATCGTTTCGAACCTTGTGATCTCCGTCGCATTCGCAGCGCCACTGCGCGTCGTGGCAACGACCCCACAGATAGCGGAGGCCGTTCGACTTGTTGGAGGCAACGAAGTTGAGGTGAAGACTCTCGTGGCCCCTGGCCTCGATCCCCACACCTACAAGGCCACGCCTTCCGACGTTGAAGCGCTCAAAATGGCCGATGTCATCTTCATTTCCGGACTGCACCTGGAAGCACAGATGGAGAGAGTGCTCAAAGCGCAAGGCGCAAGGAAAGCTGTCGTCATCGTGAGTGACGGCATCCCTCGTTCCGAACTCCTTCCCGATCCGGAGATCAAAGGACAGTTCGACCCGCATTTTTGGCACGATATTTCACTGTGGCGCAAGGCAGTTGACACAGTGAAAACCACGCTTATCAAAACCCGGAAAGCGGATTCAAAGACCTTCGAGGCGAACGCCATGGCCTACGACAAGACCCTCTCGGAACTCGACGCCGACCTCGGCCGCGAGATCGCCCGCATCCCTCGCTCTTCCCGGGTCCTCGTCACGACGCATGACGCCTTTAGTTACTTTGCTAGGCGGTACGGTTTTCAGGTTGACAATGTCCAAGGCGTCAATACGGAAAGCGAAGCCTCCGTTGCCGACGTGCGCCGGGTTTCCGATTTTCTCGTTTCACGAAACGTGTCGGCGATGTTCCTAGAATCCTCTACGCCCGCGAGATATGCGCAGGCCGTCATTGAGGCAGCCGCCGCCAAAGGTAAGAAGGTCTCCTTGGCCAGTGAACTCTATGCCGACGGACCTGGGGAAGCGTCCGGGCCCGCTGGAACCTACGAAAGGATGATGCGTCTGAACACGAAGACCATCGTTTCCGCCCTTTCGGGAATCACGGCCTCCAAATGACCTCCGCCTTGCGCTTTGAGGCACTCAGCGTGAACCTGCCCGGCGGCGTCACCGCTCTCAAACATGTCTCCTTCGAAGTTCCCAAAGGCACCATTTGCGCCCTTGTGGGGCCAAACGGCGCGGGCAAGACCACTCTTCTGCGAACCCTGCTTGGCCTCGAGAAATCCCAGCACGGATCGGCCCAAATCCTCGGCGCCGCATTTCAGCCAGGCGAGACGAGGGTGGCATATATGCCCCAGCGATCTGACGTCGATCTCGACTTCCCGGTCACCGTCGCCGAAATCGTGGCCATGGGTCTTCCCAGCCGAGGGTATGTCTTCCCCACTCTCTCTGGGCGCCGAAAACGCCGAGCACAAGTCGAGTCTCTCCTCGCTCT
>JADCJN010000286.1 GCA_020247005.1 Silvanigrellales bacterium
GAGGCAGTCAATGCCGCTTAGGAAGCCATAAATGAGGCCCACAAATTTCTGCTCGGGGGTCGTGGCACCTTCGAATCCCTTGCGAGGCAGGTGAGGAGCAATGAGTTTGGCCAAGCCAAGGCTCTCAATTGCTCGTTTTGCGAGCGATAGACCGCCCCACTGGGAGAGGACTTTCATTGATTCTGCACTTCTGATAATCACAGTTCGCCTCATTGACGTACTTTTGGTGTGTGTCGTTACCGCCCGGAATACATCAATGGGGTCTTTTTCGTCCAGCCGACTTCTTTCCCAACTCATCCAACGGGTGCAACACAAAAGTCAGAAAATTTCTAGCTCAGATCGATCGCTTGCGCGCGCTGCCGCACGGATTCGTCGAGGATTCACTTTGGAAAATCGAAGTCGAGGGCCTCGCGGCGCTTTGTCAAGTCGTCCAAGAATGAGGCCTCCGAGTTCTTTGAAAGAGATCTCAGCAGTCTTGACAGAGTTTGGTTAGGGATGAGAATTGTCTCATCATTGTCTGCTAAACAAATCGGTTGGGTGGAAACCGCTGGGAAACTCCTGCTCAGACGCCGTGTGCCGCAGCAACGACGCGAGCGACTCCAGCGCATGCATTCTGTTCTCGGCGAAGGCGACGATGGCGTGGTGCGCCTCCGGCAGCTTGATCTCGACCTTCACGATGCTCATGAACATCCTCATGCGACTGGAACCTTTCTGCCCAAATATCGTGGGCCAAGGCCAGAGACACTTTTTTACACGCTACCGTCTGGATAGGCGTGGGCCTCGTCACGTTTCCAAAACGGATTTCGCCGACCGTTTCAAGCCTCAAGGGGCGAGCGGACCGCGAGCTGCCCCAATTCAGCAAGGTCGGGTATTCGTTGCCGCCGACCCACTCACCAACCAGGGAGCGTGAAACCCCCGCCCCCAAGGTGTGAATTGGCGAGCTTAGGACCTCCGTCAGAGTTTGAACGAGATGCATCCCTGGACAGTGCCCGCAAGCTGTATCCTTTCAATGGTTGCTGAGCCCCCAGGAGAGCTCGCATCGCCTCGAACCCCTAGGCCTCAACCTCGCCTTCTACGGAGCACTCATGAGACTCAGACAGATTTCCATGGCTGTGACAGGCCTCTGTGTCGTCGTCTGCGTCTCTTGCTTGCCGCGCAAATTCAACCAAGGCGGTAGACCCTCGTCCGCAGCTTCGTCGACTGACGCCCCGGTCGACGACCCTTGCAATCTCGAAAAGCAAGGTGAAGGCCTCTACGCGAGCCGCCGAGGCGAAACCCTGCGCCTTCCCACTCCTATGAGCGTGATCGCATGGGAGCACTCCTGCTACGGACAAACCTACAACACCCCCAACTTCGTTCCGAAGTACAAACTCTACAGTGAATATGGACTCGAAGGCGGTATATACGGCGACCTCCCGTATTGGGACGTTCCCAAGGACACCGAAGGTCTCACTGTCCTTGCCCCTGTCCCGGCCTTCCGTTCGCCCGACGACTCCAAGGTCCGGGTCTTCGCGCACTATTTTGACAAGGCGGGTAACCTTAAGGAGGGTCACAACGAGGGTTCGATAGACACCCTCAAAGCCCGTTTCGGCGCTCCCACGGGCACCTACCGCGCACAGATGCAGAGCTCGCTCAGGACCGTCATGGTTTTCCCGAGCGAGGGAGACCCCTACTTCCTCAAGTTCGCGGGAGATCGTTACGTCAAGACGACGTCCTCGAAGGATCTGACTGAGAAGGCTGTCACCACGTCCTTCCTCCGCGGTAAGCGCCTGGAGAGCAACCCGAACCTCCTTGGCGACTCGTCGGGCATCCTGTGGCCCGATTCCCGGAAGGTGCCTGCGGCGGGGCCAGCCACCCTCTCTTACCTCGCCAATGGGACTCACCATATCGCCTTCAGGCCCTTTCACTTGAGCATTTATAAGGGCGCCTGGAAACCGAACGACCACGTGCTCGCCCTGCACGTCCTGCTCTCTAAGGAGTTCGGCGAAAGCACCCTTGGTAAGAAGGTCACAGGTTCGACGCCGACGGCGCGGCAAGAGTGGGTGCGCCAGAAGTTCCTGCCCATGCTCGCAAAGTTTATTGTCGACTCAGGCTTCCGGCAGGGCGTCCACTTCGAGATCCACGCGCAGAACATCGACCTCCTCGTCGACGGCGATACCGGCGAGATAAAGCATTTCTTCGTCAAGGACACCCTCGACGCGCTTGAGGATCCACTCGTAAAGCTCGTCAACGGGTTCGAAGGCGAGAAGCTCAAGGGCGTGCGCAACCTTGGCTGGATGAACGAGGTCGGACTCGAGTTGAAGTCTGGCGCGGCTCCGCACCACCTCACTGGCTGGTACTGGGCATGGTTCTTCCAGAAGACGTTCGGACTCTTCGGGAACAAGGATTTTCCAAACACGCAGAAAGCGTTCGACAGCGCCCCCCTTAACCTCTGGCTCGGAGAGAGCCTGAAAGTCGAATTCCGTAAGCTCCTCTCGGAAAGGGGAATCCCAACAGAGCAACTCAAACGAGGTGCCTCGTGGAATCGCCTCGCGAACAGCGCGGAGGCTGACGTCCAGGACCTCCTCACATCGCTTCACTACCTGTTCATCGAATGGCATTTCTCAAAGGGGCCTCAAAGATTCAGGAAGTCTTCCGCCTCCGAAGCGAACACGATTAGGGCGAGGCTTGCCGAAGCTCGACGGGAAATCGTCTCGACCGCGCCCAAGGGGCAGTTCAACCTCGACGCGCCGGGAACCGCATTCGGCACGTTCCGCGGCTTCCCGGCTGCTGTCCGTTACGGAACTGGCGAGCGCATAGAGCGCGTCGACCTCTTTTTCGCCGGACACGACGTTAACCTCTGCGACTTGTGCATCGACTCTTTCGACGAGATTGATGACGGGGCGCGAGTCGTAGACCCGGGAGCCGACTAATGCCACTCGCACAATCCTCCCGATGTTTGCGTAAGGTTACAAAGTGCGCGCACCAAGCTTTTTTCTTGCATCGCGTCCACCTGAGCGTCGTCAGCGCGCTCGTTCTCTTCGCTCCCATAGCTGGCTGCCGATTGCGAGGCTTCCATGACTCCGCAACGCGCGAAAACAAACTAGCGGCCAAGGACGATGACGCAATTGAGGGAGCCCCCAAAGGCCCCCTCATGATCTCCTCTCTCGACTCAGGTGCGACTACAGTGCCCGATCGCGAGAACAGCAACCGGGTCTACTACTCCCCCAACGAGCAGATGCCTGCAGAGGCCCAGGCCGTGTTTCGCTGGGCGCCAGACAAGCTCCACGTTTCCGTTGGAACCGAGCGTGGTTTCCTGGGTGCCGCCAGCGCGAAAGCCAATGCGCTGCTCCTGCTCGACTATGAGCCCGGTGCAGTCTTCTTCAACCGGCTCAATGCGGAACTTCTCGAGGCATCCACCGATCGCCTTGATTACCGGCAACTGCGCCTCACGGCCGACGCCGACGAGTGGCGACGCAGGGCGAAAGGCGAAGGGCGTTTGATGGGTCTTTCGGGCGCTTGGGACTGGTGGACTGATTGCGTGCGCAAAAGCGAACGCGAGGGCTGTCATCACTTCACGTTCTTCCAAATGAGCGACGGGGAATGGAAGAAGGCCTACGAGCGTTGGCAAACAGCGCACCCCGGCGAGAAGACCCCGTTCCTCCAGCCTTACGCCGGCGTAAACTACATGAACGATGACGAACTTTATGGACGCCTCGCGCGTCTTGCCAAGGCAGGCCGCATCGGCGCATACCGTTTCGATTTTACCGAGACCAGCAAGTGGCGCCAAGTGACGCGGGAGTTGACGGAGAAGGGGTGGCGACTCGGGACCTTCGACTTCTCGAATACTTGGCAGCCCGAGTACGTAGGAATCGAGCGCACGGCAGACATCGCAGACGCGCTCCTGCCCCTTGCGACGCCCGAGTCAGCGTTCCTCGTTACCTTCCTTGGGCACAACTGGCGGAAAGCCCCGTGGGTAACCCACACCAACGGAAAACCCTACTTCGTTAATCCCTTTGTTTACATAGGCTTCCGCTTCTCCAGCGCGTTCACGGTAGCGCCCGCCGCGCGTGCGCAGTGCTTCCGAAACCTGTTCGCGGGGCTGCCGACGAGGTGGAAGACCTACAACAAGTACACGTCGACGATTGAACCCCAGGGCCAGTATTTCGCATCGTCCTGCGGCTCCCTTGAAAGGGCCGAACCATGAAGTTATCGCGTCGAATCATCATCGCCACGAGCGGACTCGCGATCTCGGCCGGCTGCCACCGTAAGGGAGAGTCGTGGCCGTCGTCGGGTGCGCAGCCGTTGAGCGAGAACCAGAATGCGAGTCAGGCGCTCGCAAAGGATGGAGTCAAGCTCCGCACGGACCTCGACTCCCTCGAACGCGCGTTGGCCGGGATTGCCTCGAAGGACGAGATTACGATTGTCTACACCGACAGCGGCGTCGGTGGCATGTCGGTCTTGGCCCGCGACATCGGGCGATTATACAACCAAAAGTCCCAAAGCAAGGTGCGGTTCGTTTTCGCCAACGCGATTTTCTCGCAGGACGTGGCCTTCTCCAGCCTCACCGACCAGAAGCTCGCGTCGATCTTCTCGCGTTTCCTTACGAGCATTGACAAGCGTTACCAGCCTGACCTGATTGTCGTAGCATGCAACACGCTCTCAGTCCTCGTCCCCTTAACCGACTTCCACAAGGCTGAAGGGACACCCATCCTCGACATCGCAGCCACGAGCGTGAACCTCATGGACGACACGCTAGCACAGGGCGAGAAACCGAGCGTTCGCAAGACGGCCGTGTACATGTTCGCTACGCCGGTAACGGTTCGAAATGCGATGTACAAGGACGAGCTCTTGCGTCGGGGCCGCAGACCCGAAGCGTTTGTCGACGTGCCCTGCTCGGGTCTCGTGGGCCGCATCGAGACAGATCCAACCTCGGCTTCGACGCGTGAGCGTGTTCAGGAATGCGTGGACGCCGGGCTTGCTCGACGCCCGGCAGGCGCGGACGAAGACGTATACGTGTCTCTCAATTGCACTCACTTCCCTTACGCCAAAGAGCTTTGGATTGAGGCCTTCGCGAAGAGAGGCGTGCAGCTCAAGGGGATTCTCAACCCCAACGAATCTATGACGGCTTTCCTCCACCGCGACACAAGCCGGCATGGGAAGTTTCCTTCGACGGAAACGACTGCCGAAGTCGTCACGATGATGCCATTCCGCTCGGGAGTGAAGTCGTCCATCGCGGGCATCATCGAGCAAACCTGGTCGCCCAAGGCGGCGGTCGCCCTGCGTAATGCGAAGGTGGAGCCGGACTTGTTCCCTTTGCGCGACTTGCTTCCCGAACCGCAAGACTGATGCGAAAAGGCCTTCTTGCTTTCAAGGTTGGCAATGCGAAAAACCTCATCGCCGGTTTTGAAGCTTTTCTCCGAGCCAACGTCATCTTCCAACGCTTTGTCGAAGGTCAAAACCATTTCCTTCCCTTCCTCCTTAACTTTTACCTGGAAGTGCTTCATGGTCTGGAACCCATCAATCGTCACTTCCGCCACATCCGCAGTCGATCGAGCAAAAGTGAACTGATAATCCCAGCACATCATGGTGTCCTTTCCGGCACACTCGCTGAAGCTTACCGTTTTCTTTCCGCTCTGCGCGTCAGATTTTGCCAAGCCAAGCGAGGGCCGTCCTGTCGAAGCGACCGCGAGAAGAAGTCCGACAGCGAACTTGAACTGCCCGCCCGGATGTCTTTTCATTTATGTATCCTCGCAATGGGTTTTGAGAGACACAATCGTAGCATCGAGATCAAAGTGGCGACAACTCGCGCCACTCCCGTTCGGCGGCCTCGCGGAGCGCGGTCTTGCTGCGGCGGGCGTAAACCTTCACGGTGTCCGAATCTTCGTTGCCGAAGAGCTGACCCGCAAGTGAGGTCCCAGTTTCTCGGTTGGAGTCCTATGCGGTTGTCGTAGGAGACTCATCGGCGGAGGGTGGTTCCTCGCCGAACTTTGCCATGAAATTCCCTGGCAGAAAGGCATCCGGGTCTGGGTCCCTTTTCCATCAACCTTCGACACAATGCACACATGCCATCGATGCCACAGCCAAAGGAAACGCTCTCGTGAAGAACGAAAAATGAAAAATGATTTTCCAACTGGAAAACTGGGACCTCACGCTCGCCTTCGTTGTTGTGGCCTCGGCGAGGGCGATTGACCGAGAGGAGCGGGACCTGGCAAGCTCGCTTCCTGGGTACGCCTTGTTCGCGGCGGCGACACCTCGTTTCCTTCCCCGCATGCGCGGTTGGCGGGCGCGTCGCAAGGGCCGTTGAAGGCAAGCGCGGGTCGTCGCTGGATCGTGACGAGCATTGAATCAGCCCCGGGTCGGAGCGCTCTATTGCGCGGAGTTTTCCGACAATTCATCGAGGATTCACTCTCAAGAGGTGAGGTATGGCCGCGAGTCCCCCATTCCAGGTGGTCGAGCACGAGAGTCCCGACTCCTATTCGTCTGCTGCGCGAGCCTTCCTCATCGCCGACGAAATTGTCAACGGAATGCCGCTCGGCATCCTGGAAGCGCTCATGCGCGATCCGAGCCTCTACCCGGGACGCCGCCTGTTCACTGTCACCGCCTTGCCGCCGGGTGGCGTTGGCTCCTCGAATCGAATCGTCGCCTGTGGGCACTGGACGCCGCCTCACCCACTCTGTCTCGTGATGAACGCCGAAGAGGGTGAGGGTCCTCTCATTTCCCTCGTGGAGCGGGTGCAGGCGGCAGGGTGGCGTCCGGCCGGTGTCACCGGTGGGATCGACGTGTGCCAGTTGTTCCTCGACCTCTGGAATCGGGCCACCGGTGCGCACGAAACGATTCGCCGCCGACAAGGTCTCTACGTGCTGACCGAGGTCGTCGCCTCGTTCCTCGGTGACGACGGCCGGCGACTGCGACTTGCCTGCACGGACGACACTCCTTGGTTGCAGGATTGGAGCATGGCCTTTCACATCGACTGCCGACTCCCCACGACACCGGAGGCCTGTGCCGCCCTCGTCGCCCGAAACCTCGCGCAACACACGCGCTGGATCTTGGAGGACACCTCCGGTCACGCACTTTGCATGGTCGGCGTCTCGGGCCGAACTCCTCACGGCGCGCGCGTTGGTTGGGTCTATACGCCCCCTGCTCAACGCGGAAAGGGTCACGCCTCGCGTGCGACAGCGCTTCTGAGCCAGACCCTTCTCAATGAGGGCGCGCGTTTTTGCACCCTATTTACCGACCTAGAGAACCTCACTTCGAACAGCATCTATCAGGCTGTGGGCTACCGCCTCGTGACCACTACCGCGCACGTGAGCATTGACTACCCCGCGTAAGGCACATCTCCTCGCCAAGCAGCAGTGCATTCAAGTTGAACGCATACCTGTGTTAACCTTCAAGGACGCGCGAATGAACCGAATGACCGCCATGCCTGCCATTTCCCACACTCTGTTCACGGTCGCCGTCCCGCGTGACCACGCGCGTCCGGGCGCGTTCCGCGACCTTCACTGCGAGCGCATCCGACTCGACGACGTGGTCGCACGCCCCACGGTTGTCCTGCTCCACGGGGGCCCGGGGTCGTTCCCGATCCTCTGCCGCTTCTGAAGAACACGGCGTTCGGCCGGACGCTCCTGGAGCGATGCGAAGTCGTCTTCCCTCACCAACGCGGCGCGGGACGATCGCTCCTCGCCGAGGAGGCGTCCTGGGAGGACGCCCGGCGCACCCCGTCGCACTACGGAATCCAACAGTACCTGAGCGACCTCGAGGTCCTTCGCCTCGCATGCGCGGGCGGCGGCGCCTGGCACGTCGTGGGCTCCTCGTGGGGCGGTTATCTCGCGCTCGCTTACGCGGCCGCGTTTCCCGCTGCAGTACGATCGGTCGTCGCGGGATCGTGCGAGTGCACCCTGCGGTCGACTACGCTCTTCGGCGACACCATAGAGCGCATCTTGTGAGACGCGCTCCTAACGCATCCCGATCTTGCCGACGCGGGTGCGGCCGCACTCGCCTTGGTACGCGGATCCCCCCCCGGTCCTCGCGTCGTCGCGGGGTCGCTCGTGGCCCGCGCGGACTTGGGACCTAGGCCACGCAGTGTTCCCTTTGTTAGCGGCCGGCGCGTTCCCCGCCTGCGCACGTCTCCTGGCAGGCATCGCAGCCAATGACGACGTTCTCCTGCGCGAGTGAGCGGACATGCTCGACGAAGGCGCGGGTGGGGACATCTCCATCGACATGGCTGGTAGCGCGCCGGGAAAGGTGACGTACCTTACCGAGCTCGTCGACTCCTCCCTCCTCGACGGCTCCAGGGGAAACGTCCATACGCAGTGTGATCACGCCCTGGTCGACGCGGCCTCCCTCGTCCGGCAGACTCGCGCGAACCTGACGGGTCCATTCCCCGCGGGAGCGCTTGACGCCTTGCTCCGCTCGTTGCCCGAGGTCGCCGTGGAAGCCCTCCTTTTCGCGGGCCGCTGGGATCCCCTCGTCGATTGGCGCGCTACCGCTGCGACGGCTGCCCGCATGCCGCGCGCGAAGTTCTCGCTCCTCGACGGCGGGCATTCGCCGATGAGGGTCGACGACGCAGCGTTCATCGCCCGGCTAGACGCGCTCCTCTCGCGCTGACGGGCGTCAGGCGGGCGCCCCTGCTTCGCCGGCACGAACGGGACACTGAGCGCCGGGGAGCGCACCTGCGCGGCGTGCGGCTTCATGAGGGCGGCGTCGAGGCCCGTTCCAAACCGCCATCGGAAACTCGAACTTAAATCTCTTTCGAGATGAGACCGCTCCACTTCTTTATGTAGGACGGCATCTTCGCATGATTGCGAGGTTTTGCTGGAATCCACACCCGCTCATCGTCGTCCTCCGCGCGCTCCCATGGGAGAGCAGGGGCGCCCAGGTTGAGGCGGTAGGCCTTCTGATAATAGTCCAGGTAGAAATGGATTTCGGCGATGAGCCTTTTCTCCTTCCCTCGTGTTTCTTTCGGAACCGTTATTTCAATTCCTACCCCTTCTCCGTCGTTGCATGCGAAGAGTTCGAGGCTCTCCTTGTCCGCCTTGGTGAAGGGGAAGCTCATTCCGATAGTCCAGAGCTCATGGTCGCAGCGGACCATGACGTCGTAGTACTTGGTAAGCAGAGGAATGTGGCCGCTAAAGCCACATTCGTGATTTTTACAGTGAGATGGCGGAGCTTTTTGCGGTTCCCATGAGACCCTCAAATCGCATTGGCAGCTTTGCAGCGTTGCGAACACGTTGGCACTCGCACATCAAAGCATCTACGCTCCGCCCCGTTCTTCTTCTTGATGAAGCGCAAGAAACACCTGATGAAGTGCTCTCAGAACTGCGATTTATCTCCTCAGTCGATCTTGATTCACGCAATATTCTCGCAGTTGTTCTGGCTGGTGACGGACGCCTCCCAGGGAAATTGCGTGGCAGTGTGTTGCTGCCCCTCGAAAGCAGAATCCGCACCCGCGAGCATCTCGACAAACGTCCACCGGAGGAAATGATGGCTTTGCTTCGAGAAATCCTTGCTCACACCGGAAGCCAAGAGCTTATGCCTTCCAGGCTCATTCATACAGTGGCCGAACACGCGATGGGTAACGCACGAGCGATGATGATGATGGGAAATGAACTCTTGGAGGTTGCCGCACAAAAAGACCTGCGGCAACTCGATGAGGACCTGTTCTTCGAGGTATTTAGGGAGCGAGTGCGGAAACGGAAGGGCGAAAAATAAGGCACTCAAGCTGTTACTCGTGCCGACAGATAAATTGATTTTGTCACCGTCAAATAGCGTGAGGACTCACAGTCCATGTTGATTGATGCGCTCGTGCACGGTCCTGGTGATGCAAGAGAGGGAATGATTTCGTTTGCGTCACCGAAGATGCGCGCGACAGCAGTGCCCGTCACCAGCGAGAACGACAGCGAGAATATTTCGTGAATCAAGGTCGACAGAAGAGAGAAGGCGCAACTTTGAGAGAACCTCGTCTGGCGTTTCCTGCGCTTCATCCAACAGAAGAACTGGCCGAAGTGTCGACGCTTTGATGTGCAAGTGCCATTGTGTGCGCAGTGCATTGAAGCTGCCAAAGCGATTGGAGGGTCTGTTTGGAAGGCCCGCCAGCCCTACGCCGTCAGCGAGTGAGCCTGCATCAGGCATCTTCTGCGGGTGGTGCAGTCCCGACACAAAAGAGTACTTTTTTCCAAAGACCTGTGCACATCAGAACAGCGTTTTGGAGCCTCTGAACTTCGTTACGACCCCGTCGAACGCCTTAACGTTAGAAGCGCCGCGTTGTTTCTAGCGACGGTCCGTCCTGATGATGTGTTTGGTAGGCACCGCATGCCGCTGTCGCCGAAGCCGAAGAAGTCAAACTTTTTCTCTATCGGTTGGCGTTGGCTTGGGATGTCGAAGACACGGCCTCAATAAGGAGTTCTTTCGCCCAGGCTCTGGCTGACGAAGCTATTCGACAATGGCGGGGTAGCGCTCCCCCTTTTTTTACTCGGGACGCGACAGGTGTTGCACTGCGTGAATCGAGGCCAGGATCCTGCATGCATTACGTGCAAATTCATTGCTCAAGGGTAGGGGATGTTGCTACGACGAGATCTTGTTGTAAGCAATCTTCTTCCTCCAGGCGGTGCCCCATGTCTTTCTTGTGTCCCTCTCGTTCGTATTTTCCACAGGTCCTATGCCTTGCCACCTTTGCTCTGCTCACCACAGTATCGGCCCAGAGTGCCATGGCATCCTTTGGTTCCAAGCCCAACGGAGAGGCAGCCGATCGCCAGCCCGTATGCGTCAGAGGTTATCCCGATGTTTGCTTTCACGGCGCCACTACAGCGGTCGACGAGTTTGATGCCATTACAGGCCGACTCGTGGGCAAGACGCGGTCGCAGGATCGCCACGTCAATTATCTTTCGGGCTTCGTGCAGTTGCTTGCCCTGTCGAGCCTTGAAGAAAAATGGAACGTCGATGGAGCGCGATCGACAGTGGCTGCTACGCGTGAATTCTCCGGCCCCCATACCGTGGCGTCCGAAAAGTGGGAATCGACTGAGTTCGACGGGGCGCGCAGCATTTCCACTATCGAGGGAGAATATGACTACTCTCGGCAAACAGGCAGGCGGCATTCGGAGAACAAGTTTTTCGAAAAGAACGGCCAGTTGAGCGTATGGAATACCGAAACGAACGTCGAGCGTTGGAACGACGACGAGCGCTACTACCAGTCCACGCAGCTAGACTTCGACGTCGCCACTGGGCAGCCCGGAGCCGCCGAGACGAGCGGGTTCGCCTACGCTTACGATGCGCGCGGGTATGTGAAGTCCATGCGTTCATTCGAGCCAAGACCCGAGGACGGCTTTGCTCTCGAGAACTATTTTGACGGCCGCGGGCGCCTCGAACGAAGCGTAGTAACCTACCAAAACGATGGTTCGCGTTTCGTTTCACGCGTCGATTGGGACTCCAACGCCTTGCACCGCGAGTATATCGACGCCGCGGGCCAGACGTCGGACATCGGGTGGATAGAGTATTGGGGCATGCGTCCGGAGGTTCCGGAGCGTTACGATTCCGCTCCTTGCGACGTCTATGATGTCACTGTCCTGGCGCGCTGCTTGTTCGTCATCTCGACGCCTACACCCTTCGACGTGTGGAAGGTCTTGACCCGAAACCGGCTCCTCGAAGGACAAGGTGGCTCGTTCGAGCGCGGAATCATGCAGTGGTACCAAAACTTCCGCGCAGCACGCCACGTGAACCGGAGCTCCGGCGAAGTCACTTCTTTTCGGCACCATGGCTGCGAGCAGGAAGGCCATGCAATGCGGTGCACTATGGAACACACGGTCAACGACGCAGGGGGCCTGGAGATTCGCCGCGCCGAGGTTGTCGAAATCTTCTCCGCTCGCAAAGGCGGAAGGTGGCACGTGGAACGTACAGCGAACGTCGTGGCAAAAGGTGAGGAACCTAAAGGCAGCCGTGTGGAACTGCACCTCAATACTCGTCAGCAAGTCGAGCACAGTCGCATCGAGGTCCTTGAAGGCGGCAAGGTCTCCTCTGTAACCGAACGGACCACTCAATTCGACGCCTCGGGCGTCCTGCCGCTTACGGATGTGAAGACTTTCAACGGAAAGGTCGTTGCGCGCAGGGTGCGCACCTACCATTGAGATGAAGAGATGGCGGGTTCACTTCGAGCGCGCGTGACGAAGTGACGTTGCTGGCAAAGCATCCACTCGACGCTCCGCGTGTAACTCGAACGCCGGCCATTCGGATCTGCTTCCTCGTCGAAGAGGCTTTCGATTTCGTCTCCTAGGAACGACTCACCCGATGCCAACAGAATGAGGCACCGGTCTCCGCGGCCACGCAAGGACTTGGCGAAAGACGCCCCGTCCTCGGGGTCGTTCTGAGCAAAGTTGAAGTCGGTAACAAGCACATCGAGGCCCGCGAGGTGCGAGGGGTCATATGCACAGTTCTGCGACCTTTCCACAACAGCACGCCGAGATGCCGTGCAGCAAGTTTGGCAAGCTGGCGCACACAGGTGGTTCCACTTTCCTGAACGTGTGCATTTTGTTGCTAGGTACGTTCTGACGGGCAGTTGCCTCTGTCGGCGCAGGCAACTAGGGCTGCCTCTTCTTTCAAAGGAGAGAAACGGCGTGCGATATTCGGGTGTGGTTTATGTTCAAATGCTTGGCCACCGTGGCTACGGACATCTGTTCGGCCAAAATGGCGGCAGCTCGGACGAGATCTTCGGGCATCCTTTCGTTGCCGACTTTCGCCTGTCTCCACTTCTCAAATTCTCGCCGAAGGGAATCGATACTCAACTCGTTTTTCACGCTTAGCCTCCTTTCTGGAGGTCAAGCTACGCGGCGTCAAACGAAGAGTTTACCCACGGAGTCAGGAAGGGGTGGGAACGTGTGCACCCTGTGAGCGCCGCAACCTGCGCGAGCACGAGTACTCGATCCGACAGGAGCTTGGTCAAGACGGCCCGGAACGGCAGCATTGCATTTTGTGATCTCGGCTCATTTGTCTTCGTTTCGTAAGCCCGCCTGATGCGCCGCTTGAAGGGCGGCTCATGAAGTCAGCAGGCGGCGTCCACCCGGCCTCATCCAGCGAGAAAAAGCTGGAGCCATGTTTCATCTCCCGAATGGCGTCGAATCCGTTCTGACGAATCGTCGCAATCTTTGCATGCTTGGCTCGCCCCGTTCGACTTGCTACTCCGGCTCCTGCGTGACAGTTCTTCTACCCGGCCGCCATGCATCTGGCGGATGGGACAACGCACGGGAGGGCAGATGGAAGGCGTAGGAACAGCGTTCGCAAGGGAGAGGATGCTCGCCGCCCGCGAGAAGACCTGGGAAGCGGTGCAGCGGATTGCAGACGGATTGCGTCCAGGACAAACAGAGGTCGAGGCCATTGCCACAGCAAACGCCATTCTCTCAAGTATGGGCGTGAGAAGGTTCTGGCACCGAACACACATCCGGTTCGGCCGGAACACCGTTCTAGGCTACGAGGACCCGTACGAAGGCGAAGTGTGTCTTCGGGACGACGACATCTTCTACGTCGACATTGGCCCCGTTTTCGATGGCCATGAAGGCGACGCCGGAACGACCTTCGTGCTTGGCAGCGATCCCACCAAGCACGCACTCCGTCGCGATGCCCGCGTGGTTTTTGATCGCGTGCGCGAGAGATGGCTGTCCGAGGCGCTGAGCGGGCACGCACTCTACGCGTACGCCGAAGAAGTGGCTGGAAGCCTCGGCTGGATGCTTAACCCGCCCTATGTCCGGGGTCATCGGCTCTCCGACTTCCCCCACAAATTGCACCACGGCGGTTCAATGGAGGAGTGCGCGGGCCATCCGAGTCCGGAACGTTGGGTGCTCGAAATCCAGATTCGCCATCCACTCGAAGAGCTCGGTGCCTTCTACGAAGATCTCCTTCTTCGTGAGTGAAGGAAACACTTAAGTAACGGTTTTCGGTTCGTCTCATCGGAAAATGAGCAGAGGTGGTAGGCGTGAAGGACTCCGCTACAAGCGCACGGCCCCGTCGCACTCGGTTCCAAGTCGACTCTGAAGGCTGCGAGCTCCTTCTCGCTTTCCGCGACGCGGAGTCGTTGGAACGCCTGGCCCGTGCGCTGGCACGCGACGTATCGGTGGTATCGCGGGGACTCACACGAATTTCGGATACGACGAATGCACTTGAGAAAAGACAAGGACGATGGGCGCTCACCCCTTCGGGGCACGCACTAGCCGCATGGACGGAAAAGGCCATCAAAGGCCAAGCCGACCTTCTCGAAGGCGCGGCCCCGGCGTTGGCCGTCTTGAATACCTGGGTCTGACAGGCCCCTCTTCACGCGATCCTGGGCACGGGCCTTCGACAAAACTTCCGACTTTGGCGAGGATGCCGGGCGGGTTCTCGATGAGTGCAAAATGGAAAGCCGGCGCGAGCTGGAATCTCTGCCTGGCTTCCGTGGCAACGCGAACGTCGCGGTGCGCTCCTTTTGAGTGGAAATCGCTCTGAATGCCAGAGCCACGCGTGGTTTTTGAGAGAATATTGCCGGGGGAAGTGATCGAATCGAATTGATCCGTGTCAGGAGTCATGTTGTTTGACGATGTCAGGTTCGAATTGAATATCGGAAGTGTCACACCATCCTCACCCCTTCAAGGGGGCTGCGGGCCCTCAGCACCAGCGCGTTACCTATTTACACTCTTCAACTTCTAAGGTCGAAACAGGATCGGTAGCATCCGCAAGGCGAACGAAAGCCGCGAGTTCGTGTGTTCCCCAAGGCATGTCGCCCGCGCCTGTTGAATCGAGCTCGACAAAAAATACTCCAATACAAATAGGCAAACGGCCTCCAATGAAATCCTCGCAGGCGACCACCTCCGGTTTCGTCGTCGTCAAAGCAACGGAAGAGATACCTGCCAGACGCCTCTCGAATCGTTCGAACGCGGCAAGGTCCTGCTCGAAGATCGTGGCACGCAAAGCGACGCGGGGCGTCTTAGGGCTTGGAAAATCGGGAAAGTCTGGAGAATCCACTGGAGGAGCAGGACACGCCGACCACTGCGCAGGTGCGCCCGGAAAAGGCGTAGGAAAAGGAGGCAAGGACGCAGCCGGTGATGGCCATGCCAGCGAGACGACAGAAAGCATGGCGCAGGGCGCGCTGGCAACGAAACAGGAAAAGGTACGCATGGGTTCTCCTTGAGAGAGATAAAATGGGGTTTGAGAATGCGGAAACAGCCCGGGCTCCCCTTTCCTACCACCGCAATTTGTCATCTGAAAAACTTTTTGTATATGGCCTGTTTTTTTCGTCAAATTTTCAGTAAATGGCCTTATATGCTGATAATCAGCACATCCAAACCCCTCAGGAGGGCCAATGGACGAAAATATCGACAGTCTCGATCGAAAGATCCTCGCAGAACTCATGAGCGACGCACGTATCCCGCTTCTCGAGGTCGCGCGAAAACTCAAAGTCGCCCCTGGAACGGTGAACGCCCGGCATGCACGGCTCAAACGCCTTGGCTTCATCCGTGGCGCGCGGCTCGAAGTCGATCTCGGAAAACTCGGTTTTGGACTCATGGTGCTCGTGGGAATCCGCGTGCAGCTCGCACATCAACATAAGGAGGTCGTGCGGGCGCTGGAACGGCATCCCGAAGTGCTCGAGGCTCACTATACGACCGGCGGCTACAGCCTTCTTGTGAAGGTCGTCGCGCGCGACATTCAAGACCTCCACGCGTTCCTTGCCGACAAGCTACAGTCGATCTCGGGCGTCCATTCGACGGAGACGTTTTTGGTTCTCGACTCGCCCATCGCGCGTTCCTTTGCCTTGCCGGGTATCAGCAAAGGAGCGCAAAAGAGGCGAGAGACAATCGTTATTTCCGAATCAAGATGACCGTGGCGCAGCTTGCACGCTCTGACGACGGTTAACTGACTAGTTTCCGCTTTCATTCCCCACAACCACCGAGCCATTTAACAACAAGCGCAATTCGGAAAAGTGGGGAAGCGACCCGCCACCGACGCCGTCATTTCCGAGGATATAGGTACCGTAAGCTTGAACCTTCTCCGGCGACCCGAACGGATAATAGTAGGTTGTGTTGGCGAAAAAAGGCTCGAGCGAACGGGCAACGGCTTGTGAGGCGGGCGGCGCCTCCATCGACTTCAGAAGGGTTCGGGCCGATCGAACGAAGCTTTCTGTGTCAGCGTACTCTAGGGATGTCGAAGGTCTGCGAGGGTTCTTCACTTCTCCTTGCAATAAAAGATGTCGCAAAGGAATGAAGACGAAGTTGAAATTCGGGTAGTCACGATTCTGTGTTCGTTCCTTCACGCTTGCTCGTGCCTGCAAGATGATGCTGGTTGGACGCTGGCGCTCTTTGCCAATGAGGGGCCTGAAGTCGAGGATTTCATCGAGCTCAGAAGCCACGCGGAGGTTCGCAGGAACCTCGAGCTGCAACACGACGGCCGGGCTTTTGAGGGCGTCCCGGCGAAACGCTGTGAACAGAGAACGGGTCACGGGATTGAGGGGGTCGCGCGCGCCGTCAAGGGATGTTTTCACCACGATGAGGCTCACACCGGAAAGTCCCGCTTCTGGCTCGCAGGGCCTGAGTGCGCAGCGTGGACCACGCAAGAAGCGTTCGGGGGTATTGGGCTGAGCAAACACACGCTCGGCCAGCTGTTGAGCAAGGTGCTCCCAGAACATTCCAGACTTGGTGCGCAAAATTTCACTTCGCTCTTCATTCGACAAAGAGTCAAGCGCGGCTTCCCACTTCACTTTTTTCCAACCCCAGATCTCTTCGTACATCTGCTTCAAGGCGCTTTCGTGCACAGCATGCACTGGTGTGCCTTGGTCGTCGTAGGCGAAAATCTCGATGTCCATCGTCGACACGCGCGCAATCGAGTCGCCCCCCCGATCGTAGGTGTTTGTCGCGCCAGCGTCTGGCGTCTTTGCGTCTTTTGGCAACGGTGGATTTTTGTAAGAGATGCCCCCAGAGAGAAGTGGGAGACGATTCCACACGAGGTTCGAGAGGCTTTCGAACTCCGCGGAGCGCACCTGGAGGTTGGCAGACGGTGTTGTGCCACGTGTGGAGTTGGCGTCGGCGTCATTGAAAGATCGCTGCTTACAGGAAGCGGAGACGAACGCGGCGCTCAAGAGTATCATTCCCGAAAGAATTGCGACTCCTCGCGAAACTGAAGTATCCATCAAAAATCGGCGAGGACGACATCTATGGGAATTGCCCTTTTTCATTTTCTTTGTGTCCCCTTCAGAGCTGTTTGATTCTTACTGCCTGCAGTTTCTGTTTTTGGATTTCATGTTACGCGTGAGTGAACTGACTGCAACCATCGGCAGAGTTCTTTGCGGCAGGTGCTTGGCGCGCCCGGCAGAATGAAAAACACAGCTGCGGCCTGGCGGTCGAGGTGGCTCTCCTGCCTCATTGCAGGGAACATTCCCTTCTTCAGGCTATGGCTATTCTCAATTCAGAGTAACGACAGCCTGTTACATTGTGACCGACGCGCGGTTGCCCGACTGAGCAAAGCGGACCATGAATGCAGCAGCCCGACGGGGAGTTCCTCATCGTGGCGCTTTGACTTCGATTTCCTTCAGGAGGTTCCCGTGAAGACTTTTTCTGCCATTGCCACCTTGGTTCTTGCCGGTCTGTTTGCTCCTGCTGCCCTCGCCGACGCTTCTAAAGTCACGTCGTGTTTCGGCACTGAACCCTTCTGGGGGCTCACCATTGCTGGCAAGAGCGTCGCTTTTCGCACCGCAGACGGACTGACACGCACCAGCGACACCTCCGGTGCACGCGCCGCCCTGGGGACCCTCACGTCTTATGTCGCCCTTTACCAGGGCAAGGTGAAGGAAGAGCCTGGCCGCTTCCTCAACGTTATTGTGAAAGCTGAGCAGTGCTCCGACGGCATGAGCGACGAAGGCTTCCCTTACTCCGTCCTCGTGCTCTCTGGCACCGAGCTTTATTCGGGGTGCTGCCGGGCTGGAAACTAAAGTTCGAGTGTGAGGCAAGAAAAAGCCGCAGGTTATTCAGAATAATTCAAGTTTTTTTAGGAATGCGCCGAAGGAACACTGTCGGAGGGCGGGTTATGACAATGCTTCCTAGAGCTGTTCTTGTTTCGAGCCTTGCGGCAACCCTCGTGGGTTGTGGCCAGGGGAAAACGTCGCAAAATTGCGGCGCAAGGACTCAGGCGGTCACCTCGACTTCTCTGGCCTCTCAGCTTCCCAGCTGGGTCTCTCAGCGTTATCCTTTCACGAGTTCTTTTGAGCTTGGCCACTGGGGCGCGCTTCCTGGAGGCATTCTTGAAATTGCCCCCCCCGGCGTGGAGGGCAAACTCCGTTGCACGGTGAGCTTAGAGCCCGTTGAGGAGTCGGGGCGGTTGCGCCTCTACGCGTGGACCGCTGAGCATTGCCTCTCTCCGTCTCTCGCAGGAGGGTTGACTCTGCATGCCTGGAGCCCGTCGGAGGGTGTGTATCGTTCTTTGAGTGCGAAGCGTTTGCTGCACGAAAGCTTTCGCCCCTTTGAAGCGGGCCTCAGTGCCCTGCCTGCCGACAAGAAGTCAGTTGCAGACGAAGCCCTCTGGCGGGGAGCGCAGACGGCACGGGAGCGCGCAGTGGCCGTGTGTGCAGATGCGACCAAGGCGGCTGGTCGGAATCTGGATTCCACCTTTGTGACGTGCAGCTCGAACCTTGATCTGGCGCGTTTCGAACTTGAAATTTTGGGAGCCATGCCCTCCTCTCTCGAGGCCTTTTTCCGCGAAGAGGGGCGCAGGCTCGCTTCTGACTGGACCGCTGCGCGCGCAAAATTTGCGTCACTTCCCTTTGTCCCTGCGGCCGATGTGGAGCTGATGTCCCGTTGGAGTGAACTCGTGCAAGAGCTCACCGATATTCGTATGGCTCGAAGCTTTGCAGCCGTTGGGGAAAAGGTTCCGGAACTTGCTTCTGTCTCGCGTTCTGTTGGGCCCGGCGACACCAAGTTGGCTCCCGAGGTTCGGCTTCAAAAAGTAGAAGACAACATCGCTTATGTCGTTGGGCGTCTCCGATTTATTGTTGGAATTGAAGAAAAGTTACTTCTTCAATTCAACTTCCGGAACGACACGAAGAGGGCCATTGAAAGCGGACTGGCTCCCCAGGAATCCCTCGGGTTTGGTGCCGTTCCTTTGAGTTACCTCGCGGCGTCTGGGGTGCAAAAGCAATTCGTTCCGGTGGTGGTGGACGGTCGTGAGTTGGGAGTCGTCGTCTCGGTGGCCCGCAGCGGAGCTGCCATCCGGCTGGAGCGTGGGGACAGCGGTGGGACGGTTTCGCTTTTAGGCATCATGCCTTTGTATGTTCTGACCACAGTCGATGGGGACGCCACTTCCGGTGGAATTCCACTGCGTCGGCTCCCCAGCCGCGGAGCCGAGGCTCCCGCGTCGAGCAATGGCCCTCAAGCCGGAGGCGAAGGAAACTCCAGCCGTGGCAAGCAGGCGTCCGTTGACTCACCCTGTTCGGCATGATGCCTCCTCGGGTTCAGTGTGACTTTCGACCGAGCGCTGCTCATAACTGACAAGAAGAAGCGTGATGTCGTCTTCCAGGTCGGGCTCGAGCCGGTAAGAGGTGCGGTTTTCTCGAACTTGTGCCGCGAGAAACCCAGGGAAGGCAAACGAGGGCGAGAGCGCGAGTCGCTGAATGCGTTTGAGCCAGGAGGTGATGGCTTTGCCCGGTGGAACAAGGCCGTCGGAGTAAAGGGCGAAGGTGTCGCCGGGAGCGCTGGTCGTGCTGCTCGCGCGCCAGGTGGCCGCAGTCGGACGGGGTGCGAACGAGACGCCAAGGCCAGTGGCATGGGTGCGCAAATATTCGACCGGGCCACGCGCTCGGCGCATGAGCACACCGGGGTGTCCACACGTGAGGTATGTGACTTCGCCTGTGCGAGAATTGTGTAAAAGGAACACCGCCGTGCAATTGTCCTCTCGCTCCACAGCCACGAGCGCTGCGTGGATGGTGGCGGCGGCTTCCGACAGGAGTGTCTCTTTCTGGCCTGCGAACGTCTCTGCCTCCATGCCTTGCAGACGTCTGCACCAAAGTCTCCATTGTGAGCAAATGATGCCCGTGACGAGCGAAGCGCCCAGGCCGTGTCCTGTGGCGTCAACGACGCACGCAGCCAGAACTGGTGTACCGTCGTGCAAGACAAGGGAACGGGCGTCCACCCAGTCGCCGCCCAGAGAAGAGCAGGGCGCATGGAAAATACGCCAGGCATGAGTGCCAGTGTGGCCGTGCCGCGGTGGCAGTGTACGCCCGTGGACCTCCCGAGCAAGTTCGACTTCTGCGGAAACGAGCGCGTCGTGTGTGATTCGCCGCGCGTAAAGGACAAGTCCGCGTGCGAGCGACCCGACTTTCACAAGGGATGCGGTGAGCAATGCAGGGAAGAGCATGGCGTGGCGCCAGTCCAATGGATTGCGCGAGGTGCCCTCACCTGCGCCCAGAAGTTCGGAAATATTCACAGCAGCGTGCAGTCCGAGCCCTCCAAACAGAAGCAAGGCCACGACGGCGGCGACGGCATGTGAAGTCTCTTGAGCAGACAACGGCGCAACACGGTTTTTATGCTCCTCGCGCCTGCTTGTGGCTGAACTGGAGTTTGCACTTGTTTGCGTGCGACCTGGCCTGCTTGCATAGACCGCTCGTGCTCGTCCGAGAAAATTCCAAGTACAGGCGACCAGGCCCAAGGCCGACCCGAAGCCGTCTGCCCACATGTCGGCCACAAGTTCGAAGTCGGGATGGCGTGCTTGCGCCACGAGGAACACTGTGGCTACGGCTACGGCAAAAGGGGCGAGGACCCTCGTGCGCACTCTTCCGCCTGAAAGCACGTGGGCTAGCGCGCAGAGGGCCACCGCGCAAGCCGCGTTCAAGCCCGCGTAAACGAAGGGCCAAGCCCCCTCGAAGCCCAGCTTTCCATGCAGCAGATGAACGACGAATGCTCCGCGCAGCGCGCGCAGAGTTCCGTAAGCCGAGGCGAGCGCGAACACGGGAGAGTGGTCGAGCACTAAGGAAACGCCCGCAACAAGCAAAGGGAAGCCGATTTCAAGTTGGCTTTGGAGGTCGGAGGCGAATGCGAGCCGTGTTGTGAGGCTCTGGGCATCCGCGAGGGCCGCCGGATCGATGAGCGCTGGTGAAATGTCTGCGGGTCCATACCAGGCGAGTGCCGTGCGGTCGATGATCATCTGAATTTGTGGATCGTCAGCATCCTTTGCTGTCGGAAAGTAAAGTGTCACGTCGTTGCCCATGCCCACAGCGCGAGCCGACGTGGTGCCTGCACTCATCCATGTTTCGTTGTGAGCCTGCCTGGGTGCCCACAGAACCGCCCAAGGGCGAGCAGCAAGCCACGCGCGTGCCGCGGGGCCAAGTTCGGGGCGCAAGACAACGTGGTCGGCAGTGGCCCCGTCGGGGGCAGGCATGGGAAGGGTTTCGACGCGACCCAAACCCAGTTCCAGGCACTGGGGGCCATGGAAAGAGGCGCTCTGGCACTTTGCGTCGCGCGCCTCCCACTTCGGCAGAGGCACGAGAAGTCCACGCGTCTCCAAGTCGGAGAAACGCTCGTTGGCGTCGTAGTCGAGGGCCAAAAGCGAGAAGGTTCCTACGAACGTCACCAAGGCAACAACGAGCGACGCGCGCGCCACCCAGCGCGCGAGCGGGTTTCTTTTCGCGAGGGTTGGGAGTGCCGTCGACTTCTGCATGACGGCGTATCGACTTTGCATCGGCGTGGTGGGCGGCAAAGGTCGTCAGTGTCAAGGGGCCGACGCCCCGTTCCAAAGGGGGCCGCCTCCCTCGGTGCGATTCAGTCTTGCGACTCTTTCCACTTCTTCTCGAAGTGGTCTGTTTGCGGACTTCCGGCCGAAAGTGCGGTCAATCGAGACCACCATTTCTCTGGTTTCGCATCCAGTTCTGCTCCCGTTAGGCAGCGAGATTTTGGCACTGCAATCTTGCTTTGAAGATCGGGATCTCGAAGTGTGTTCCAAACAAATCTAACTTGTTCCAAATCGGGTGAACCCTTCATTGTCAAACCCTCAAACGATGCCATTTCTTTATCGAGATTTCCTAAGAATTTGACTCTTTGTTTCGACAGGCCCGCCTCGACTGGAAGCGAGTGCCGGACATCTTTATTGTCGTTGTAGCCTTCGATCAGAGATTTTACAGGTACCTGGAGTCCTTGAACGAGTCCAACCGAAAAACCGACGATGCTACCCCGAATTCCAGATGCGATCTTATCTCCCGTCGTGGGATTCGGCCCTTCAGACACAATTTGAACCGCTTCAATTCCCTGCGTGGCCGCCTCGCCCAACGCACCCATTGCACCCCACACCGGAGTCATCGTGAGAGTCGCAGCGGCACCCACTACGAGCGAGAATCCGAGGACAGAGTAATTTCCGAAGAATTCCAATTGTTCCCTTGGAAGCTGCTTCTTCATAGCTCTGTAAAATTCGTCCCGATAGACGTAGGAAGTATTGATAGGCTTGGCACGGGCTAACTCGTAAGTCGTAGTATACGCTCCATCCGACTCATATGCCTTCCGTACGTCGTCTTTTGTGGCGTATATAACATAATAGCATTGCAAAATACCCTCGGTTGAAGACGTAAAATTGAGGGAAAATACTTTGTGGTTCCCATCCGGAAAAGGACCCATGAGATCAAAAGATCCGTCTTCTTTGCGCCAATACCGGCCCCACTTTTCGCTCTTCATTTCGACGGCATTGTTTTCAGATTTGTTAAATTTTCGCGAGGCGCATCCAGACAACAAGGAAAAAAAAGTCACCGAAATCAAGAGGGAATTATTTACATTCATTCGCACTGAAAACTCCTGCTCATCATTGGATTCGCCAAAATTATCACTTCAATAAAATTGACTCATGTCTCCCTAAGAACCCAGCGCGAAGGTGTTCCTTCTTTGAAGTAAAAAAAACCTCCGTTGCGCGCAGCTGTTGGAGTTTACATCGACGTGAGCCCCTGCAAGAGAGAAACGTCTGACGAGTGACTTAAAAATGACAACGCCATATTGGTGTAACCCCGTTTCTGTAATTTGCTCCCAGAGCCCCCGAGCGGCTTGATTCGGAAAATGCGATTTTTTCGCATTTCGCCAAATCTGCGCCGAACGGTGAAAGATGGCTCAGGGCAAAAGAAAAGCCCCTCTGCGA
>JADCJN010000287.1 GCA_020247005.1 Silvanigrellales bacterium
CCTGGGCCACACGCGCGTCTTCGGTGGAAAGCACGCGCTCTATCCTGGCTCCCTGAGCGGTTTCGTGACGACCCTGCTCGATCTCGCCACCGCCACCCCGTTGCAACGCTTCGTCGGGCATTCGTCGTTCGTGTCGGACGCAGCGCTGTCCCGCGACGAAACGACCGTCGTGAGCGTTTCCTTCGACGCCACGGCGCGTCTTTGGGACGCCCTTTCGGGACGCCCGCTCGCCACCTACGCGTTGACCGCCTCGAATGGAGAGCCTTCTGCCGCGAGCGGAGTCGACCTCCTGCCGGGCGGAGGGTTCGTGGCCGGACTCGCTTCGGGAGAACTGGCCGCGTTCACCTCGCCCGGGCATTGGAAAGAAGTCTGCCCTTGAAGCCGATCTACGGCTCGCAAAGCACGGCCGAACTGCTCGCCGAGGAACTCGAGCGGAGGCAGCGCAGGAATCCGCGCTATTCGCTTCGGAGCTTCGCGAGGGACCTCGTTATCCCGCCCTCCCTCGTCTCCGATGTCCTCGCGGGCAAGAGACACCTGGCTCCTTCGCGTGTTGCCAATGTCGTCGCGTGCCTGCGGCTGACGCCAATGGAAGCCGCGTTCCTCGAAGATCTCATGCAGAGCGAAGGCGCCCGGAGCAAGGTGATGCGGCACCGCGCGGCGGAAAGACTGGAGCGCTATCGAAACGATCCGCCTCTGATGCAACTGGCGGACGACCAGTTTCGTTCCCTTTCCCAGTGGTACCATCTCGCCCTGCTGGAGTACCTGCAGCTCCCAGAGCGCCCCCACGACCACGTCCTCGTTGCGGAAGCCATGGGCATCGAGATCCACGAAACCGTTGACGCCCTGGAACGCCTCCAGAGGCTCGGCCTCGTGCGGCGCGTGAAAGGACGTTACCTTGTGGACGCGAAGCGTTCGTTCTTCGCTTCTAGCGTGCCGTCGCAGGCCGTGCGCGACTTCCACCGCGGCGTCCTGCGGCAGGCCTCGGCGGCCATCGAAGGCCAGAAGATCGATGAGCGGGAACTGAGCGCGTCGTATTTCCTGATGGAACAGGACCACGTGGAACCGAGCAAGTCCGAACTGCGCGAGTTCCGGGAAATCTTCCTGCGAAACAGGAGAAACCGACGGGCACGTCCCGGCGCCGTGTACTGCCTTTCCATGCAACTCTTCCGCATCGCGCCGTCGAAGCCCGGGTGAGCGTCGGTGCCCGCCATTCGCCGTGCCCCGAATTGCGCCGCACAGAAACTTTTCCGTCATGCCTTCACTGAACATCACGGAACAGTTCCTCGGCCCCGGTTCTCGACACCCGAACGCACGAACGACGAATATGGCTCCGAACCTTCCTACCAGAAAGGGTACGGACCATGCCGTTTTTCCGTTTCTCGTCTTTCGGCCTTCGGCCTTGCGCTCGTTTCGTCTCCATTCATGGCATCGTTACCTTGGGCTCGCTCGTTGCCGCCGCAACGTCTTTCTCGACGGCACGCGCCGACGGCAAGGAAACCGCTCCGGAAGCCGGCACCGCGGGAGCCGAGATCAAGAAAGCGGGCGTCTACGCGGGCGCCGGCTTCATTCCTCGTTTCGCGTACCACGGCGGGGCCTTCTACCGCGTGCTCCCGGACGTCGCCGCTGAAGGAGAGATAGCCCACGGCTCCTACAGCCTGAAGTTCGGCGGCAACGGCGTCGAGTCGAAGAGGACGCACGCCACCCTGCGCGGACGTTACTTCGTCGGTTCGAGCTTCAACCTCAACGCCGGACTCGCCTACGATATCCTCACCGACTCGTCGCAGTACGACGAGTCGACGGCTGCGGGCGCCACGACGAGGGTCGAACTCGAAAGCACGGTGCACCAGATCGAATTCGAGCTCGGCCTCGGCAACCGCTGGACGATGGGAAGCTTCCTCATCGGCTGCGACTGGATAGGCATCGGACTCCCCCTCGTGCAGACCAGCGTCTCGACGAAGGCCAACGACGGCGCCAAGGCCATTGGAGAGAAAGACGACTTCGAGAGCGACGCCAAGGCGCGCGCGAAGGCTCTTTCACCCCATTTCCTGAGGCTCCATCTCGGCTACGCGTTCTGAGCGCTTGGAACCCCTCGAAAAAAGGAACAGGGGAAGCACTGCGTCCCGGGGTCGCGTTGAGGCGTTCAGTCGGGTGCAGGCCCGCGTGAGTAGTCATCGAAACACAACGTGAGTTCCTCGGAGTGCGCTTCGCGATAGGGTCCGAACTTGAAGGAGGTGAGTGGGAGCTCGTTCGCGTAAACGTTGGGCCCCGATTCATCGACCACCTTGCGCCCATCCATTCAGGCTTCCATCCGTCCGCCCACCGACTGAGAGAAAACGAACCGATAGCGCATGTGATGCCAGACGCCGGTGGCGAACATTTTTTGTTTTTATTGAGGGATGGCTAGGGCCAGTGGACGACGCAACCGGGAATAGGGCGAAGCGGATTCTCGCGGAGCGCTTCGCGGAATCGGTCGAGGTAGGTCTCTCGGGGCTTCTGGGCGAGGCGTTCCGTGAGAACGAGACAACGGCGAGTTCGGGAAGGCTTTCGAGCCCGTTGTGTTGTGCGGTTTCCGCTTCGTGTACAAACTCCTGAAGGACCCGGAACACCCCATGCCTGACGTTGTGATCGACGAGGATCTTCATATCGCCTTTCGCGCCACGAGGTCGGCGGCGAATGTGATCGTTTTCTTCACAGCCTCCAGAGGAAGATCGAAGGCCATCGCCACCTCATCCCATCGGTATCCGGGAACGAGAGCGCTCTCAAGAAGGCGTCCGTCGGCGCTGAAGTGGTCTGATTTCATGTGCTTTACCCCCACCCTTGAACTATAACGGGCGCCGAGATCTGTCGCCTTTGATGTCTCGCAAAGTGCGCGATCATCCTTCACCACGAAACGACGAGAAGCGCCTTAACGAACTTCCAATAACCTCAATTCAACAAAATCTCGAAAGTTGTACTGATCGACACTTCTTTGAACCAGGATAGTCTGCAAAAGAACAGTCGCATCGGAGCCGATTTTACCTTTAATTCGGGAATATTTAGCAACAGAAGACGGAGCCAACGTAACGTATACTGTTGCGGGAAGCCTGATATCGTTTGGGTTCAACGCAAACGAAGTAAGGCCCCGTTCCACTTGACATTTTCCTCATTGCAAATGCAATCCGACACTAATGCCCTCTTGAGCCTTCTCAATTAGGCATGACGCCTCAAAAACAAGGCCTCCACGCAATAGTTGCAGGTTGTCACCATACTCGCCAACATCGAACACTGAGGAGTCTCCCTGACCAACGGTCGAAAAAGCCGCAGATGCAAGAGCTAGTGAAAGCAGGAATGAGCGAACGGACATGGTATTTTCCTTTTTTGTGTTTGCAGAGACGTAAGACTCGCGAACCCTGCTCATGTGTTCGTCGTGCCACCGTCTTCTACACAGTGAACAGGAAAGAAGGTGTGTCCTGAAATCCACCCCACTTGTCCTTCGCGATGAAATTGTGCTGGAAAGCGTCTTCAGTCCTGAAGGCCGAATGGGCCTTGAACACCGCC
>JADCJN010000288.1 GCA_020247005.1 Silvanigrellales bacterium
CCCAAAAGGTCGCGGCCTTCCAGAATCAGGGGAATCGCTTGGGATTGGACGGGTGTCGGGGTGGTGTAACCTTCGGCGGTTACTGCTTGGAGGAGGGACGGAGAGAGCGCAAGATTAGAAAAGGTCATCAAGTCTTCCAATGAAAGGGACGGAAAAAAATCATGGGGAGGAACGATCCGGGACGTGCCGACAGGCAGTCGAACCCGGTGTGCCCGAAGCTCCCGTGCGTAGGATTTTCGAGGCGAGGGGTCCGTATCCGAACCCACCCTTTACCGATTCAGCCGCCATGGCAACGTAAGATTTGTCTTCGAACTGGAATACCGCTTCCTTCCCCAAAGACGCGAGGGAGGCGGACGAGACCGGCTCCTTGGCGGAAGGAGCGGTTTGAGCCAGGGCCCGAGCCCGCACGAGAGCCGTGACGGAGGAATCGAGCACGAGATTGGCTATACGAACAAACTGGAAGGCGAGTGCTTCCTCCTTTGAGATGTACTTGGACGTCATGGAAAGCTCAAGAGGCTTGCCGTCACGATCCCGCACTTGCTCTATTCGAATCCGTTCTTTGTCAAGAATGGCGATGATAGAGGAACGAGATCGTTCGAATCGGTCGTCCGAGACAAGAACTCTCTGGACGGGGGAGTCGGAAGACGTGGGTTCGTACCAGGTAAAAAAAACAGGGCTGTCTTTGCGGAACTCATTGGTCATGGTTTCGCTGTCACACATGTAGGCCAGGGAGTAGCCCGGCGCCGAGAGGGCCTCCTCACTCTCCGACTTGCAACCTTTCAAACCCCCGGAAATTCCGAAAAGGGACAGAAGAGCCCAAAGGCTGGACCTCCAGGAAGGTCTGTGTCGCTTGCGGGTCATGGCGCCCAACACGGCCCGGCCAAAGGGAGCGAGAAGGGACGCAAGAAGAGGCGCAAGCAAAAACGCCGCGTGAGCCACATGCAATGAGTTGTTGTGAAGAGTTCCTGGGGGAGACCTGTTTGCCGACCTCACAGCGGCGCCCTTCGCAGCACTGCCCACAACTCCGCAAAGTCCCCGCCGGGCCGTGGTTTGCCCCGTGGCCCCTATGTCGTCACCGCGCCTTGCGAGCACGACGTCGGCGGGGGCCTTCAGTGCAACCTCCGCCTTCGAAAACTCTTCTTTCATGACGTGTTTCCAAGACGGGTATCCCAAGGTTTCGGCGGCGCGCAACACGGCCGTGGCGGCATCGCCGAGACGCGCCTTGTCGGTTTCCCCGAGAAACGCGATGGAGTAGAGCATCACCCGATCAACATCGTTGGGTTTGGCGCCAAAATCCTTGAGAAGCCGCTCCCGGATTCTCCAAAGGGAAGAACTCCAAATGATGCTGAACGCATGGATTTCCTGAGAATAGGCCTCGTCGCTCACCTTGGGGTTGTCGATGAGGCGGCGCAGGTACGGGGCGGCTGTATTGTCCACTTTCCAAATTCGCCCCACGAAGGGGTCTTTAAAATAGGCCGCCGAAAAGTAGTCCGCATACCCCTCGTTCACGGCAAACCACTGAAAGCCTTCCAGGGCTCGTCGTTGGCGCATGTGGTTGAAGAGGACGTGACCAAGTTCGTGTCCCACAATGGTGGGGTCGTGGCCGGTGGAAAAAAAGGGAGGCGTGCAGCCTTCCCGCGACGCGCCTTCGTCATCGAAACACCCGCTGGGGTAGATTTCGAGCGACTGGAGCCCTGTTACGTAGGCGTTGTCTCGGCCTACAATGGAATCGTTATTCACGTCGTCGTCACTGTTTTCAGGCGGCACGTAGTTGGGCGCATAGTAAGCACCTTGCACCCGCAAGCTTGAAAGAATGTCTTGGCCTCCAGGCAGCCTTGCAAGGAGCGGCGCGAAGTAGTCGTCCATCATTTTTGTGATGGTCGCGACGGCCGTCACCACGGGAATCGTGTCGTCAGGGGTTCCCAGCGCTGCCCGCTGAGCGTCTTCCAGGGCCTTGCCTTTGAGACCACGGCCTGCCGGAGAGGGGCCAAGGTAACGAACGACGGCCCAACGCGAAGAGGCCAAAAAAGGGGAACGCCCCACGCCCAGTTTCGCCGCCTGGCCCTCGAAGAGCCCTGCCACGTTTTCGAACCCTTCGGGTTCGGATGCGGGCCCTTGGGCCGGAGAGCGCACTTCGAAGTCGACCGACTGCAAAAGCTTTTCGACGTCATTTGGGCCAAAGGGTGTGCCCGAAGGAAACAGGTCTTTGGCCGGACGCAATGCGAGAGCCAGCAACGAGGTTTTTGAGGTGTCTCTTTGCCTCAGCGCAATTTGGGCTCCCACAGCACCGCCAAAAAGGAGCGTCAGAACGAGCAGGTGTCCGCGCGGGCTCGAAACGAACCCGCGGCGTGCGCTGCGTTCCCTCGTGTTTTTTCTCCTTTGGCGCATCACTGGCCGCTCCTCCTTGTGTTTACTTTCGGCGACTGCGTGCACAAGGCGGAGGAAAAGGGAGGTCGCTTGCGCCAAAGGACCGGCAACGTCTGTTGGTCCCGGTTCACCGGGGGGTGTCGAAGAATTTTGTGAAAATCAACGGTGCATTGAAGAAAGCAGAAACCAAGAGGCTCAACAATGGAATGGGTGGGAAAAAATTGAGTCAAATCGTGTTCATTTGTTTGTCTGTCCCCCCATTTCTGTGGCCTGTCTCTTGTTCACGTCGGCTCGCCTGAACGCACCGCCCGCGGCTTTGGAGGAATCCGACACGCTTGAAAAAACCTCCGTGCTACCCAAGAAAGACACACCAACCTTCGCAGGGTCAGCCTACGGCTGGGCTGTGGGAGCGGGTGCTTTGGTGGGTGGTGTGTTGGGATGGCAGCTTTTTCCCAATCGCGAAGATGTTGTGCTTGTAGAGCAAGCCTCTGCAGCACGGCTTGTGCTTGAAGCGCACCCCTAAGGGTTCAAGTCGCTTCTTCTGCAAAGAGCGGGCTTGACCCGCCTTTTTTACGTTTCATCTCTTTCCGCAAAGCGTCCCATTGTGTCCTTATTCAAACTACCGAATTGCCCAGCCCTGATGGCCAGCGGAGTGTTCACCGCATGTGCGCGCGAATGTCAGAGGGATCTTCTTGGTACCCTCGTCAACCGACATCGGGATGTGTCAAGTTCCGCCGTTTCAGCAGGTC
>JADCJN010000289.1 GCA_020247005.1 Silvanigrellales bacterium
GTCAAGCTTCCACCGACAACATACGGCAATCCCAGCTTCACTCCTGTCGCCTTTGTCGCCCAGCTCGAACAACTCCGCGTTGAACCCGACACACGCGCTCTTGTCGTGGTCAACGAACGCACGGGAACCATTATTGCGGGCGGAGGCGTTGCCATCTCTCCCGTTGCCATTTCACACGGACAACTTGAAATCTTAGTGGAGAGCCGCCCGCTGCGCACTTCGCGGGTGACGGAGCTCCCTCGTGCGGCGACGGTCGGAGAGCTCGTGAAAGCACTCGGCGCCTTGGGAGCGGGGCCAAAAGACCTCGTTTCAATTCTTCAAACCTTGGAAGCCGCAAAGGCGCTCAAGGCTGACCTCAAAATCCTCTGAAACACGATTCCCTTTTTTGCGGAGCAACGAAACATGCGCGTTGAGGCGGGCCTCGCAAAAATTCTTTCTCAGGAAAAACAGGCCTCGCAGGCCGGGAACCCAAATACGATCACGGCCCCAAATACGACTGCGACCCAAATTGCCACCGAAGCAGCGACCGAGGCGTCAAAGGTCGCGGCCGAATTCGAAACGCTCTTTATGGACCTTGTTGTGAAAGGCCTGCGCCAAACAGCAAAACCCCAGGAAGAGAGCAACGCACAAGACATCTTTACGGGCATGCTCGACCAAGAATACACGAAAGTCATGACCGGTTCCCGCGAGTTCGGCATCAAGAGCCTTATTCTCGACTGGATGAAAACCGTGGACCCGAAACTCGCTGAGAAAGGCCGTCTTGCGGCCGGATCCAGCGACGCGCAGGAAGCACTCAAGGTGTCTCGTTCAGGCCTCGACGCTTACAAGGCCATGTCGACGACGTTCAAAGCCAAGCCCTGATAGAGTTTCCCCTCGATTCTAGGGTGCTTTCTTCTCTTTGCGGAACTCGCCTCGGCGGTTCTTTGAAAAGGCCTCTTCCGTCATCGCGTCCACGGCTGGACTTTCTTCGCCCTTGCCCGCCACTGAAAGAGACTCCAGCGTGACGCCTTCCGACTGCAAAAAATCCCGAATAGCCTCAGCTCGCTTCAGTGAAAGAGCGAGGTTGTACTCGTTGGAACCGCGCGCGTCGGAATGCCCTTCAACAACGAGCTTAAGCGTGTTGTCAGCTTTGAGCGCCTTGCCCATCAGCCGAAGGTTTTCTTGAGCCTGTTCCGTCAGTGCATAGCTGTCGAAGTCAAAATAGACGGTTTGGAATGCCGTCTCGATGGCCGCATCGAGTGCCTGCTCAGGAGTCTTTCCTCCAAAATCAGCTGCTGGGTCCTTGGCGGAAGCCGTCGTAGCGGCGCTCGCACTGGGTTCGGGTGCCACAGGAGCTTTTGCGCCTGATGCGCACCCAACAAGACTCAGGGAAACAGCGAAAAAGGCGCTGGCACTGGACAGGGAAAAAGCAAGGCGCATGAGAGTCCTCCGAATCGTCCCCTTGTTTCGTTTCGTCTTGGGACGCGACGACGGACATCGTAACAAAGACTCACTCATTTAGGGTACTCAAAGGATTGGCAGTTTCCCCACCTCTGGGCGATGCTTGCGAAAAGTCGACAAGGCTTCCATGAAACTCACGATGCCCACAGGCTTTGAGAGGTAGGCATCCGCACCAGCCCGCAGCATTCGCTCTTCGTCTCCTTTCAGCGCATGAGCCGTGACACTCACGACCCAAGGCACAGGCTCCTTGCGCGAACGCTGTTGCTCGACCTCTTGCAAAACTTCGAATCCATCTTTTCGGGGCATCTGCATGTCGAGCAACAAAATGTCGTAGTGTCGCGCGAACAGGGCCATGATGGCTTCTTCTCCGTCGCCCACACTGTCACACCGGAGCCCCGCACGCAGAAGAAGTTCCGTCATGAGCTTCCGATTCATGGGGCAGTCGTCGGCCAACAAAACCCTCACGCGGGCTCCCTCGGCCTCGTCGAATACACGAAGGGCGCGGGAACGCATGGGCGATGTCGATAGGGTGGTGGGCTCGCTCTGGGTTTGCAAGGGCAGCGACACCGACACCGATGTCCCCACGCCCACCTGGCTCTTGAGCGTGACTTCGCCTCTCATCGCCTCGACAAGCCGCTTGACAATGGCGAGCCCCAAACCGCTGCCCTGATGCTCACGCGTCGAGGTGGGGTCATCTTGTTCGAAGGGAAGAAACACGCTTTCAAGGGAACTCTCCGGAATTCCAATGCCGGTGTCGGACACCTGAAAAGTCAGAAGTCCTTTGTGCCAGCCGCACTCGACCGAAACGAACCCTTCGCGCGTGAACTTCACCGCATTGTTCGCGAGGTTTGAAACAATCTGCAAGATGCGAATTTCATCGCCCACGAGCTGGGAGGGAACACCGTCGTCCACGCGAACGAAAAACGAGAGTCCTTTCGCGCGCACCTTCAGTTCGAAGGACAGTTGGGCATCGATCAGGAGCTTGCGAACGTCGAAGGGGGCCTGGTGGAGGGGAAGTTTTCCCACCTCCACTCGAGAAAGGTCGAGGAGGTCGTCAAGGAGGGTGAGAAGCATTTTGCCTGCGCTCGACACGGCCTCAAGGCGCCATTTCTTTTGCTCGTTGTCTTCTTCGGCAAGCAGGAGCTCCGAAAAACCGAGCACTGAATTCATGGGCGTGCGCAGCTCGTGAGACATGTTCGCCAGGAACTGGCTCTTTGCGGAATTGGCGCTTTCTGCGCGTTCTTTTGCACGTGTGAGTTCCCGCATGGCGGTGCGGAGTTCCGACACGTCCGAGAAGGTCAAGACGTAGTTCGAGATGCGTCCACGCGGGTCGAGAACCGGAGACACCCGGACGTCGTACCAACGCTCCGGCGAGAAAGGCGCCTGGCTCGCTCTCGCCACATGCAAGGTAAAGCGGTGATGTTCCCCCGCGTGAAAAAGCTCATCGGGAAGATGCGCACTACGAAGCGACGTGGCCTGAGAAAGCACGCCCATCACTGCTTTTCCCCGCAACCTTTCGAGCGACAGGCCGACAAGGTCGAGAAAATGGGGGTTGGCCTGCTCGCAAAGTCCTTGGGAGTCGACGACAGCAATGGCGTCAAGGCTCTGGTCGACTGCCTGAGCCATCGTAGCGACGTGGGCTTCAGCAACTTTTTGTTGGGTGATGTCGATGACGCTCGTCCGACAGTGCGGCTCCAGTGCTCCTTCTCCACCCGAAAGAATGCTGTCGAGCCTGGCCCACAAAAGCCTGCGTCCGCGGCACTGCAAGAGAATTTCCGAAGAACTCTGTGCACCATGAAGAAAGACGTCTTCCACGTGGTTGTAAAAAATCCGTCGGTACTCTGGGCTCACGAACACATAGAAAGGCTTTCCAGCGACTTCGGAGCGGGGAACGTCGAGCATCTGGCTGCCATGCAGGTTGACCTCAAGAATGACGGTGTCTCGGGCGATGGAAAAGTAGCCGATAGGAGAGAAATCGTAGAGATTCGAGAATTTATTTCTCGACACCTCAAGCTCCACCTGAGTGCGACGCAATTCGGCGTTCTGCATCTCGAGCTCAATTTGGTGCACTTGGAGTTCATGGAGCAGTCGTTCGACATCGCTCAAAGGCGAGGGCTTGTTGGAGCCGAGTCCAGACGAAACTTCAGTGCTCATCACAGAAAACTCGCCTCCGTCATTTTGCCCACCAGGCTTTTTCTAGTAAGGTTCTTGTAAAGCCGGCTGTCAACTCCGCGCTCAGCCTGTTCATCACTGTGAGAAAGGGGCCTTGGAAAATGCCCTCCCAAGAAACCGAAGCCGTTGCCCGGAGTCCACTGGAGTTTCCTATTGTCGGCATCGGCGCTTCGGCTGGAGGGCTCGAAGCTCTCGAACGTTTTTTCAAAGCGACACCAGCAGACACAGGGCTGGCCTTTGTGGTGGTTCAGCACCTGAGTCCCGACCATCCCTCGCTGATGTCTGAACTTTTTGGCCAAACACACCAGCATGCCCGTCATGCAGGCCCAAAACGACATCGACATCCACGTGAATGCTGTCTACCTCATCCCGCCCGGCCGGAACCTGACGGTGCAGCGCCGCAAGCTCCTTCTGGCGGCACCCGAAAAGGCCCGCGGACAAAACTTTCCCATCAATATCTTCTTCGATTCCCTCGCCGAAGATGTCGGCGATCGCGCGGTGGCCATAGTTCTTTCGGGCACAGGCTCCGACGGTACCCTTGGCATCCGCAGCATCAAGGCGATGGGTGGACTCGCGCTGGCTCAAGACGAGGCTTCTGCGCGCTTCGACGGCATGCCAGAAAACGCCATTGCCACAGGCATGGTCGATTTCGTCTGCAAACCAGAGGAAACGCCCCCTCTTCTCCTGAGGCTTCTCTTCGGACGCAAACACAAAATAGAAGACGCCCATGCCCCTGAAACGCTCGGCGATCAATCGAGCTTCCTGAAGATCTTCATGCTCTTGCGTGCCCGAAAGGCTCTCGATTTTTCCGCATACAAACTCGCCACCATCCTGCGCCGTGTCCGGCGTCGTATGGAAGTGAACATGCTCGACTCTTCGGAAAAGTACGCAACGTTTCTTCAAGGCTCCCCCCAAGAAGTCGACAAGCTTTTTCACGAACTTCTGATTGGCGTTACGAGCTTTTATCGCGATGAAACCACCTGGCAATTGGTCGCAGAACGTGTCGTTCCACAACTCTTTGCCGGCAAGCCACCCGGTTCCCAAATCCGCGTCTGGGTTCCGGGGTGTTGCACAGGTGAAGAAGCCTATACACTCGCCATGATCTTTTCAGAAGTCTTGGGGCCAAGTCTTAAAGACTACGATGTCAAAATCTTCGCCACCGATGTCGACAAAAAAAGCCTCGAATTCGCGGGCATCGGGCGTTACCCCGAAGGCATCGAGACTCAGCTGACACCGGAACAGCTTCAACGCTTTTTCGTGAAGCAGAACGACTCCTATAAGATCAGTGACCCCATCAGGAACCTCGTGATTTTCGCCGCGCAAAACATCACAGCGGACCCTCCCTTTTCACGCATCGACCTCATCACCTGCCGGAATCTACTCATTTACCTTCACCCCTCAGCACAAAGGAGGGTCTTGTCTACGTTCCATTTCGCCCTGAATCCGAATGCCTTTCTCGTTCTGGGTTCGAGCGAAAGCCTGGGCGAAGCAGGCAACCTGTTCACGGTTGTCGACTCTAAAAATAAGGTTTTTCAAGCCCTCGGCAAAAAGAAGGGGTTGAAACTTTCATCACTCACTTCCCATGGCGCTCCGGCTGCGCCTGCAGGACCCCGATCTCGCTTCGGAGCGGGCACAGGCGGGGGCCTCGGTCCACTCATGACCTTACCGGTGCGCGAAGACATCATGCGCCCCATGACAGACTCGCTTCTCAGCGTGTGCCTTCCCCCCACTGTCGCGGTCAACGCGAACGGCGAAATTGTGCATATCCACGGCGACGTTTCTCCCTTTGTGCGCCATTCCCCCGGGCGAGCGTCGCTCAACATCCTGAAGGGAACGCACAAAGACCTCTGCGTCACCATCGGCATTGCACTTTCTCGAGTGCAGTCAGAAAAATCGCGCATTTCTTACCGCGAAGTCGCTGTTCATATTGATGACTCGCGGATTCTCGTCGACGTTTCGGTTATTCCCTTCCCTCCCGAAAGGCAGCATGTCGGCTTTTGCGCCATCGCTTTCGAAACACGGGGAGTGGCCTCGCGTTTCACGGATGTCGCTGCCGATGCCACAACCAACTCGGAGTCGCGCCAGCGCATTGCCGACCTCGAATGGGAACTGCAGAATTCGCGGGAAAATCTTCATGCCGTGATTGAGGAACTGGAAACTTCGAACGAGGAGCTTCAAAGCACAAATGAAGAACTTCTTGCTGCCAACGAAGAGCTTCAAAGCACGAACGAAGAGCTCCAGTCGCTTAACGAAGAGCTCCATACCGTCAACGCGGAATATCAACTTCGCATTGAAGAACTCACCGAAGCGAAAAGCGACATCGATAACCTCCTGAAAAGTTCAGATATCGGTGTCATTCTTCTCGACAAGCAGCTTCGAATCCGCAAATTCAACCCAGCCGTAACGCGAGAATTCCACCTCATTGAGTCCGACCTTGGTAGGCCCATCACGCACGTCAGCAACCGCTTTAAAACAGGCGAGCTGCCAGGCCTTGCGGAAGAGGTCCTTCGGGGCGGAAGTCATCGCACCTTCGAAGCCATTTCCGACACGGGTTCCCAGTACAGCGTGTAAATTACGCCCTACCACGAACAAGCAGGAACGGTGGCGGGTGTTGTGGTGAATCTTGTCGACATCACCACGTTCAAAGAAGCCCTGACAAACGTAAAGCAGTTTTCGTCGGCCATCGCGCAAGGTCCCACGCAGGTCATGTTCTTCGACACGCGCGGACGCGTCACGTTTGTCAATCAGTCGTTCGAGCGCGAGACGGGATACGTCGCACCACAGGCCATCGGAAGAGACTTCCGCTTCCTCTTGAACGTCGACGCAGGAGGCGAAGACGAAAAGGTTCTGTGGGAGGCCGTGCAGGCTCATGGCTCGTGGCGTGGCGAGCTGGGTGTCCGCCGCCGCAATGGAACCTCTTTCACCGAAATGGCAACAATTGGAACTGTGCGCGACGACGCCGGCCGTCTCGTATGTTTCGTTAAAGTATCGGAAGACATCACAGAGAGAAAGGAACAGGAAAGAGATCTGCAACGCACAAAGTCGCTGCTTCAAAAAATCATCGATGGCCTGCCTCACACGCTTGCCGTGCTCGACGACGAAGGGCGTATCGTTGCAGTGAACGAGCGATGGCGGGACTTCGCCGAGAACAACGAGTTCGTTGGAAGCGATTTTAGCATCGGCATGAATTATGTCCGCATGTGTGAATTCGCGAGAGGGCAGGTTGCCGAGGGCGCCAGTGAAATTGCCGAGGGCCTCCGCGGCCTCACGGAAGGCCACTGCCAGAGCTTCGACATCGAATACCCCTGTCACTCGACTTTCGAGCGTCGGTGGTTCGCACTGCATGCCCGGCGCGTTGAGGCCGGAGATCAAATACGAATCATTGTAAACCACGAAGACATCTCGCAGGTGAAAGCACTCGAGGCCAAGAGCACTCTTCTTCGCAACGCACTTTCGGAACTCATGGCGCTTGAAAACCGAGAAGCAAGCTCGACACCCCACTCAACCGGCTCTGAAACGCGGAGTGTTTTCCTGTTCGACTCCTTCGGAAGGCCCGAATGGCTCGATGCCGGTGCAAAAGCACTGCTTGAAAAGCGCGGCTCGTTTCTGACCGAAGACTGGTGGCCTGGGCGTGGCTCGGAATCCCCGAAGTCCGAATTCGGGCAACTGCTCAAACGAAGTTTGCGCACGGGGATGGGTGTGACCTCTAAAAATCTTCCATTGCCCGGCTCAGCGCCAAATGCTGTTCCGTGCCCCGAAGTCAAAGTCACTCCTTTTTACACTCCCTCTCAAGATCTCCTTGGCATTGCTGTCGAGCTCATCGGACATTCTTGAGCTCTTTTCGGGGTACTCGGATGCCTCGAAATGAAAAAAAGAATATTTTTTGCAGACAGGGAAGCCACCGCTGTGCCAACCTAGAGTCAGTAACTCTAGCGGAAGGCCTTTCCCATGAAAACATCCTCCTTCCTCGCCCATGAGATAAAAACGCAACTCACCATTATGGCAGGCGCAGCTCTCATGATGAAATTGAACCGCCCCCAACCCACACGGGAAGACGAGCGGCTCATCCAAAGAATCCTCACCTGCGTGCGGAGGGCTGACATTCTAGTGTCGTCCCTTGAAAAGGGCGACGCCTGGTTCGACGAATGCGTCGAGGGAAACGAAGCCGTTTCACTCGAAGAAATTGTGCAAGGTGTTGTTGAGCAATTCTCAGACGATGCCCTCAGGAAAAACATCGCTCTCACTATCGTTGCGACGCGAGCCAAGGAAAGCGCACTGGAAAAGAAGGTTGAAGGGCCTTCGCTTTCCCCTTCAGGACTCCAAGACGAAGGAGGCGAGTCCGGAGTCTCGAGCGGCGAAGGAGGCAAGGGAGGTGATGGCGGACACGGAGGCGAAGGGGGCAAGGGAGGCAAGGCCGGGCCAGGTGGCCGGGGGGGCGATGGTGGAGACGGTGGACAAGGGCTCGCGGGCAACAACGGAGGCGCCGGAGGCCATGGTGGCAAAGGCGGCGACGGAGACCCGGGCAACGACGAATCCTCGAACTCTCCTTCTGCGCCTGAAAACCTGAAACCCAAAAGTTCTGCCGAAACATCGCACGAGTCTTCCAACGCGGCCGATGCTGACGTCCAACAGTCGAGTGCGGAACTCGAGCCTTCGTCGGGCATCGAGCGCCTCCATCGACTTTCAGTGGAGCTTGTCCTCACAAACCTTCTTCAAAACGCCATGAAGTACACGCACAAAGACGGCCACGTGACCCTAAATTACGAAATCACACCAAAATACGTGCGTTTCATTGTGGAAAACGATGGCCCCGACCTCGAACTGGGCTTCCTTGGCCGCGAGTTTCAAAGGGGACACCGCTCCGACTCTGCAGAAAATTCGAACGAACCGGGGCAAGGGTTTGGACTCGCGCTCAGTGCCCGTTTAGCGCGGCGCCTCGGAGGACACCTCTCGGCCAAAAATCTCGTGCCACACGGCTGCCGGTTCGAGTTCGATGTGCCAAGATCGACCTCAGCACCTCTGAACTAGGCGTGATCGCATCCGCCTCTCTTAGCCATCCCAGCCTTTTTCCAGGCCTGTCGACAAGGCCACTTCGTCATTTTCGAACAGGCGTGTCATTTCAGCACGCGCTTCGGCAGATGTCGAAATATACTCCTGGTTCATCACGCGGATTTTATAGAGGCGCTCCACCAGAGCGAGATCGTAACGCTTGTAAAGCCGCCCCGCACGGCGCGCCTGGTAGGGGTGATGCCCCAAAGCCACAAGCGCGCGCTCACCCAATCCCACAGCGGAGTCGAACGTCTCGCGCTCGATGTCTGTGACTCCAACATCACGAAGGTCATAGACGTGAATGAGGTCGAATGCCCGCGCGATGACTTTCACGTTCGGGTAATGTTTGCGAACCTCTTGGGCGGCACGCACGGCGGCCTGTCTATCATCGATGGCGAGAATGAGAACTTTGGCGTGCGCGATGCCTGCTGATTCCAGAAGTGCGAGCTGGGAAGCGTCGCCATAATAAGCTTTGAATCCAAACGAGCGGACCCTGTCGAGCAGCTCCGGACTAAAATCGATGACCGTGGTCGACACCTTGTGAGCATGGAGGAGCCGCACCGCAATCTGCCCCACACGTCCGAGCCCCGCCACAATCACCGGACTGTGCTCGTCATCAATGGTGTCGGCGTCTGGCTTCGGTGCACTTGCCCGGCACACAACGCGGTCATGGAACATGAGCAGGAACGGCGTCGTTGTCATGGAAAGGGCAACTATCAACGTGAGCTCGGCACCCTGTGCGCGCGTGAGGGCTCCTGCCAATATCGCTGCGGAAAAAAGAACAAACGCGAATTCCCCCCCCTGCGAAAGAACCACAGAAAAAAGACTGGCATCTTCGCGTTTCATTTTAAAAACGCGGGCGCAAAGCAAAAGAGCGCCTCCTTTCGCCACCAGCAAAAGCACCACCCCACCCAGCACGAGCCAAGGCTTTTGGGCGAGCAACGAAAAATCCATAGAACTGCCCACCGACGTGAAGAACAGCCCCAAAAGAAGGCCCTTAAAGGGATCAATATTGCTCTCTAGCTCGTGTCGATATTCCGAATCGGCCAACACCACGCCCGCAAGAAAGGTGCCTAGGGCCATGGAAAGCCCGATGACTTCCATGAGAAGTGCGATACCCACAACAATAAGAAGTGAGGTGGCCGTAAACATCTCGCGCATTCGCGTTTGGGCAATAAGCCGAAAGAGCGGACGAACAACGGTGCGGCTCGCCACCACAAGGGCCACCACAACGCCTACGGCGAGAAGGGCCTTCATCGCGGGAGAGAAAGCGGCCCCGGACGCTTCACCGCCTGTGGCCACAGTGGTCCCCAGCAGCGGGAGAAGAGCGAGAAGGGGAATGACCGCGAGGTCCTGAAAAAGAAGAACCGAAAACGCGTCTTTTCCCGCAGGTGTTCCGCTCACACCCCGTTCCGCCAGAATTTGAAGAACGATTGCTGTGGAACTCATGGCAAATCCGACGCCCGCCACTGTGGCAGGGCGCCACTCCCAACCCCATGTGACCAAAAGCGCAAGCACAGCGAGCGCACTCAAGACGACTTGCAAGGGCCCAAGCCCTAAAATCTTTGCACGCATGTCCCAAAGGCGCTTCGGATTGAGCTCGAGCCCAATCACGAACAAGAGCATGACGACACCAAATTCCGAAACTTTCAGAATGTCGGCACTGTCGGTCACAATGCGGAACCCATACGGGCCAATGGCAGCTCCCGCAATTAAATACCCGAGCACACTGCCGAGTCCCAGGCGTTTGGCGAAAGGAACGCTGACCACCGCGGCGGCCAAAAAGGCGGCGGTGTAGGCGAGTATGCCATGAGAGTTCATGGAAGGACTCCTTCATCGAGACAACGCAGGAGCCTGGTCCGATACGGGTCGACCTCAACTGCGAGGGTGAGATCGTCCATCCGCCCTGCTCCGTGCAGAACAAGCGGCTCCGCGAAGTGCATGCCGCAGAGGTGGGCTGTTTGGTCGAACGGGCTCAAGAGCGTGCGCATCGAAAATCGATTGTACCCTTGGGGCCCATAAGCTTCGCGCGGCCCACCTGTCGACACAACACTCCAGAGCACTTTTCCCGCAAGGCGTGTTCCGTTATCACCGTAGGCCCACCCATGCACAAGAACGTCGTCGAGCCATTGCTTCAAGAGCGGGGGACACGAGTACCAATAAAAGGGGTGTTGGAAGATGATGAGATGATGGGCCTCTAGGAGCTCTTGTTCCTTCTGCACATCGATCAGGAAGTCTGGGTACTCCGCGTAAAGATCTCGAAAGGTCACACCCGGCAGAGGCTTCACGGCATCCCGAAGTGCACGGCCCACTCTGGACGCCCTCACGTTGGGGTGCGCAAACAGCACAAGAGCACTTCTTTGTTGGGTCACCTGCGTGTCCTTTTCTCGATGCTTGCCGCACCATTGCGACCGAGGCGGAAAGTCTACTCCGGAAAAAGCGCGCGCGCGCGCTCGGCCAGAACGTCCGAAACCACCGCACAGCGCTCCACGAGTGCCGCTGCCGACGTGTCGGCCAGCAACACACTCAAAAAACGTCTGGCATGTGCTGGGTCGTTTGTTGCAAGGGCACCCTTGCGCAAGAACGGTGTGCGGGAATCTCCCGCAGTGGCAAACACCAACGGAGACGCTTGCTGCAGTCGCTCCCAGACGGCCGTCACAGGTTCTCGGAGTTCTTCCGAGGACACATGAAGCCAGGCCGCACTCGACTGCGGAGCCACGCGTCGGCCAAGCTCCAAAGCAACGCGCCCCATGGTGAAACGAGGATTGAACTCTACGAACGGACGCAGGAAAATGGCACCTGTCTGGGTGTCGCGATAAAGAAACGTGTCGAGCCCGAGAGGACCACAGTAACGATGCTTTTGGGCAAGTTCGTTGCCCACCCAGCGCCCAAGTGCCTCGAGCCCTTCCCAAAGAGAACGACCCGAGGGGTTCCGGTAAAGAAACGACAGGAGCTCGGCAGAAAGACCCGAGGCCCGGCGTCCCAATGCTGTACCGAAGTAACGTCCTCTCGCATCACAAGCAAAGCGGGTCACACCCAAAACCCTGCAGGCACACTCACTCTTTTCGTTGCTCTTTCCTTTCGAGGCTGGGTCGACATGAATCTGCACCGAAAAATCGGCGAGGCGTTCGAGCCACGGCTCAAGTACGAGCTTGGGACCATTCTCTCGGTCGGCATTCTCCTTTGGAGCACCCTTCTTCTGCGTGTCGCTCAAGCGTGACCGTATCCAAGTCAAACTCTTTTCACAGGTCACGCGACCGTTTTGAACCTCAAAAAAAACACGTTCTCGACCACTGCTCGAGAAGGGGGCTTTCAACACCCATCGACGAGGCGCAAGTCCGCTCGCAGACCTCATCAACATCGTTTCCAAATCATCAAGGCTTCGCAGTGGAGAGGAATGTGCCGCGTTCCCACGCACCAAAGTGCAGACATCCGCCAGAAGGGGTTCCAGATGCCCCTGCTCGGCATCCTTCAACAGCATGTCTTCCCATTGCCCCATGGTGTCTTTCCGCGCGAGCGTCGCAGCCACGTCTTCCGGCATGCCCTGTCCCGTTGCCTTTTCCGTCGCGCCAAGCCAGCTGGCCTCCCGCGTGCGAAACGAACGGCTCCACCCCCAGGGGACTGCCTTTGCAAGCCTTCGCGATGTGAAAGCGGGAGTCGCAAGCACAGAGCGCGCAACAAACTCGGGAGGTGTAAATCCCGCAGCACTCAACCGGGCGAGGTGGGTGGTGGAGGGCAACGTGTCCACAACAACGATGTCGTCGTGGGCCGACAGGAACGCTGGGAGCGACGCGAAGTCGGCAACAAGATCGCGAACGGCTGTGCTCGGCGCGTCGAGAGTCTGTTTTCCCCGCGCCTCAGCAGCCCAGTCCATTTCCACCGTCGGATTGAATATCCAGACCTGCGGTGGCCGTCCCTTCGAACGCGTAAAGACACCCAGCTGTTCAATGAAATGTTCGTCGAATCCAGCCTCTCTGCGCGCTTCTGGAAAGTATCGCTGACCCTTTGCGCGCGAAGGCGAGAGCTCTGCGGGCAAAGCTTCGCAGTAAGCATCCCAATCCGGTGTTCCCGAAGTTTTCCATGCACGCAACCAAGCGAGGCCGTGTCGAACGTGACCAACTTCGTCGTCATGAACGCGTCTCATCAATGTTGCGGTGTCGGTGTCCCCAACGGCAGCAAAGAGTTCTTCGTAAGCAAGGGCGAAGTCGAGGTTGGCTTGTTCGAACGTCAAGCTCATGCTCACCACGAAATCGAGGGGAGACTGCATCCCCGACAACGTCCTCCAAAAAAAATCGTTGACGGGAGCATCGCCAAACGAAACACCAAGCTCCTGCATTCGCAAGACGTATGCGCGCAAATGATCTTGTTCCTCCCGCACCGTCGACACCAGTCCACGACGGAAGGAAGCAGGAGCGTCGGGA
>JADCJN010000029.1 GCA_020247005.1 Silvanigrellales bacterium
CGAGCGCAAGAGCCAGGCTGCCATCGCAACCACCGCAAAAGACCTCTACGAAAAAATGCGGGCAAAGCTCATTGTCATTGGAGCGTTGTCGCTCACGTTTTCACTTGTCTCCGCCTCCGCAATTGTTGGTTACATGAGTCACATTTCTAAACGCCTTTCGCGCATCACCCGTGCTTTGAACCGCTCCTTCACTGCTGTAGAAAGAACCTCTCTTGCCATTGCAAAAAGTTCCACGCACCTGGCGTCTTCCACCACGGAGGAAGCGTCGAGCATTGCAGAAACCGCGGCAGCCATGGAGCAAATGACGGCTACGATTTCCAAAACGGTTCAAAACGTGGCAACCACCCTCGAGGTCGCCGAAGAGGGCCAGCAGGAAGCGCAACGGGGACAAGAGGTTGTTGGAAAAATGCTGGGCGCGATGAATGAAATTCAGGCGGCGAACTCAAAACTGGAAACAATGGTGAAGCTGATTGAAGAAATCAAAGACAAAACACGCGTCATCAACGACATCGTTTTTGAAACGCGACTTCTGTCCTTCAACGCTTCAATTGAAGCAGCGCGCGCCGGAGCCCAAGGACGCGGGTTTGCCGTCGTGGCTGAAGAGGTTGGAAACCTTGCTGTCGTCAGCGGCAAGGCGGCCGACGAGATCCGTGTCCTTCTGGAGTCGAGCACATCACAGGTGAACGAGATTGTGCGAGGAACCCAGGAGCGAGTGGACCTCGGCCGTGCGCGCGCGGAAGACTGCGAGAAGGCTTTTGGGGGTATGGGCGAGTCTCTCTCGAGAGTGTGTCAGTACGTGCGCGGCATTTCGGCTGCGGCACAGGAACAGGACAGCGGAGTGAAGCAGATAAACCGCGCCATGGCTCAGCTCGATGCTGTCACGCAGACCAACGCCACAGAGGCGGAGGGTTTGAACAGCCAGGCAGGCCTGCTCTCCGACGAGTCGGTCACCATGGCCGACTCCGTTCGCCAACTTTTCACAACGGTGCTGGGCCGTGAAGACGAATCCGACGAGGCCTCGAACGAGGGTGAAAGAGAGCCCGCGCGAAAGTCTCATTCCGAGCGATTGCAGAGCTCCAACGCCTCGAAGCGAACCCGGCGCGCCCCGCGCGATTCACACGAGTCAACCACATCTCATGACTTGGGCAGGCAAGTGAGTCGTCGTCAATCAGGTCATGGATCTGAGAATCAGACCCGACTCCATGAGAACGGCATTCAGGAACACAATGATCTCGACGTTCCGCTGCGTGACGACCCGAATTGGCGCGCCTCGTGATTGCTGGTGAAGAGGCCGCAGTCGAGGCCATTGCAACGCTGTTTACGGCGCGCACTGGGGTGGAGCTCAGGCCGAACAGGCGCGAGCTTGTGCGAGGCCGATTGGCACCACGCATGCGCAAGCTGGGCTTAAAATCTTACCAAGAGTACCGGAAATTTCTTGAAACGAATTTGGAACGAGAACTGCCCCATGTGCTCGGCTTGCTGACCACACACAAAACAGAATTTTTCCGCGAGGCCGAACAGCTCGAACATCGGCGCGAAGCGGTTGTGAAGCCGACTCTGGCTGCTCGAAAGCCTTTGCGCATTTGGTCGGCCGCAGCTTCCACGGGCGAGGAAGCTTACTCCATTGCCATGATCGTGGCCGAAGAGCTTATCGCACTTGGTTTGGACCCAAGGCGTTACTCCCCGGGCATCACGATTCTTGGGACCGACGTTGACGCGCTTTCCATCGCGAAAGCAGCCAATGGTGTTTTTGCGGAGCGGACTCTGGGAGGGCTGACCTCCCAGAGGCTGAAAGCCTGGTTCCAAAGCGGATCCGGACCACACGTGGGTTATTTCCGCATTCATGATGCGCTCCACGCGATGTGCCGGTTTGAACGTTTCAATTTGCTCGAAGACCAGCAGAACGAAAAATTCGACGCCGTGATTTGCCGAAACGTGTTTATCTATTTCACAGAACCGAACATCGCTCGCGCAACAAAAGGTCTGCTGGGCGCCCTGCGAACAGAGGGTCATCTTTACGTGGGACTGAGCGAACCCTTTGCCTCTCCTGTGTCTTCGCTTGTTACCGTAGGCCAATCCATTTACCGGCACCGCCTCGCTGCCGAAGGAGAACAGGGCTCGAAGGCCTCGAAAACATCAATGCCTCCCCAGCAAGAAAAAGCTCGAACAGGAAACACACGTGTGCTCATTGTCGACGACTCGCGCACAGTGCGTCTCGCCCTGCGTTCCGCGCTGGAAAAGCGCGGCCAGTTCGAGATCGTGGCAGAGGCTTCGTGCCCGCGCGAAGCGCGAAAAGCGCTGGCAGCTCATAAAGTTGACGTCATGACTCTCGATATCAATATGCCTGAGGAGTCTGGCATCGCCTATTTGGAGTCGGTAAATGCATCCCCTGGTGGCATGTCCGCTCATCCGCCCGTTGTGATTATCAGTTCCATGAACCCAGAAGACGCCTCTATTTATTTGAGATGCGTGGAGCTTGGTGCGTTTGCCTACATTGAAAAGACGACGAACCTCGCGGATGCCTCACTCGGCTTGGGGCTTGGAGAGACGCTCAAGGCGGCGGCAGGCCCCACTCTTCGCTCCCGTTCGATTCGCGCCAGCGGCGAAGTCAGTGGGAAATCCTCCACCGACGCCTTGCGATCCGCCCCTGGGCCACAGCCCGTTTCGGAATCTGACCTCGCTCTGCCGAAAACGAAGGCACCTCACCCCCTCGGCACGGAAGCGGCCCTCATGCTGGTGGGCTCTTCTACAGGAGGCACGGTCGCACTGGCCCAACTCTTCGCCGACTTTCCTGATGCGTTTCCCCCCGTCGTCGTCACCCAGCACATCCCCGCGGCGTTCGTTCCCACCCTCGTGCAGAATCTCGGTCAAACGACCCGAAAAAAAGTCGTCGCCGGCGCACACGGCGATTTGCTCGACCGTTCGACGATTTATATCATTCCTGGAAACGTGCACGGCCGCATCGTAGATTCACGCGGATTGCGCCTCGAGTTCTCGAACGATCCCGCTGTGAATGGGCACAAACCGAGTGTCGACATTCTTTTTGCTTCTGCCGCAGCTCTCAACCGTCGAAACGCTGTTGTGGCCTTGCTCTTAACAGGCATGGGAGACGACGGCGCACAAGGACTTCTCAAACTGAAGGAAGCTGGCGCAACGACAATCTGCCAAGACGCTGCTTCCTGCGTTGTTTACGGAATGCCACGCGCAGCCGTGGAACTGGGAGCTGCGATGTATCAGCTGAACCTCAATTCTTTAGCCGTCGCACTGTTCGGACAAGTGACCGCGATCTCCCGCAAGGGAGTTGCTTAAGGGGCCGCTTCATAAAAGCGCCGACAGCATCGTCTTCGCCCCCGCCGCTTTTATGAGAGCGGCAGAGAGATTTTTTCATAGGATCGGGGACAAGAAACGGCCCTACGCGTAGGTTGCAGTTGCTTATAAAGTAACTCACGCGAGGGTTAAATCTGAGAGGCTTGCGCCGGCTCTGTTCCCTCTAAAAAAATTGCGTCTCGCGAGGTTCATAAAGGGTGTGAGGTCCCTGGGCGGGCCACTCGAACCGGAAGTTTTTCGACGGGTGAGGTTTACATTGACGTAAATGAGCCCGCCGAAAAACCACGGTGACGAAGAGAACGCGCCTTTTATGAAGCGGGCCTAAGGTGACTTCATTTTAGAAGTCTTCCCCACTCGCGCTTTCCACGGCCGCAAGATGAGAGCGCCCAGCTTGGGAAAGCACCCTTCCCCGCGCCGTGCGGTGCAAGTAACCACGGTACACAAGGAACGGCTCGTAGACGTCTTCCAAGTTCCCGCGATCGTCGTTGAGCGCGGCGGCAACGGCTTCCACGCCGACAGGGCCCCCGTCGTGACGGTCGCGAATGATTCTCAGAATGTCTCTGTCCATGCGGGTGAGGCCTTCGTCATCAATGCCGAGGGCATCGAGCGAGCGGCGCACGGTGACTTCCGAAAGCACGTCTTCACCAGCCACAAGTGCAAAGTCCATGACACGGGAAAGAAGGGCGTTTGCGATGCGGGGTGTGCCCCGACTCCGGCGCGCCAAAGCCGCCGAGGCGGCAGCATCGACTTCAACCCCCAAAATGCGCGCGCTCCGTTCGACAATGGTGGCCAGGACTTTCGGACGATAGAAGTCGAGGCGCTGCGCCAAGCCAAAACGGTCGCGCAGCGGAGCTGAAAGAGAACCCTCGCGCGTTGTGGCGCCAATGAGGGTAAAAGGCTGCAAAGCGAACCGCATGGTTTGTGCCGTGGGACCTTGGCCAATAAGAAGGTCCATGCGTCTGTCTTCCATGGCGGAATACAGGACCTCTTCCACGTGAACGGGCAAACGGTGAATTTCGTCGATGAAGAGCACCGTATTCGCTTCAATGCCCCCCAAGATGCCCATGAGGTCTGCGGGTTTTTCAATCACCGGGCCACTTGTGACCTTCAACTCGGAGCCAATTTCCGCCGCAATGATTCCCGCCAAGGTCGTTTTCCCGAGCCCCGGCGGCCCATGCAGCAAAACGTGGTCGGGCATGCGCCCACGGGCGCGCGCTGCCGCTGTGTAGATTTTTAGAATCTCCACGACGCGTTCTTGGCCGGGGTAGTCGGCGAAGCTCCGAGGGCGCAGAACATTGCCACCCAGGTCACCTAAAGGTCCGCTCGGCGACGAGCGAGAAAGCGCCACCTGCCCCGTCGCACCAGAGGAGGGCTGGGACGGAAACACGATGTGGTCGGCGGGGCCAACGCGTCCTTCGCTGGTTTCTTCGCGTCCGCTCATGGAGCGTCCCTTTCCTTTGTTTCCTTAAAGAGATGCCCCGAAAGCTTCCGAAGGGCATCACGCAGCGCAACTTCGAGCACCACGGGCTCGCCTGCTTTCAGTTTTCCTTCAAACTCCCGCAGAACACCTTCAATCTGCTTTTCCTTGTAGCCGATATTTTCCAGAGCACTGCGCAAATCCTCCACCGCACGCCGCGAATGCAAGCGCTCCTCGAGGTCGCGAGCTTCACGTTCAACTTTCGAGCTCCCCTTTGAAGAAGAGGCACCCAGGCTCGCATGGTCGACGGGAAACAGGGTGGCATCAGCGTCATGAGTTCCGTCCCATGGTGAGCGTTTGCCCTCAACGAAGGAGCCCCCATCGGCCGACGCAGCCGACCCAGCCGACCCAGCAGACGCAGCACCGAAAGGCGCACTCTTTTCGTACAGAGGCCTCAACGCAAGAAGCTTGATGCACTTTGGCTTCAACTCCAGAATGAGCCGTTCGGCCGTTTTTGCTCCCACGCCGGGAATGCTGACAAGCACAGGGACAGACGCTTCCACCAGAGCCCTGCAGAGCTCAACCCCATCCAGAGGCCCCAGTAAACCCACAGCGAGCTTTGGCCCCACGCTGTTCACCGACAAGAGGGCTTCAAAAACCTTTCGGTCGAAAAGTGTGGCGAAACCAAAGAGCCGGAGGGCGTCTTCGCGCACGTGCGTATGAATATACAGGTGCGCGGCGTGGCCTTCGGGAGGAAGAGCGCACAGCGACGATGCGGGCACCGTGATTTCGTAACCCACCCCACCCACGTCGAGAAGAAGGGCCTCGGGGGTTTTTTCGATGAGGACGCCTCTTAGGAATCCGATCATGCGTGTTCCCCTCTTTGAATTTCGTTGACGCCTGCCAGGCAAAATTCGCAGCGCACGCAGGGCCGCTTCGAGCCGATGACAAGGAACGTTCGGGTGAAATCGAATCTGTCACGATTCCCGCACGAAGGCAAAATGCAGACACAATGCAGGCTCAATGCCGGCATACGAGGGGGGGGGGCGCGGACCATGGCGTTCTGGATACGCAAGAAGGGTGAAGAAGGCGAAGGCGGAAAAGACGGCGAGGCGTCTGCGGGCAGCCTAAAACCGACAAAGAAAAAAGACGAAAAAAAGGAAAATAAGCCCAAGCGCATCGACAATCTGCGCATTCCTCAGCAACTTCGAGTGACCCTCCGCTCCCTCGGATCACCAAACGAATTCGTCTTCCTGACAAAAGACCTTTCGGCCACCGGCGCGTTCGTGCTCTGCTCGAACTTCAAGCGTTACCCTTTCCAACAAACGAGCACCTTGCTCGACTGCGTCGTGGAGCTTAAGGTTCCTGAGGCCGAGGAAACCTACAGGCTCACCTTCCTTGCAAAAATTGCACGTGTCGTTGAAGCGAAAGGTGAAGGAGCCCTGTCGATTTCCGGATTCGGTGTCCGTATTGTCCAAATTTCCCAAGACCAGCGGGTGTTCCTCGAGTCCTTCATCCAACGCCATGGCGCTCCTGATGTGAACAATGCAGCGGCAGACTTGGCAGGACTCCTGCCTGCAAACAACGTCCTGACTCCGGCTCATGCGCTGGGCAATGAAGAAGAATTCGACGACGTCGGTGACGGTCTTCTGACCGATGAAGATGACGAAGACGTTGGGAGTCTTCCCCGCGCCGTTTGACGTGGGTCTCGCCTTCTCTTTTGGAGCGAAGGAACCTCAGGCACCCATGTCAAACCGCGCCGCACCCGCTGCCGTCATCGCTTTCAAGCGCCTTCAACACGCGTTCGCTCTGCTTGCGAGCACGCCCACCTTGTCTGAAATCGACGCACTCAGGGAGAGGCGGCGAAAGGGTGAGTTGAGTTTTCGCGAAGGCGCCCTTTACCTCGTGCGCGAAACCACGCACCTCGTGATTGGCAAAAGCGTGGCAGAAAAGTCAGCGGCACTCACCTACACTTTTATCCTCTCTATCGTTCCCCTTTTGGCCATCGCCTTTACGTTCTTCAAGGGGTTTGGTGGACTCCAGTCGCTCGTCGACGACACCATCAAGCCTCTCGTGTCTACGCATTTCGCACCGGCTGTCGCCCTGCAGCTCTCCGAGTTCCTCGATTTCCTGCTGGGCCAGCTCGACACGAAGGCGCTCTCGGTGGTGAGCTTCATCACATTCCTGGGCACTGTCATTGTCCTGCTCATGAACATCGAGAAATGCTTGAATGACGTTTTCGGAGCATTGAAAGAGCGCTCGCTTTTTCGAAAATTCACGAACTACTGGGTTCTTATGAGTTTCACGCCTGTGGTTATTGCTTTTTCGAGCGTGAAGTCGACAGAGCTCATGCAACAGTTTTCTTTCGCACAAAACTTTTTTGGGGGCCTTCTTGGCACCTTCCGCCTCCTCGACGTTGCCCGTTACTTTTTCGGAGTCGGCGTCGAGTTGCTCGGATTCCTGGTGCTTTTCGGGTTTATGCCCAACCGTCGCACGAGCTGGCGAGCGCTTTTGTTGGGAGCTGCCGTGACCACCGTGCTTTTCGAGGGACTTCAATTCGTGAACGTCACTCTCACGCGACGAAGTTTCGCCGACTCCAGCGCCACGGAGATCTATGGCACCATACCACTGCTGGCCGTGGCCTTCTTTGTGTGGATCCGTCTTGTCTGGATCGTCGTGCTTGTAGGCGCCTGCGTCTGCATGGCCATGTCCCTTCTTCTTGATGAATCCGAAGAGACGTCTGGCCATGCGGGCGTGACCTCGGACCTCGCAACGTGTGCCCGAATTTTCGAAGACGCTTGCACTCGCTTCGAAACCGACAACGTTCCGGCCACCTTTGAGTCTATCGTCGGCTCGCGCAAGCTGGGCAGAGCCGAAGCCGAGCGCGTTTTGACGTGGCTCTTGGGGGCTCGTTTGTTGCTTGGCCAGCAAAAGGGGCGAAGGCTCCTGCTTATTCCGACGCCCAAAGGAAACCGTCTTCGGCATGCCCCTGCTGCATTTCTCAAAGAGATTCTGCGCCACGGCGCTCCAAAGGTGGAGGTGGCCCCTCGCGCCACACCCACCACACCCGGTTTCGAACGAGCGACTGGGCGCCGACGAGAAGACGCTCTTTTCCCAGGTGACGCCTTTGCGTCTGAAGTGCTCGCTTCCCTCACACCTTCAAAGGAGACCGCTCCATGAGACACCGCCCTTTGCCGCAGGCTCGGGTTGCTTTGTTTGTCTTGTCGATTTTGTCTGCACTGGTCGCAGTGGGGATTGCGACAGCCGTTTATGCTCAAGGATCCGGCCCCCGAACCTACTCTACAAAAGGAAAGGTCACCGCCGTTCAAGGTTCGAAACTCGTGATAAAAGACAAATTCGGGGTGGACTGGGAATACACATTGCCTAAAGGCATCACTTCAGCGGTCGGCAAAGAAGTGAAAGTTGTTTACGTTATGCAGGCCGTGAAAATCGAATCACCCTGAACATTCACATTTTCTCACCTTTTTTTTGCGCTGAAAAGAGGGCCAAGCGACCTTGCCAACAGGCTGCACCCGGGCCTCACAACAATTGACTTTTTCGCAACAACGATGTGTTGTCCCGCTGGACAAGACCGATTTCGTGGGGTAAAAACCGCTGCACAACATCTTGATGTTGGCAACGAGTCCACGAACCCCGGAGGTCTTTTAGATGTTCCTTCCGTACGCGCCTCGCCGCTCCTCACTCGCGGTGGCAGCCTCATTTGCCTTTGCCGGTCTTTTCGCATTCTCCGCGAACGCCTTTGCTCAGCAAAAGAGCCAGGCAGAGCGCCGCGCAGCCCAGGAAGTGTACTGGAACCCCGGCGACGAACCTCCCAGCATGGACCCCACAAAACAGGCCGACTCTGTTTCGGGCGCGTGGCTGACACACCTCTTCGAAGGCCTCATGACCACCGACAAGAACGGTGACATGGTTCCCGGCGCCGCCGAGAAAATGTCTGTCAGTGCCGACGGAAAAACATACACGTTCACCATTCGGAAAAACGCCAAGTGGCATGATGGCAAGCCCGTCACGGCACAAGACTTCGAGTTCGCGTTCAAACGCCTCGTCGATCCTGCCTATGCGTCCGAGTACTCGTTCATTGCCGAAACGGCGCAAATCGTGAACGCAACCGAAATCATCGGCAAGAAGCTTCCCACCGACCAGCTGGGGGCGAAAGCGCTGAACGACTCGACATTCGAAGTGAAGCTCAAGAACCCCGTCACGTTCTTTCCTTCGCTCATGGCATTCAACACCTTTTTCCCTATCCGCAAAGACCTCGTGGAAAAGCATGGCGACAAGTTCGCCACAAACCTCGAAAGCCTTGTGGGCAATGGCCCCTTCAAGCTCGTGCAGTGGCAAAAAGAAGCGTCGATGCGCATGGAAAAGGCGCCGACCTACTGGAACGCCAAAGCAATTAAAATCACTGCGCTCGAAGCCCCTGTCATGGTGAAAGACGCGGGAGCGTCGTACAACCTGTTCCGCACGGGCGGCACCGACCTCGTTGGCCTCGACTTCGAGCGCCTCAAGCTCGCTCAAAAAGACAAGCTCGCCATCAAGTCCCACTCCGATGGCGCGGTGTTCTATCTCCAAATGAACACCGTCGACGGCAAGCTCTTTTCGAACGTCAAGTTGCGCCAAGCGCTTTCCATTGGCATCAACCGCCGCGAGTATATCAATAAGATTTCGGCCATTCCTGGCGACAAGCCTGCGTTCGGCGTGATTCCCGACTACATGCCGGGTTCGAAGAAGGGCTCGACCTACCGCAAAGAGGCGCCCCTGGCATTCAAAGATGGCGACCTTGCAAAGGCGAAGTCGTTGGTAAAAGAGTACCTTGCGGAAACCAAGCAAGCGAAAGTGCCTTCGTTCACTTTGCTCACAGGCGACAGCTCCACCGCAAAGCGTGACTCGGAGTACTTCCAGCAGACACTTTCGAAGGTGTTTGACACCGAAGTGAAGGTGGACTCCGTTCCCTTCAAAACCCGCCTCCAGAAAATGCGCGATTCGCAGTTCGACGTTGTGGCAGCCGGTTGGGGCCCTGACTACCTCGATGCCATGACATTTGCCGACCTCTTTATGCAGAACAACAGCAACAACCACGGCCAGTTCAAAGATTCGAAGTACGACGAGCTCATTCTTTCTGCCCAGAAAAGCGCCGACCCCGCAGAGCGCATCAACCTCATCAAGCAGGCAGAAAAGATCCTCATCGTCGACAAGGCAGCCATTGCGGCCTACCACCAACGCGGCCGGGCGTATGTTCTTGCCAACGGCCTGACCGGCGTGCGCCGTGCGCAGGTGGGCGGAGACCCTGACTTCCGATTCGCCTCGTGGGGCGGAGCTGCTGCCAAGAAGTAAGCGTCTTCCCTGAACAGGGGCCGCAGCGGAGAAGGGAGCCTTTGCGGCGTTGGCCGCGCGGCTCCTTTTTTGTTGACCCCTTCGTGTTTCGATGGCAAAAGCTCAATGTTTTTCGCCAGAGTATCGTTTCCGTGTCTGATTTCTCTCCCCATCCGACAGGCATCCTCCAGCAGAGGGAATTTTCATGAGGCTCGCGCGTTTCATCTTCAAGCGGCTCTTGCTCGCCCTCGTGACGCTCTTCACGCTGTTCACAATCACCTTCGTTTTGACGCGTGCTGTGCCTGGCGATCCTCTCGTGAAAACGAAGGAAATCCCCGAGGAAACGCGCCGCAACCTCGAGGCCCGCTATGGCCTCGATAAGCCCCTGTTCGAGCAGTACCTGCTCGCGCTGAAGAACACAGCCTCGGGCAACCTTGGTGAGAGTTTCCGCACCATTGGCCGTGAAGTGAATGACATTATTGCTGAACAGTTTCCCGTCAGCGCCTCCATTGGCCTTGTGGCTGTGGTTTTTGGCACTTTCGTCGGCTTGGGTCTTGGAATCGCGGCAGCCCTCTACAGGAACAGCCTCATCGACCGAGCCGCCATGTTTCTTTGCGTGGCGGGCATCTCGCTGCCAAGCTTTTTATTCGCTTACATGTTCCAATATTTTCTTGCGGTTTACCCGCTGACGGAACTGGGTGTCGATCCTCAAACTTGGCTGCGTCCTGCGGGTTGGGGCGAGCTGCGGGACTACATCTTGCCTTCTTTCGCGCTCTCTCTCGGCACCATTGCGCTCATCACGCGGATGATGCGAAGCCAAATGGTGGAAGTGTCCTTTTCCGAGTACGTGAAAACGGCAAAAGCAAAAGGGGTCTCCACGCTCCGACTCCTTTTCCTTCACCAGATTCGGAATGCCATTATGCCCGTGGTTTCTATTCTCGGCCCACTCGTGGTTGCCGTTATGGGTGGCGGTCTCATTATCGAAAACATTTTCGGCATTCCAGGCCTCGGCAAGGCCTTCCTCAATTCGATTACGAACAACGACTATAGCGTGATCATGGGGCTCACGATTTTCTTCGGCGGGTTCTTTATCATTGTGAACCTCATTACCGACGTGCTCTACGGGCTCATCGATCCGCGTATTCGCGTGAACGCCTGACTCTCCCGGAAACGTCTCTTTTTTGCGCCCCACTAGCCCCCGCAGGACACACCCACATGAGCACGACTCTCAACACCCAGGCGGTCGAGACAACGGAGTTCTCCAAGGAACTCTTTAAGCCCATGCCAGCCGTCACTGGTGACGCCGAACGCCTCTCTCGGCCCGTCATTGGCTACTGGAAGGACGCCCTGTTGCGTCTCGTGCGCAACCGCACCGCACTCTTCTCGCTGACGGTCATCACGTCCATTGGACTTCTGGGCATCGTCGGGCCGTTTTTCTTTCCGTCCATGCCCGATGGACTCAGTTACGAGAACGTGCAGAACCCCGACCTTATTAACCTCGCACCTACGCTCGGTGATGAGCTCCTCGTGCTCGACGACGCCACAGCGTATCCTGACGACCTCGTGAAGGAAGGGTTCAATGCCGAAGCGCCGCTTCTGGCTCCTGAGGCTGTTCCTCCCCTTTCTGGGCTACGCGTCGAAGGCAAGGCCACAGTGAATGGCGTGACGCTCGTGTGGGAACCCATTGAGGGCGTCAGTGGCTACAGCGTGTTCCGGGCGCTGGCTTCTTCGCAAACACCCGATGTGGCGGCTATGGCAGCCGACCCTTCCCAGCGTGGTTTCCAGGTGGGCAGTGTGAGCAACCCGGCGCAATACAGCTACACTGACTCTGCTGGCCTCGACCCCGCGGAGCGTTACGTCTACATCGTGGCTCCCTTTGTTTCGAACCCTGAGACGCTCGAAGAAGTGGTCAGCGAAAAAGGAGCGGGGCTCCTCGTGGAGCCTCGGAAAACCATAACTTTGAGCGACGCCCAAGAACTCGAACCCCAAGCTGCCGTGGGCGACACGGTGGTCGGACGTCCGCATTTCTTCGGGACCGACGCTTTGGGTCGCGACATCTTCTCGCGGATGGTTTCGGGCACCCGTGTCGACTTCTTTCTTGCACTCCTTGTTCCTACCATCGCCCTTCTTTTCGGACTCGCCTACGGTGCCATTTCGGGTCTCGCAGGCGGGAAGGTCGACACCTTCCTGATGCGTGTGATTGAAATCATCGACTCTCTGCCCGAGCTTCTCCTTTTCATCCTCCTGCAGGTTGCCATGGGCAAGGGTATCCCAAGCCTTATTATTGCTCTTTCTGCGTTCGCGTGGACGAGCTACGCGCGGATTCTGCGCGGCGAAGTGCTGCGCCTCCGAGAAATCGAATTCGTGCACGCAAGCCGACTGCTGGGCGCCTCCACGCGCTCGCTCATATTCCGGCACATCGCACCCAATCTTCTCGGCGTCATTCTCGTTCTTTGGTCGGGTCACATTCCTCGCATCATCACCTACGAGGCGTTTCTCTCGCTGCTCGGTCTGGGCGTGGAAGCCCCGATGGCCACATGGGGAACGGTGCTCCAGGAAGCAGGCAACCGCTTCCAAATTGCACCTCTTCAGTTCTTCATGCCTGCAAGCATTATGGCCATCACACTCCTCGCGTTCTTCCTCCTGGGCGACGCGCTTCGGGACGCCTTCGACCCTAAACTCCGAGGCCGGGAATGAGCGACACCGTTCCCGAGAAGCCTTCGGTTGGAAGAGAAAAACCCCGGCTCCTGAACCTTGTCACCGAGGAAAACGTCTCAGTGAACTTCGCAACGCAATCGAATCGCGCCACCCAGGTGCGCCCCGTGATGCTCGACGTGAAAAACCTCGTTGTGAACTTCCGCGTCCATGGTGGCGAAGTGTACGCCGTCCGCGATGTGAGCTTTGAAGTCCGAAAAGGCGAGTGCCTGTGCATTGTGGGCGAGTCGGGCTCCGGAAAATCGGTGTCTGTGCAAGCACTCATGGGCCTCCTTCCCTGCCCTCCGGCCCGAATTGTGAGTGGCTCCGCGCTTTTGAAAACGGGAGGAGACGACAGCGTCGACCTCCTCACGGTGACGGCCTCACGCCGACGGGAAATTCTGGGCGTCGACGTCAGCATGATCTTCCAAGATCCTCTGGCGTCTCTCAACCCCACCATGACCGTGGGCAAACAGGTGGAGGAAGTGCTCATCCTCCACACCAGCATGACGAGCGGGCAACGCCGCGAACGTGTTCGCGAGCTCTTCGAGCTTGTGCGTCTTCCGGAACCGGCACGACGCATTGACCAATACCCGCATGAGCTTTCGGGCGGCATGCGCCAACGTGTCATGATAGCCATGGCTCTTGCGTGCAATCCGAAGGTCCTGATTGCCGACGAGCCCACCACGGCTCTGGACGTCACCATTCAGGCGCAGATTCTGGCGCTCATCAAAGAGCTCACCAAGAAGTTCGAAATGGCCACCATCCTGATTACCCACGACCTCGGCGTCGTGGCGCAGATGGCCGACCGTGTGGCCGTGATGTACGCCGGCAAAATTGTGGAAGAAGGCACGGTTGACGAAGTTTTTTACGAGCCAAAGCACCCTTACACGCTGGGCTTGAAGCGTGCGATGCCCAAGGAAGCGGGTTCTGGAACAGAACCTCTCGAGCCGATTCCAGGCACCCCACCCGACCTCTTCGCCCCCCCTCCCGGCTGCGCCTTTGCGCCTCGGTGCCCAAACGCGATGGTGATTTGCCACAGCCACCAGCCCAAGGAATTGCGCAAAGCAACGGCTCGTGTTTCGTGTTGGCTTCACAACGCGAATGCCGCGGAACACCGAGCAGGGGCCGGCGTTACCGACATCAACGAAACAGCGCGCGGGCACTGAGCCCCACGCCCAAGGCACACCTCAGGCCTCGGAATCGCAAGGAGACCCGCGTCCAATGCAATCGCGCCAGCCGCTCGTCGAAACCAAGGACCTCTGCAAATACTTCGAGCTTGGCGGTGGCGCGATGCTACACGCCGTCGACAAGGTCTCACTCCACATTCTTCCCGGCGAAACGCTCGGCCTCGTGGGCGAATCGGGCTGCGGGAAGTCCACGCTCGGACGCGTCCTTGTCCGCATGTACGACCAAACAAGCGGTGACTACCGCTTCGAGGGCGAAACCGTGTCGCCCAAGCTCAGTCAAAAAGATCGGCGCGCGTTTTCACTGTCCGCTCAAATGATTTTCCAAGACCCCTATGGCTCCTTGAATCCACGCATGACCGTGGGCGACATCATTGCCGAAGGGCCTGAAATCCATGGCCGGTGGAAAGGGCCTGAGCGCCAAAAAATGGTGAATTACTGGCTCAACCGTGTGGGACTCGTGCCTGAACACGCGCACCGGTTTCCCCATGAATTTTCGGGAGGCCAGCGTCAGCGCATCGGAATCGCGCGCTCGCTCGCCCTCGAGCCCAAATTCGTTGTGTGTGATGAACCCATCTCCGCACTCGACGTTTCCGTGCAGGCCCAGGTTGTGACGCTGCTGCAGGAATTGCAGCGCGAACTCGGCCTCACCTATTTGTTCATTGCCCACAGCTTGTCCATGGTTCGTTACATTTCGAATCGCATGGCTGTCATGTATTTGGGAAAACTAGTGGAACTGGGCCCTTCGGAAGAGGTCTACAAAGCCCCCCTCCACCCCTATTCCGAAGCGCTCATTGGAGCGAATCCCACCCCCGACCCCATCAAAGAGCGGACACGCCAGCACAAACTCTTGGCCGGCGAACTGGCGAGCCCCGTGAATCCAAAGCCGGGATGCCGATTCGCGAATCGATGCCCCATTGCAATCGACAGGTGCCGCTCCGAGACGCCCGAACTTCGCGAAGTGAAACCGGGTCGTTTCGTAGCCTGCCACCTCCGCTGACGCCTGCACTGCAGCGTTTTCACCGGAGGTCTTTCTCCTGCGCCTTAGAGTGGCATGACACATGCCTCTTGAAGAGCGTGACGCGAGGAAGGACTCCGCACTATGAAACACACCGTCTTTTTGAAGAAGTCTGGTTTGGCTCAGGTTTCTGTGGCCACCCTCCTTTCCCTTTCCGGCTGCGGTTCGAATCCTTACAAAGAGCCTGAAAAAACCTGCAAGGCGAACTGTGAAAAAGAGGCGGACGCAACGGCTTCTGACGTCGTTCCAAGACGATCGCAGCCTGTTCCTCTTTCGGTGAATTTTTGGGATGCGAACACCGCTCGCACGTCGCCCGCAAGAACCGGAGACGAGAAAACGCTCGAGGGCATTTTGCAATCGAGCCCTTTTGCCGTGTTGCGTTCGGCACTGGAAAGCGAGCGGCAGTCTCTTTTGCAGGCCGCGGCGGCAAAAGCGAACAAAAACGAGAAAGCCAAGACAGCACTGGCGCGCTGCCTCATTGCAAAAACAGAGGGGGCAGCGACTGCCGTTGCAGGGTCGGAGGGCCGAGTGACCGTCGCGTCCGACTATGGCCGGTGTGTTCCACTGTCGGCTCCCACAGACGCAAAAAACGCCCAAGAAGGCATTGAAGAAGGTGCGCGGGAACGCTACTTCGTGAACGAATATGAAGGCGCATTTCGCGCGACTCTTCCCAGCCCTGCGCTTTTGGTGGAAGAGGCGCGCTCTGCGGTACTCCCGAAAAGCGCCATCGCATGGGCCTCAGGCTTCCCGTTTCGCTCCTTGAGGCCCGACGATGTCGTGCGGCGTGAAGACGGCAGTTTTCCAGCATTGCCCTTCGAATTCCAAAGTGTGTTTACCAAAGGGACGCAAGCTCGCCGACAACAAAAGGTTCTTGGAGCAACGCGTGAATTTTCGATGACCGGAGCGGGCTATTCGCCGCTCGAAGCTGGTGTTCCTGCGGAGCAGGGTCCTTTGCGTGCTCAATTCGACGACGACGGCGCAAGCCTCATGCTTTTTGGAAGCGTTTATGTGGCACAGGGGCAAGTGTTGAATCCGGAAGCGAGCCAACCCTACCGAGGCGAGAAGACGGCAGGAAAAACAGTTGAGTTCGTTTTTGCGGGATTCACGCTGAAAGGCGACGACCTCACGCTCGACGCCGGCCTCGGATTCCGTCCTGACGTCGAGATCGCGGGTTCGTACTACATTTTTGTGAACAGCAATTTCGACCCAAAGAACAGGACGCCCCAAAAAAACCGAAGTATTTGGAAGGTCACGGCGCGCCCCGCCACGGAAACGCGCCCCAAGGCCACCTGCGAGGTTGACGTTGCCGAGGTCATTCCGGGTCAAGGTGAACGCGCCGTAGGCGGGTTCTCGCTCTGCGACTGAAGCAGCCGGAGCGCAAACCCACGCCCCAACGTAACAAGGCCACGCAGAAGCCCCCTTGATAGCGGGCTTCTGTTGTGCTATATTACGCTGTTCCAAATTTTTCGACGAAACCTTCCGTGACCTTGGGGGCATGCCTTGAACCCGAATTATGAAATCCTCGAACAAATTCTGCGGCTCGACGTCGATGCCGGAGCCGCCACGCTCGACTGGCGCAGCGCCCAGAAAGAGCTCACCGAGCTCGCCAAAAAAACCAAGGCCAACGAAGAACTCATTGCAAAAACCCGCACCGATATGGCCTTCATGGAAGGCGACCTGCGCCGTCAATACAAAAAAATTGACGAGCTCGAAGAGCGCCGCACCGACAGGTCGGCGAAGCTCTTTGCGGCTCGCAATGACGACGAGCACCGCGCCTTAAAGCGCGAAGTCGACAACCTCGAGCGCGACACCCGCGATGCCATGCGCCGCGTGGAAGAAAGCGAAAGCCGCATTGAGTCTCTCAAGTCCATTCTTTTGCGCGCCGAGGCGGAACTGCAAGTGTCGCTGTCTGCAAGCGTCGACGAGCGTCGCAAGGCGGAGGCCGCGGAAGCAGCCTCTTCAGGCCGCTTGAAAGAACTCGGAGGCGTGCGCGAAGGCTACGTGACGCGTCTCGATGATCGCATCGCTCAGCACTACACACGCGTAGCGCGCATCACGCGAAACGCAAATGGCCCTATCACACGCGTGCACGACAAATCGTGTGGCAACTGCCACCTTTCCTTGTCGCCCCAGCTGCTCAACAACATTATTCGGGCCAAAGACATTGAGTTTTGTCCGAGCTGCAACCACATTCTGTTGCCGCAAAACAGCGCCAACTAAGCCTCGGACGGCCTCCCTTTCACAAGTAGAACTGCGTGGCCCGGTGTTCCAGAGTGAACCTCAGCAGGTACTTGTCGAGGGCCCGCCGCGCCGGCTTCGACACTTCGGCAAAGCGCACGCCGAAGCCTTCCTGTGTGTGGCGCACCACGGTTCCTTTCAGCTGCAAGGGTTTCTCGTTTCGGCCCAGCCGAATTTCAACGTCAATGGGTTCCCCCACGGCAGGGTTTCCATTGGACGTGGCTGCCAGATGCATGCCGTCCGAAGAAAGATCGAGAGTCTTCGCAGGAAAACCAGCGCCCCTCAACGTACAGTGGACAACGATCTCTTGACGCACACGTTCATTTCCGCGCGCTGCCTGCGAAGTGAGTTTCTTTATTTCCTTCAGAAGTTTCGGTCGAGGCGCAGGCTTAACCAGAAAATCGTTGGCACCGTGCTCAAAGGCGCGTTTGCGCAGCTGCGGATTCGACAAAATGCTCGTGACAAGGACTTTGAGTTCTTCGTTTCGACTCGCACGCCGTGCGGCGCGCGCCGTGGCAAGGCCTTGCTCACGAGCGAAGCTCACGTCTATCATCACAAGGTCGACGTCCTGCGTGCGCACGATCTCTTCCACTTGGGCGACGCTGGAGGCCACCAGAACATGGAATCCTACGGATGCGAAATAGGCCCGCTCGATTTCCACGGTGAGCGGGGTTTCGTCGACAAGCAGAAGTGTGGGTTGGATTTCCGCCACGCCAAATTCATCTCTTTGGCCATCTCTTTGGCCGTCGCCCTGTCCCTCTCCGTGCTCCGTGGAACCGTTTCCTTGCAAATTTTTCGCTGCGGTCATTTTCGGATGTCCCTCCGGCGTTTCCCCGCCTGAAATGGTCTTCGGCGAGGCAGACCCCCTTCTTGAGGCCTTCGCGACGGTGGCACTCCGTAACGCCTGGAAACAGCGAGCTTCGATTTGTCCCCTCTGCTTGTGAAAGAAGGAACTTGCCCCATGTGGCCTCTGCTCACCCGCGATTCCCTTGCCCTTGCCTCCCCGCTTCCGTCGCCTCGCCCCCAGACACCGCCCTCTCAAGTGTTCGTTTACTTTGATATTGGGAGTGTGCTCATTGATCTCGACTGGGACTCCTTCATTGAATCGCTTTCGTCGCTCGCAAGTCCAGGCCTCGACGTCCTCGCCGCACTCCGCACAGAGGCTGCTCTTGAACACCTGCACGCGTGGTCAACAGGAAACTTAGGCCCCGCGGCGTTCGCACGCGCCCTGCTGTCGGTGGTTCGTCCTGGCCATTCTCGTGTTTCCCCGCACGATGCCACCGCGCTGCTTGCAATCAAAGAGGCTTCAAGCCTCATTGTAGGCCCCGTGCGCCCTCGCTGCTTGCGTCTTGTGAAGCGCCTCCGCGCACTCGGCTGCGGGGTGGGGGTGCTTTCAAACGCTGTTCCCTGGCATGAGACGGACATTGAAACCACCCTGCGACTGCGAGACGTTTTTGATGTCGTCGTGTTTAGTCAAGATGTCGGTTTCGAGAAACCGGAACCTGGAATCTACGAAGCGGCGGAGCTTTTGGCGAAGGCCACGCGCCGTGTGCAGCATCCTGTGCAGTTTTTCTTCGTCGACGATCTTCCAGCCAATGTGCTGGCGGCGCGAGAACGCGGTTGGAATGCCTCGCTTGTTGAGCTCGTGGAGGCCGGGGTGCGCCAACGCTTCCTGGAAGGCTCTATGAACGAGAGCGAGTGGCTCAAGGCCTCCCGCAACGCGTCGCATCTGGTGTTCGGCGAAGAGGCTGCTAAACGCGTGGAAGCCTTGTTCACCAACGTCTTCTCTGCCCTCGAAGGGATCTCCGCCCTGGAAAGAAATCAACACCTATGACACTCCCTCTTGTCACGCCACTTCCCAACATCGCGTTCTTCGACTCCGGCCAAGGTGGGTTCACCGTTTGGGAGGCCATTCGCATGCGTCTGCCTTCACTCAACACGCAATACCTTGGCGACAATGCCCGATACCCCTACGGCAACAAGGGAGAGCAAACCGTGACACGTTACTCTTCCGAGGCCGCGTATTTTTTCTCTGCATTGGGTGCTGGGCTCATTGTGGTGGCATGCGGCACGGCAAGCAGCGTGGCCGTGCAAAGTCTTCAGCGTGTTTTTCGGATCCCAGTGGTCGGCATCGTTGAAGGCTTCTGCGAAGATGCCGCCTCCGTTTTGCGAGGGAGCGAAAAAAACCGCTCCGAGGGAAAAGTGGCTCTGCTCGGCACCCGTTTCACTGTCTCCAGCGGTCGGTTCGAGCGGGAACTCAAGACTCGTGGCGTCGGCGAAGGGAGCGTCTGGGCGAGGGCGTGCCCGCTCTTTGTTCCCTTAGTGGAAGAGGCCTTGGTGCCAGGCCCCCTGGCCGACGCCGCGTGCGAACTCTACCTGTCCGACATGCCTGCGGATGTCGACGTTGTGATGCTAGCGTGCACTCACTTTCCCAGGCTCGAAGCCTCCATAGGGAAGTTCCTTGGCCAGAAATTCGGCCGACCCGTTGTGGCTCGGCGCATTGACGGCGATGTTGTTGTGCACGCCGGTGGCGAAGGCGCACCGCTCTACCTTTTGGAAAGTTCGCGCGGCATATGGAAGGCCGTCGATGCCTTCCTGGCCGAACAAACCCCAAGTGTGCGCGAAAACTACTTCCAGAATGAAACGAGAGTCTACTGCACCGATGCCCCTGCTCGCTTCACGGAAGTGGCAAGGGTCTTCACCAGTTTGCCCGTGGGTGAAGTGCAGGAGGTGACGCTCGGGGTGTGACACGCGCCGTGTGTTGTGCCGAGTTTCATGCTTTACACGAGACGCGAGGCACCCTGAAGGAGGATTCCCAAATGCAGGTCACCCAAAAAGCGCGTGTGGCTCGTGAAGGCACCGAAGTCGGACGCGATGCCACCCGCAAGGAAGGCGCAGCGAAGCTGCGCGGGGAAGCGCGTTACGTCGACGACGTGCGTCTTCCAAACATGATTTTCGGGGTCACCGTGCGAAGCCAGGTGCCTCGGGGGCGACTGTGCGGATTGACGTTCCCTCAAGACGCGGGAATCCCCTGGGAAGAGTTCGTTGTTGTCACCGCGGCCGACATCCCCGGTCGCAATGCCGTCCCCCTGCTTGTGGACGACCAGCCCTTTCTCGCGTTCAACATCGTGGCCCACCGCGAGGAACCCCTGTGCCTTCTTGCGCACGCCAATCGCGCACTGTTGGAACGGGCACGGGATGCCGTCATCGCGCATATCGAACCCTTGCCGGCTGTGCTCACCCTCGACGAGGCTCTTTCCGGGAATGAAATTATCAGCGGGAGCAACAACGACCTCAAATCCATTCTCATGGAAAAGGGGGATGTCGAAGGTGCCTTTTCCAAGGCCGGCAGCGACCCCTCGCTGACGTTGGTGGAGGGCTCCTACGAAACCGAAGCACAGGAACAGCTCTACATTGAAACCAACGGCATGATCGCCTCCGCAGACGCCTCGACGGGCGACGTCACGGTGCAGGGGTCTATGCAGTGCCCCTACTATATTCATGGCGCACTCATGGCGGCCTTCGGATTCCAGCCGGGAGCGGAAGACTCCCGTGCGAGGGTGATACAGTGCGAAACAGGGGGCGGATTTGGAGGCAAGGAAGAGTACCCTTCCCTTCTTGCCGTCCATGCGGCTCTGCTTGCCCGAAAAGCCGGCCGACCCGTGAAGATGATCTACGATCGCGGCGAAGACATGGCCGCGACAACGAAACGACACCCCTCTCGAACGAAACACCGCACCCTTGTCGATGGCGACGGGAAGCTCGTGGCCATGGACGTCGAGTTCTGGCTCGATGGCGGCGCTTACGCGACCCTGTCCGCCGTCGTCTTGTCGCGGGGCTCGCTGCATGCGTCAGGGCCCTATGAGTGTCCGAACGTCCGCATCCGCTCGCGCGCCCTGGCCACGAGCCACCCTCCCCATGGCGCGTTTCGAGGGTTCGGCGCCCCTCAGAGTCTGTTCGCCATTGAACGGCACATGGACGTGGTAGCGAAAGCGTGCGCACTCACCCCTCAGGAATTGAGGCAACGGAATGTGTTGCGGCGGGGCTCCACGACGGCCTCCGGACAAAAAATAAAGGAAGACGTCGCACTCGACGTCCTCATGCGCATGGCGCACGAAGACATTCGCTTCGACGAAAGAGCGCGAGAGTACGCGGCGCACAACGCGTCACCCGCCGGGCTCCGCACACGCAAGGGGCTTGGGGCCGCGACGTTCTTTCATGGCGCCGGTTTCACGGGCTCCGGCGAAAAAAATCTCGCCTCGGTGGCCGCTGTGGACATCGCTCCCTGCGGCAGCCTGCGCATTCTGGTTGCGAGCACTGAAATGGGCCAAGGCGCGCACACCATTCTCGCTCAGATGGCCGCCGATGCCGCAGACACGGAAGTCGACGCCGCCTTCGTGGCAACCCCCGACACAGCGCACGTCCCCGACAGCGGCCCTACAGTGGCCTCCCGCACCACCATGATTGTCGGAGGGCTCGTGGAAAAGGCCGCCCGCGCGCTCCGCGCCGAACTCGATGCCGGCGGATTTCTGAGTGCGGGAACCCACGCCGATGCGGACTCCTTTCGCAAGGCGGCTCTTGCGGCTGCGGCGCAGCGCAACGTCGCACCCGAAGCGTTGCGCCAGGAATGCCAGTACGTGCCACCTTCCGGACTCATTTGGGACGACAAAACTTACCGTGGCGACGCCTACCCCACCTTCGCCTGGGCGTGTTACGCCGCTGCGGTGTCGGTGGATCTTTTGACCTACGAAGTGACGGTCGAAGCGTTTTCAGCCGTGCAAGACATCGGAAAGGTCATCAACCCTCTCTTTGCAGCCGGACAGGTGGAGGGAGGCGTGGTGCAGGCCATTGGCTACGCGCTTTCCGAAAAAGTGGCCTGGAAAAACGGAGTCATGTCGAACGCACGGCTGACGAACTACATTATTCCCACGGCACTTGATGTGCCCCGCATTTCGGTGCGCTTTTTTGAACACCCCAAAGGGACACCCGAAGCACAGACGCCCAAGGGCATCGGCGAGCTTCCCATGGATGGCGTCGCACCCGCACTCGCCGGTGCGCTAGAAGACGCCCTCGGTGTTTCTTTCACGCGCATTCCCATCTTGCCTGAAGACATCTTCCAAGCTCTTCAGGCGAAAGGAAACACACCTTGAACAACACTCTGAAATTTCGGGTGAACGGAGACGACGTTGAGGTGGCCGTTCCCCCCATGGCGCGCCTCCTCGACGTTTTGCGTGAAACACTTGGACTCACGGGCACCAAAGAAGGGTGCGGAGAAGGCGAGTGCGGCGCGTGCTCGGTGCTTGTCGATGGCGTGCTTGTAAACTCATGCCTTGTGCCTGTCGCACAGGTGCAAGGCGGCGAGGTCTTGACCATTGAAGGCGTCGCACTCCATGGCGCTGGCGCTGGTGCAGGTGCTGCCGCGACACCGCCTGCCCTTCACCCCATTCAATCGGCGTTCCTTCAGTGCGGTGGAGCCCAGTGTGGCATCTGCACGCCAGGCATGGTGATGGCCACTGTGGCTTTTTTGCAGGACTCGCAAAAAGGAACGGTGACGGAAGAAAGTATCCGAGAAGCGCTGTCGGGGAATCTGTGCCGTTGCACAGGCTATGTGAAAATCGTGGATGCCGTGCTCGCCGCGAGCCAAGGAGCCAAGCCATGAGAGGGCACACCGCCGAGCTCGAATTCCTCTCTCCCACCACCTTAGACGACGCGCTGGAACACTTCGCGCGGGGTGCGGCCTGTTCCAAACCTGCCCGAGCCTTCGCCGGCGGCACCGACCTCATGGTGCAACTCGGCGCGCGTCCTGTCGACGTTTCACAGGGCCCCTTTGTCAACCTCTCTTGCCTTGCTGAACTCAAAACCATAGACGTGCGCGAAGACGCTGTGGTGCTCGGCGCCCTCACGACCTATGCGCAGGCGTGCGCTCACCCCGTGGTGGCTGCGGAATTTCCCGCCCTTTGCCTCGCCGCTCGGGCCACAGGCGCACCCGCCATACAGAACCGCGGGACCTTCGCGGGGAACATCGCAAACTCTTCGCCCGCAGCCGATTCCCCTCCTGTCCTTATGGCCCTCGACGCTTCCTACGAGCTGACTTCGGCTCGCGGACGTCGTTTCGTGCACGCCGACGCCTTCCATCTCGGTTACAAAAAAACGGAACTCGCACCCGATGAGCTCCTGACACGCATTTTCATTCCTCGTCGCAACTCGCTGGAAACGGAATGGCGCATGGGCTACCGCAAGGTGGGCACGCGTCGCGCGCAAGCCATTTCCAAAGTCGCTTTTGCCGGAGCGCTCCGAACGCGGGGAGGCATGATTATCGATGTCCGCCTGTGTTACGCCTCTATCGCTCCTGTTCCCTTACGCGTCCGCGCCGTGGAAAACTTCCTGCGTGGAAAACCCACCAGCGCTTCAGGAACAGGCGCCACCGAGACCGATGCCCAGGCTGCCGTCGCCTTGCTTCGAAGCCTGTTGTGTCCCATCGACGACGTGCGCTCTACGGCCGACTACCGAAAGGAAATTGCCTGCCGTCTTCTTGCCGATTTTCTGCTTTCGGAAAGTGAAGAGAGGTCTCCCACCTGAAAAGCGAGACCGATTTATTCAGGGCACGTCTCATAAATTCTTCGAATTTCCTCGCTTGCATGCGAAGGGATCCTCCTTAGAAATTTGCCTTCGCGCTGCGTGCGGTAAAAATGATGAGGGGCGCTCGAAGAGCATCGCCCCTGAAATCGCGAGAGGGTCGCCGAGGGCAAACGTCGAGTCAGCTAGCCTTGTTTATTTCGAGCAAATGCATGCATTTGCGAAAGGCGCCCTCAAATATCCATTGGAAACGGCGATAGCCATGGGGAACGACGAGAGAGCGGTGGAGTCACTCGAATAGGAATCCAGCATGGCAGACAGTTCAAAACGAAGCGCGTCGATCTTTCTTTTCGCAATGTTGGCATTTTCGATAGCCTGCAATAGAGAATCGGGTGCAGCCATCGCGCGAAATGAGAGCGGCGCGGCAATTGAAAAGCCAGCATTGCCTTCATTAACCATCCGAGCGATCCATTGTGAACCGCTCGATGGCGGACACGTGAAGTTTGACGTCCTTTTCGTAGAGATCAATTCTCCCATCTCTGTCGTTTCGTTTCCGAAGGAACACCTATTCGGAACTTCCTGCGAAGCCACGGCGATGGAACTTACCAACAATCTCAAGGGCAAGACGATCACGGGTGAAGATGAAAGTCCCGATGGCAGAGCACTGCGATTAGTCGGCGACTACATGGCTCGCGGTGATGCTATCTGCCTAGTCACTGGGTATCGCCAGAGTTGCCGTCGCGCTATCGCGGGAACTCGGCACTCAAACGGCCTCGTGAGCCTTGAGAAACCGGGCGCGGTGGAGTCCGCTCCTGAAGGCATCCGCAGCGACCACGTGACAGAACAGGCTCGCATGAACTACATGACGACCCATATGGCACAACCCAAGGAAGACGTCTTCAAGTGGGGCCACGATGATGAAGTCAATGAAAATCGGGTGTATTCTCGGCTCACGGCATTCAACAACGAGGTCAGGAAAAAGGCGGCAGCCAAAGACACCCCTTCCAAGAACGAGGGGGAGGCACCCTCACAGCCCAACCCAGTTGCACGAATGGCACCCAAGGTGACAATCGTCCAGGTCAATGCAGACTCGAGCAAAAAGTTCTCATTCAGCATCCGCGCTCCTGGTGCCTCGCGGTGGAGTCTTGTCGCCGACGCCAAGTGGCCCATTCGCGATGGGATGGGTGAAAATGCAGACTTCGAGTACGAGTTCACAAACGTCGGAAAGCGGCGCATCGAATTGAAGGTGTTCGACGACAAAGGAACAGAGCTCCTTCCTGCGGCCGATGCACAGGACCTGACTGTCTGCGCCGCCAAATGCTGATATTCTCCCCGAGAGTCCGCAGGGCGACCTGCACCTCGTTTTAGCTCACGTCAAAGCAAGGACTCTTTCAGGCAGAGAGGCTCCGACGGCGCGTGCGACTCGAGGCGCTCGCCCTTCGTGGAAAGCCCTTCGAGGGCGGCAGGCGTTGCCACGCGTCCGAGCGTCGCCGCGGCAATGGCATCGAGGGGGCACTTCGGCGTGCGGTCGGCGTAAAGCAGTCCGTTGGCTTCCTGAAACGTGTCGGTGAGCTGCGTGTAGCAAAAACCTCCGAACATCTCGATGCGATTCACAACCGAAAGAAGCTCGGAGTAACGAAAATAGAGTTCGTTCGACGACTCGCTGCGTGAATAGCCCCAGGCCTTTTGGGCATGTTCGCTCTGATCTTTGGAGTAGGCGATGCCCCCAAACTCGGTCAGCATAAACGCTTGATCCTCGTGGTGGAACCCATCGAGAGCCAACACGCGCCCCGCGGGCAGCACATGGCCGGCCAGGTTGCCGTTTTTCTCAAGAGTTCCGTAACGAACCGCAAGGTTCGACGCATGCGCTTCGTAGTCGTGAATGCCGACGATGTCGGTGGCGAGGTTTTCCCAACCATCGTTGCCCACCACGGGGCGGGTCGGGTCGATGCTTTTCGTCAAATGATACAAGCCCTGAACGTAGTGACGGTGCGAGGCCGTGGCGGGAAGATCGGGCACCCCCCAAGATTCGTTGAAAGGCACCCAAGCAATGATGCACGGGTGGCTGGAGTCGCGCGCCAACACCTCCATCCACTCCTGTGTGAGCCTTTCCACCGATTTTTCTGTGAATCTGTAGGCGGAAGGCATTTCTTCCCACACGAGCAGCCCGAGTCTGTCGGCCCAGTAGAGGAAACGGGGATCTTCAATTTTTTGGTGCTTGCGAACGCCGTTGAAACCCATGGCCTTCACAAGTTCGACGTCGCGGCGCAGCGCCTCGGGCGAGGGAGCCGTCATGTTCGTTTCGGGCCAATAGCCCTGATCGAGCACAAAACGGAGATAATACGGACGTCCATTGAGGTGAAAATGATCGTTGCGCACCGAAACGGTGCGCAGAGCCGTGTACGAAAAAACGGTGTCGACGAGTTTGCCTTCTCGAAGGAGTTCGATTTTTGCTTCAATAAGGGTGGGACGCTCCGGGCTCCAAAGCAGTTCGTTCCGATAGTCGTCGATTCCCGGATCGGAAAGAACGATGCGTCGGTGCACTTCCGAGGCCTTCACTCGGTAGGTGTCGCAAACAATGATGGCGTCGCCGCACGAAAGCGTCACGCGCATTTCCAGTGCACCAGGGTCTTGGGGCCCACGCCCTTCCACGAACCCTTCGAAGCCGATTTCCCACCGCTCGAAATGAGGCGTCCAGCGGACTTTTGAAATGTAGGTTTGCGGCACGCATTCGAGCCAAACCGTTTGCCAGATTCCGCTGGTGCGCGGATACCAAATGCTGTGAGGTTCAAGCTGCCAGTCTTGCTTGCCCCGTGGCTTCGCGAGGTCGGCCGGATCGTCTTCCGCCCACACGGTGAGTGTCTGAGGCCCGCCACCGGGCACGAGCGCATCGGTGATGTCGAAGGAAAACGGGGTGTGCCCTCCTCTGTGTTCCCCTTGGAAAGCTCCGTTCACCCACACACGTGCGTGGTAGTCGACCGCCCCGAAGTGAAGAATCACTCGCCCCTTTTCCGGCGCGACTTCGAATTCACGTTCGTACCAGCAGTTCGTGTGGAATCCGGTGTCGTGCAGTCCGCTGCGGATGGTTTCCGGAGCAAAAGGCACTTCAATCACGTAGGGCCACGAGGGCACTTCGCTGGGGCGAGAACTGATGCCTTCATTGTCGAACGCGAACGCCCAAGTGCCGTTGAGGTTCTGCCAGGCGTCTTCTCGGCGAAACTGAGGGCGCGGGTACGATTCGTCTGTGGGCTTCTTCACGCACGTTTCCTTGCAGCATTTTCGGTTTGTTTTCCTTAACGCTAGCAAACACTCCGACGGCGTTCAAGACGCTTCTTCGGAATTCAGGTTCGGGAACGACTGAAGCGCGGCCATTGTGCGCAAGTCTCGTTTGCGAGGCAGGCCGCAGCCAAGTCTATCGATTCTCCAATCACGACATGCATGTCGAGATAACGATAGGTGCCTAAACGACCGATGAATGTGACGCGGTTCTGCGACTCCGCGCGCTCTTCATAACGTAACAAAAGGTCTTTGTCGCTTTCAAGCCGCAAAGGGTAGTATGGCGTGTCATCGCCTTGTGCAAGCTTGCTGAATTCGCGGAAGCACACCGTGCCTTTGTGTTCTTCCCAGGGCGCGAAGTGCTTGTGCTCGGTGATGCGGGTGTAGGGAACCGACTCCTCGCAGTAATTGATGACGGCGTTTCCTTGAAAGTCGTCAACACTTTCTTTTTCCGAAATCCGTTCGAAGTTCAAACTGCGGTATTGAAGCTTTCCAAATTCGTACTGGAAAAAACCGTCCATGGGTCCACTGTAGAAGACGTGCGAGAATTCGTTGGTGTAGGCAGGGTCGAAACGCTCGCCGAGTCGCACATGAATGCCCGGATGATCGAGCAAATTTTCAACAAGAGCCGTGTAGCCCTGCTCGGGAATCCCTTGGTACCGGCTTGCATAGTAGTTGTCATCGTAATTAAACCGAACGGGCAGGCGTTGAAGAATCGAAGCCGGAAGGCAAGAGGGCTCTACACCCCACTGCTTCTTCGTGTAACCGTAAAAGAAATTTTCGTAGAGTTCGCGTCCTAAAAACTTCAGGGCCTGCTCTTCGAAGTTGCGGGGCGATTCCATGCTGCGATCGCCCAGAGAAGCGATGAACTCGCGCGCCTCCCAGGGTCGCATCGACTTTCCAAAGAACTGATTGATGGTGAGAAGGTTCACGGGCAGCGTGAAGAGCCCCCGAGCCGTCACGGCCTTCACGCGGTTTGTGAAAGGACGAAAACGTGCAAACTTGTTCACATAGCTCCAAACGTCCTCCCGGCTCGTGTGGAAGATGTGCGGACCATAGGCATGAACCATGACTCCCGTCTCGGCGTCCCGCGCGGTGTGACAGTTGCCCGCCACGTGCCGACGCTCGTCGAAGACCACAACCTCGTATTTGCCGCTTTCCGCGAGCTCACGCGCCAACACGGCTCCGGCGAAACCCGCTCCCGCAATTCCTATCTCTTTTTTGTGGCGCATAATCACACTCCCTCTTTAAGGCGTCGATGTTCGTTGAACGTCGTTTCTTCAAGGTAACGCGAAAGCGCATCTCCCAAAGTGGGAAGACCCACTCCGCGGTTGCTGCAAAGTACACTGTGGCGAGGACGAGGCGCGCACCAACCCAGATCCAAGGCTGCACAAGGTTGCAGCCTCGAGCGAGAAAGGCCCGCCATGCCTGCCGCAAGGTGCAAGAATGCGTACCAGGTGACGGCACCATTGTTGGCCAAATGCACGATGCCGCGTTCGCCATCGAGCCCCAAGTCGAGCGCGACGTTCACGACGTCGGGCACATAGGTAGGAGAAAGCGTGTGGCCATCGAACGCTTCCACGGGAGTCTCGCCTTCACAACGCAAGCGCGCCAGTGCAGCTGCCAGAAAGTGCGTGTCATCCCAAGGACCAAAAAACGCTCCGCTGCGGATAATGAGAGCACCGGGATGAGCTTCAAGAACATCGTGTTCCCCGAGTGACTTGCTTCGCCCATAAACCGACAGCGGACGGGTCACATCGCACTCCACATAGGGTTCGGCCTCGGCACCATCGAACACAAGGTCGGACGAGAACGTCAGAAAACGGATCCCTTTGCGCGCGCAGGCCCTGGCAAGCACGGCGGGGCCTTGGGTGTTCTCGCGCAGGCACATGGCGACGTCCGACTCCGCCTTATCGACGCGTCCATAGCCCGCGGCATTGACCACGAGCCAAGGAGACGTTGCGGCTAAAACGTTGCGTGCGTCTTCTTCCGAAGCGATGTCGAGTTCGCTTCTGGTCAGCACACGATAGGGAAGCCCCCGAAGCGCACAGACCCTCGCAAACGCGCTTCCCAGACGTCCCGTGGCACCCGTAATAAGCACGGGGCGCCCGCGGCCACGCGCCGGCACGACGGAACGCAGAACGTTTGAAAGATGAGACGGGTTGAAGCGGCGCGACTGGAAAACGAGCCTTTCAGGCCGATGCCACCAGCCTTTTTCTTCGAACACGGGAGCACCGCCGCACACAGCATTGCTCTCGGAAGTTGTTTCCTTGTCAATGGAATTGAGTGTTCGTCCTTCCGGCTTCGCAAGGGTGGCAACGAGAGGGGCCAGTGCCGTGGCGCGAAGACTTGAACCTCGAACGTCAAACACACCCGTTTCGTAAGCTCCCTCGTTGCGCGTCAGAAGCGAATTCCAGTCGAAGGCACCAAAGACGCTCCACACGGTGAGAGCCCGGACGTCGACACCCGCCTTCCGACAAAACTCCACATCGCACCAAGCTTCACGGAGCCAGCGGAACTGTTCTTCGCGAGAACACGCAAGGTGGACTTCCGTTAAAGCCACCCCCGAATCGGGCAAAAAAGAATGATAACGATCGTAGGTTTCCGTCAACACGCGTGCAAAACGGTGAGGTTCGGGAACCACTTCCACCCGCACAGCCTCGGTGTCGGCATAGGCATGGCGTCCATTGCCGCCGTGGATTCGAACGGGGTAACGCTCCAGGCGCTCATCCAGAAAACGGTCGCTCGTAATGTAGTGGTTGACGCCAAAGACATCGGGAGGACAAGGGTCCGCCTGAAACGTGTCGAGTTCGCGTGGCGTGAGTCCGGAAAGCACCAAAGAGCTCCACAACGGGTGCTGCTCGTTCACTCGACCGCAAAGAAGATCGTAGGTCAGCCAGCGCCGTTCGTTTTCAAACGAAGCCTGATAGGCCAGGAGAGGAGTGCTTCTTACGCGTCCAAGATCTTCTGTTTGCACCAGTTTTGCAAAAGGATTCACCCGGCGAATGGCGTGCATCGCCTCAACGACGCCCCGGCACTGGTTGAACAAGCAGCGCGCAAACGTCGCATCGTCGTTTCCATGCGGATACCAAAGGCCATAGAGCCCCGAAAAACGAGCTGTGGTCAAAGGCTCATTCACAGGTGTATAGGCGTCTACCCAAGGGAACCTTTCCGCCACGAGTGCCGCGAAGGCTGCAAGCTTTTTAGGGAACTGTGCGTCGAGCAGAGAGGTGTAGGAAGGGCCGCTGCCATGGTGCAAAAGGCCCACGATGGGACGCAGGCCCAAAGAGCGCAAACGTGCGAGCCGCCTGTCCGCGAACTCCCAACGGGGCGACTCCCCCCACACGGGAGCGGTGCGTTCCCACAGCACGGGGTAACGCACCGCCGAGGCCCCCATGGCCGCAAAGAGGTCGACGTCCTCGTCGCGCTTGTCGTGGCCGGTGAGCGCAATTTGGTCTTTGTAGGTGTCGCGCACGCGCGTCATGCTGCACTCCGGTCCCACCCAAAGTTCCACGGGTGTTTGCACCGACGGCCTCCACGCCGCGTCGGGACGTGCGACGCCTGGGAGCGCCTTCATGAAAGAAGCGGCGCGTTCACCGTTTGCTTCGAGGGTGCGCTTGCGGTCGCCTTCAAGCGCACGGCTTTCTCGATGAGTGCAGCCATGCGCTTCCAGGTGAGGTCCCATGAGTTTTCCCCAAGGCAGACGTCCACGCGACGCAACCATTCCACAGAGCGTCCTTCCCGCGTCAGTGCGCTTTCCACGTGCGCCACGAACTCCTCGGCGGTGTGCGCGATGCGCACGAGTTCCCTTGTCCCGTAGGTGCGCACCACATCTTGAATGGGTGTCGATACGACAGGCTTTCCTGCCGCAAGGTATTCAGGAGTTTTGGTGGGACTGATGAAGCGCGTCGATTCGTTCTGCGCAAAAGGCATCATGGCCACATCCCACGAAGCAAGATACGACGGCAGCTGAGCATACGTTTTCGAACCCAGAAAATGGATATTCGAAGCTTTGGGAAGAGTGGCTGGATCGATTTTCACCACAGGTCCGACGAGAATGAGACTCCAATGAGGCCTGGCCGACGCCACCTTGGCAAGGAGCTCCAGGTCCATGCGTTCATCAATGACGCCGCAAAACCCCACCCGCGGCCCAGGGATGCCCGCTTGATCGGAGGGAACTGTCAGAGGCAAACGCGCTTTGCCGAAATGCGAAACGTCGACGCTGCTTGGAAATGGAAACACGGAATCGTGATGGTCCTTCTTCGCGTCATAAAGAGAAAGGCCACCTGTGAAAACGAGGTCGGCCATGCGGAAAAGCGCGCGTTCGCGCTCTTTCAACAGCGGAGGAGCGAAACGGAAGGCGGAAAGCTCATCCATGCAGTCGTAGACCACGACCTCGGGCTCAAGGTGCTGCGTGAACCCCAGCGCCATGGGTGTGTAGTACCACAAAATGTAACGCTCGATGCCCTCCTGCACCAAAAGTTCGTCGAGCAGAGCGCGCACTTTGAGCTCCGCGATTTCCGACGACACAGCGTCTGCCGGAGCCCCATCAGGGCACTGGAAAAACACCGGCGTGCAGACAATGACGCCAGTGTCGTCTTCAACGAGGGTGAGACGGGGTTCACAAGGCACACCGCCGGCCGCCGGCTCGAAACGAGGCTCCTCAAAGAAGAAGACACGTCCACCGCCTGACAAACAACGCGACAGAAGGTGCTGCGGACGCTGATAAACAAAGCTCCAACGAAGGTGCGACAAACACACAACGTCAGGAAAAGGGCGCGACGCCTCGCGAGTGAGAGACGGCAAAGCGCCGGAATAAGGAAACATGAGATTTTGCGAGACGTTTTCAGCCGAGGCGACTGCGCGATTTTCAGCGAGGACTTCGTGCGTTGCTATCATGTTGTCTTCTCCGTTGCGTCTCGAAGGTTGCAACGGAAGACTCAACCGGAAACCGGACATCACAGCAAGAGTAACTGGGCAATAGACAGGAAGAACGCCGAGGTTGCCGCTCGTGTTCAAGACCTCGCGTTGGTCGACTCAAAAATGCGGTCGGCATTGCTCACGACAAAACCTTGATAGTAGGAGTTCCAAGCACCATCGTCGGAGCATCCGTCCAGGGGAAAGCGGAAGGCAAATTCGACGAACGCATACGGCACGGCCAAGGCTCCTTCCTGCAGCGCGACGAGCTGGGGGTGCGCGAGAGTGGCGCTTTGGGCGAGACGAAAATGCGCACCGCCCTTCACCACACCGCCTCCGCTCGCGTTCATGGGAACCCCAAGCGCTTGGGCAAGGTAGGCATTGAATTCTTCGAGCGATGAAAACCCCTTCATCAGGTGAACACTCACCGTGAAATGGTTCGCGCGTGGGCCAAAAAGCAGAGTCCAGGCTGCGTATTCACTTTCTGAACGCAAGACTTCGTAATCGCCCCGCGTCGCAGCCCCCCACGACGGCGTCGATGTCAGGGCACACGCCACAACATCAACGAGGTCGTTCCAGGCTTTCCCAATGGCCTCCGGGCTTTTGGCAACGTCTGGCGTTTGCACGTTGCCTTCTTTTTCGAGCTGCGCCACGAGCTCGCGCACGCGCGCAATCGGGCTTGCCTCCACCCTCGATGCGTATTTTTCAATCACGCGTTGGAACGGAACCGAAAATTCTTGAACCGAAAGTTCGCTGACGAAGACCTTGGGAGAGACATCGGCACTGGCCGCGCCTGGGGCAACCGGCGGCTTCAACCAGAAGGCATTGAGCTTCTTGTCTTCGAAACGCAGGGAATCCTGGCGCTCGTACCCAAGCGCCTCAAACAGGCCTTGAAGAACAGCCGCACCGCAGTGCGCTCCTGGAAGCGTTCGGAATGCGACATGATCTTCACTCCACACCTCGCCCTTCGCCCGGAGGGCGTCTTCGATGAGGGGCACCTGGGCCACCTGGGCCCGATAATGCGCCCAAATGCGCCCAAAAATGGCCGCCCGTGCCGCCGCAAGCGTGTGTTCGCCTGCCTGTGCCCTTTCCATGTTTCCTCCGGAAGAGTTCAAGGGCGTTCGCGAGAACGCTTTACAACCTTGATATATTTTGAAAACACGTGGTACCCACGGGAGTCGCCGGGAGGGCCTGAAAGCCCTGAGGATAGGCGCCTCGGCCTGCGAGGACAGCGTTGAACACCGTGTTGAGATTAAACAGAAACGAATACTTTTTTCACCACCCCGAGGAAGTTTCACGACTCCTGGAGGACGGCGACGCCTTTGAAGGCAGGCGCTACACACCTCCAGAAGTTGCGAGCGCCTTCCACACGGAACTTGCCCACGCCCTGGGCCTGCCCCAAACGTCGGAACGCGCGTCTCTTTGTCTGTTTCATGGCGCCGAAGACGCCTTGCTCAAAATTCTGCTGTGGAAGGCACCGCGCTTGGGCAACGTCGTGCTGCCAAGCTTTTCCTGGAGCAACTACGCTTCGCTCGCGGAAGGGCTTGGACTCGCCGCGGAATCATTTCCCGTGAACGTCGGGAGCCGCGGGTTCTCGTACGACCTGGACGCTCTCGACGCACTTCTTTCCGGCGCACCAAAGCCTCGGCTCGTGTTGCTTGCCACCCCCAACAACCCCACGGGCCATGCCCTGAGCCTTGAGGCTGTTGTGTCTCTGGTGGAAAAGCACCCCAAACACACCTTCGTGGTGGATGCCGTTTACGATGCTTTTTCAGCGTCTTTATTCTCGCTCCCCCAATGCCACGCGAACGTTTTCGTTTTGGGAAGCATGAGCAAGTTCTTCGGACTGCCCGGGCTCCGGCTCGGGTTCGGCGTCGGCCTCTTTCCGCGTTCCTTCACTTTGGCCCTCGGATTCAACCCCTACGCGCTGAAAATTGCACGGGCCGCCCTCCAGCGTCGGGCGCACTACCAGGCAAACTGGGATGCCATGCAGGAGCAGGCAAACCTCCTTTTCCAGCAGACTCGGGACTCTCCTGACTGCAGTTTTGCCTTCACGCCCTTCGAAACGCGCGCAAGCTTCTTTCTTGTGCGCCTTGAGGCACGCCTCTCGGAACGCCAGTTCGACACCCTCGTTGGCCAAAGTGGGGTTCTGCCCAAAGCCTTTGAGCACGAAGGCAAGCGTTACCTTCGGTTTGGCCTAGGGCCTGCGGACGTCTGTGCGCGCATTGCCGTGTTCCTGGGAGCATTTTCGAAAATGGCCGATGGCCCGAGAGGGGCTCCGTAGAGCGTCAAACCCTCGACGCCCCTGCAGAGCATCACATTGGCACCCAAGCCTGCGAAACTCGGAGTGTCCAACGTCCTCCCCTGTGCTCAAGGTGGGGCCTGAGGGAACGACGCCCACGTGCGTCGATGACACCTTCCTTTTCGCCCGTGAGGCTTACATGACATTGCGTCCCAGCAACCGCAAATTTGTTCTTCTCGCACCGCTCTTCGGCGCCGTCGTTCTTCCGTCTGGCTGCAAAACACGCACCTACAACGCAGGAGTTCGTGACAGCGGCAAAGCCACAGACACGCAGTGTGCGGGCTCCAAGCCGGTGCGCATCGCCGACTATGTAGGCAATGGAGTGAGCTGCTACCAGGCCAAAGGAGGCTACCTTGGGCTTGGCAGCAAGTACGAGCCCAAGAAAGGGCTCACCCGTTGGGTGCCGGGCAATGCCATCACATTTTACTCGCATGGTTCGAGCGCGGCCGGCTTCAACTACAACGAAGCGTTCAAATCGATCTCCGACACGAATTATTTCGATCCGAAAATTGCCACGGAGCTCGTGGAGTACGCCCTTTCCGGGGCCGATACCACGCATGAATCGCTGCGAGGACATCCTGCCCTGAGCTCTCCTCTTCACAAGGGGCTCGTAGATGTCATTCAAGGGGCGAAAGAGACGCTCTTTCTTGACATCATGCTGTTTGGAGGCGCCTGGGGAACGGAAATCGTGCGTGAGATGATGAAGGTCAGGAAGAATAATCCCGGACTCGAAATCGTTTTTCTGCGCGACAACGTCAACGTCTTCGGATTTTCGTCAGAACTCGATCCTCTTTGGGATGCCCTTCGGGACTTCGACAAGAACACTCCCAACTTGAATGGGCTCGGTGCCGTTGTGGCGCTCGACTCCGACCTCGACACAAAAAAACCTATGGGCCTGCCCGCCAACATGGGGGCTCTCACCTCAGTGTTTGCGAACAATCCCTGGGTGAAAGACTTTCTGGCAAAGAAGCTTCCAAAGCTCCACCTGGCAGGAAAAAGCGACCACTCGAAAATTGTCATTGCCGATGCGTTCACACAACGTCCCTCCATGTGGGTTGCCTCGAAGAATCCCACCGACAACAACCTGCTGAACTACGACGAAGGCATGGTGGTGAAAGGTCCCGCTGCCGCACTGGCGCAGTTGGCCTTCGGCCCCGATCTCCGCCTTGCCGCCGAGCAAACACTCAAGGTGGAAAAGTACAAAGGCCGCGCCACCGATCGCAGTCGCGGTGTCGTCACGAAGTGGCTTGGCGAAATGCAACGCCTCTCTGACGGAAGCCAGGGCGCCATCGCCTGCGCACCTCCGCCAGCACCCGGTGAAGCGGCACAAAATGTGGACATCCGCTGGGCCGAGAACAATGGCGATGACAGCGTTCGCAACGTGGAGCACACCGTCCTGCAGCTCATTCGAGGTGCGAAGAAAAACGTGCGAATGTACAACATGCTCGCCTACAATCCCGGCGTCGCGGAGGCCTTTGCCGACGCCATCGCCCGGCTCGGCTCCGAAAACGTGAAAATGATTATCGATCAGGCACTCACTTTCACGCCCAACCTCATTTTCCACGAAATGGTGGGTGCCGCGCGCGTTCATTTGAACAAAACCACACCCGACGTCGACGCGCAGGCTCGACTCAACTCGTGGGACAATTCGTTTCGCTGGCGCGTCGGCCTGAAGTCGAAGCGCTTCGATGCCCCTGCGCAGGAAGGTGCCTATAAACGCATAGACATCGACCAACAACAACACTCCAAAACCATCATCATCGACGACGAAACAATTTTTTTGGGCTCAGCGAACTTCGACCTCATTACATTCGGCGGTTCCTTCCGAGAGTTCTCTATCGCCGCGCGAACGCAGCAAGGCGACGCCAAGGCACGAGAGGAAGTTGCCAAGGCCACGAAGATTTTCGACGACATTTGGAATGCCTTGGATGTCGAGGTGAAAACGACCGCAGGCATTCGCGCAGAACGCGCCAAGGACGTTCCCTCTGCAGCCGTCTTGAAGCTCGCAGCGGGTATGCTCACGGGTGAGCACAAGGTGCGCCACGGGCTCATGCCTTTGAACATCCCCCTGGAAAGCGAGTGCCGCTGAGCCCTTGGAGAATACGCAATCGTATTGTAAAGATATGAAACCTCAGCCGTTTTGCTATTGCTGCAGAAGCTGGAGGGCCATTTTTGGAACCTGGTTCGACTGCATGAGAACCGACGTTCCCGACTGCATTAAGATGTTGTTGCGCGTCAGTTCAGAGCTCTCGTCGGCGATGTCCACGTCTTTAATGCGGCTGTTGGCAGCCGAAAGGTTTTCGACGCTGATGCCGATGTTGTTGATGGTCGACACAAGACGGTTCTGAATGGCGCCCAAGTCGCCACGGATGGCGGACACATAGTCGATGGCGTCGTCGACCACGGCAAGGGTCTGTTGCGCGCCCGGCTTGGTGTCGAGTGCAAGGTCGGTGAGTCCAAGTTTGTCCACGTTTGCGTCTGCCTTAAAGGCATCAAACGTGATGCGGTCGACTCCCAGGAGGTTTTCACCACCCGTGTTTACTTGAATGTCCAGTGTGCCGCCGGTGCCATCGAGCAGCTGCGTCCCGTTGAAGTCGGTGGAGTTCGCGATTCTGTCGACTTCCGACTTCAGCGCCTGGTATTCGTTGTCAAGATACACGCGTTCTTTCGGCCCGATGGTGTCGGAAGCCGATTGCACACCGAGTTCTCGCATACGGATAAGGATATTCTGGATTTCATTGAGGCCACCTTCGGCGACCTGTATGAGCGAAATGCCATCGTTCGCGTTCCGTTGCGCCTGCATGAGACCGCGCGTTTTCGCACGAATCTTTTCGCTGATGGCGAGGCCAGCCGCGTCGTCCCCCGCCTTGTTGATGCGGAAGCCAGACGAGAGGCGCTCGAGGCTCTGGTCCAACAACCGGCGCGTATTGCGCATATGGCGCTGCCCGGTGATGGACGAGATGTTGGTCATTATCCTAAAGCCCATAAACCTCTCCTTGGCCCTCTTACTCATCGCCTCATGGCAGGCGTGTCACATGACTGCATTCATCTCGAAGCTGGCCGCGCTCTCCACAGCGTAACAACACGTGCCCAAGAGTTCATCAACCTCTGTCAAACTTCCACAAGGCAAAAAAAACCAGGCAAGAGGAAGGCATTTCTGCTTCCTTCAGCAGCAGAATACACTCCGTGCGCGGTTGACACGCTCGGTCGGCTTGACAAACACGGTGAGGTAGCGTTGTTTATTTCACTAGAGTCTCTTGCAAATACAACAAAGCCTCGCCGTGGAGCCTTCATGAAGAAGTCCGCCGAGAACCGATATCCGCTCAGCGCGGAGCTTTTTCGGTTCTGCAAGGAAGCGTTGAACATCAAGCACAACTTCGAAGTGAAGGTCATCGACCAACACGTTGGGGCTATTCTCGGTTACGACCCTGCAGACTGTAGTCACTGGAAGAAGGGCAAGAAAAACATCAAGTCCCTCCAGACGGTGAACGCTATCGCCTCCCACCTCGAAATCGATGCCCGTTTCGTTACGGACATCATCTCGGGTAAGAGCGATCTCGAAGAGAGTCTTCAGGAGTTCCGCGGCTATGGTCCTTTCGCGATTTCGGGTCGATACCACGACGAAGTGAAGCGCGAGTTCTTCCGAAACCCTGGAAAGTACCAATCGACCGGTGAGTCGCGCTCGTTCGAACAGGTCATTGACTTGTACCGCGATGAAAGCGTGCGCGTGACGCGTCAAATTCTGGCCGCGGCCGACGTCCAAAGCTGCCCCGTCATGATCCCCGAAATCGCCCCCGTTTTGTTTCCCCGCCTTGTGTTCCAAGAGGTGTCTGAATCCGAGCCGGGCCTTACCGACGGACGCCCCTGTGTGGCGACAACCGTGGGGACAGGCGCCGATGAAACGACCACCATCCGTTGCCGTCGCGGCGAAATGAAACCTCACGTGCGTACCCTTTTGGCGCGTGAAATCGCTCGGGCCTTTTTACTTGGAGCAGGCTCCAACGGCACTTTGGGTGGCTTTGGAACAGCTGGTGCCGCAGGCAAGGTGGGAAGCATTTCAAACCCCTTTCCCACGGCATCGTCTCACTCGGCGACGCCTGCGAACTCGAGCAGCGGCGTTCCTCTGTCCGACACGGATGCCGACGAACTCCTTTGCGCGCGCATCAATCTCTTTGCCGGGCTTCTCCTCGTTCCGGGCGATCTTCTTCAGAAAGCCGCTCGCCAAATAAGCCCTTCACGCGATGTGGTGGGTCAGCTCGCGGAAATCTTTTGGGTGGGTAGAACGGTGATGAACGCGCGCTTGAAGGACTTTTTCGAGCACGGAAACTAAAAACCGTCGATTTCCTGACACACCCTCACAACGCGTGCCTGGCCGACATTTTTATCAGCTCCCCGTTCTCCGAAGACCTCCCGTGGACCCTGCGTGACATCACGCTTGCCCCACGGAGGTTCGCACCATGCCGACCCGTCGGTTCCCTCTTCGAGAACACATTGCCAAGCGCAGTGCAGGGCTTGTTCTCCTGCTTCTTGCAGGAATGACGACCCTGGCGTTGCCATGCTCGAACGCGTGGGCTCAAGGCACCCTTCCCGCAGTTCGCCGGAACAACAACCTGGGCAACCGCGCCCCAGGACCTTCTCAAAGTCTGCAAGGGAATGCGCTTCCACGCCCCCTTCCCGATGCACCTCCGTCTCGTTTTCCGTTGACTGTCTTGACGCAACCCCTTCTCATAGCGCCAACAGCCTCAATTTTGCGAACTCGAATCGAGGCCCTCAAAAAGAAGCCCGACCTCGCCGAGCCGGTGGTGCTGCGCCTCAACACCCTGGAACCTGCACCCATTCTTGAACAATTGGCCAAGCAGGGACTTGCCGAGAAGCTTCTCACCCGCGAAGGAAACAAGCTGCGTTCCGACTTTCGCAGCACCATTCTTCCCCGCGTGAAGGAAGGCCGCCTTTCTCTTGAAGTCCGCGACCTCGTTTGGATCGATTTGCAGAAGCTCTCGGCCACCATTGCTCAGAACTCCATAAAACCCAGCCTCATGTTGAAAGAGTGGGAACTTGCGCTCGCAAACAGCGAGACCCGCGCCGAGCTCGAAGACCACTTTGGGCAAGCCTTCAAGGCCATGGCACAGGACGTCGAGAAGAGCCTGCTTGCCTCGAATGAGCCAGGCAGTCTGCAAATTCCCTTGGAACTGTTTTTGCCGCGGCATGTGCGCACGGTTCTCGGCCGATATTCTCCTCTGCGCGGCCGCAATTGCTTCGCCACGGCACTGGGGTTCAACGACCCTCGCGTCGAGCTCATGGACAATATCAATCTTGTTCGAGAAGACGGCCATCATGCAGCGATGATCAACAACGACGAGTTTGCGCAGGCTCTTTGGCTCGGTTACCGCGAGCTCGAACCCGTGGAGATTCTCGAAGGGCTCAAATATGGGGACGTTATTGCCTTTCTCGACCGCACGGAGGGCGATTCCTATACGGGGCTCAAACACGCCGCCGTCCACGTTGCCGCGGACGTTTACCTGCACAAGCCAAGCAAGTCGGCTTCCACACCTATCGAATTCACCCGTTGGACCAACATGGTCCGAATTTGGGGCGGGCTTGCACGGGAGCTCGACTACAAGGTTTATCGGAGGCTTCCCTCGGGGTCGCTGCGCCAACGCAACTCCCAGATAGCGATTGAAAAAATATTCTGGAGCCAGTAGAGGAGGCGAGGTCTCGTTTTTTGAAAATCCGCCGGTCTCCGCTGTTCCCCATCCCCTCCTTTTTGGTCGACTTTTTTCGCAGGAATTCGAAACCGTATGAGCAAGATGCCCCCGCGACGGCCAAGCCCAGGCCAAGGCCCCCGCCCTTCGTCACGTCAGACTTCGCCAAGCCGCCGACCACCCCCGGCCAAAACTGTGGAACGAGACGCCGGCCGTGACGCCAGTCCCATTTTGCGGGGAGCCACGCGGCGCATGCTGACAACCACGGGAGGCAACCCCCAAGCGGAATTCGTTTCCCACGAGGATCCCTGTCGGGTTCTTGCGGAATGCCAGGCCTGTTCTCTGCTCGACCTCGAGTACCGCAAACAGCTTCAGCTGAAAACGCAGGACTTCCGAGCACTCGTCGCTTCGAAAGGCGACATCTTTGCCCGGGTCCGCATTATGGACTGCACCGCGTCCGATGTTCGGTTCGGATATCGCCACACGGCCAAGCTCGTGGTGAGCGAACGGCGCGAGAGGTTCTTTCGACCGGCTCCCGCCGGCACCAAGGCCACGCCCCCCAAACGCTGGTTGAGCATCGGTCTTTACCAGCCCGGCAGCCACGAGGTTGTTGACATTGGCAATTGCCCCGTGCAAACGCCCCACATCAACTCCATTGTGGCGCACCTTCGAGGAGCGCTGAAAACGTTTGATATCAGCGTTTACGACGAGCGCACGCGGCAAGGTGACCTTCGTTACATTGTCATACGCACGGCTCATCGAACCCGAAAAACCTTGCTGACGTTCGTGACATCCACGGCTCAAAAGGCGAAATTCACACCGCTTGCGCGCGACCTCATGGAGCGGTTTTCAACCACGCTGGAAGGCGTCCTTCTTCATGTGAATGGGACTGCGGGAAACGCCATTTTCGAACTCAATGGCGCAGTAGGCGAGAGCATGAAAGACGTCCTGCTTTCGGGGCGAAGGTCGCTTGAGGAAGAGCTCTGCGGCCTCAAACTTCGCGTGAGCGCCGAAAGTTTCTTTCAAGTAAACCCCTACGTTGCAGAGCGCATGTACAACCGCATTGTCGAGCTCGCCGATTTGGCGCAAAGCGAAAATGCGCTCGACCTTTACTGCGGCGTGGGCGGCATCAGCCTGCTTTTGGCCAAACAGTGCCGCCGGGTTGTAGGTGTCGAGGAAACAGCGTCCTCCATTGACGACGCGAAATCCAACGCCGAATCCAATCGCATCCCGAACATCGACTTCTTTCAAGGCCGTGCCGAAGACGTTCTTCCCGTTGTCATCGCTCAGGGAGTGAACCCTCGTTACGATGTTGTCACTTTGAACCCCTCTCGCCGCGGATGTCAGCCCGAGGTCCTCGAACGAGTCGCGGCCCTCGCTCCCAGGCGCATCGTGTACATGAGCTGCTTTGCTGATACACTCCTCAGAGACGCCGCAGCTCTTTGTGGTAAAGGTTACAAAGTTGTCGTTTTCGAGCCCTTCGACATGTTCCCCGGCACCTCGCACATGGAAGTTTTGTGCGTCCTGGACCGAGTGGAACCTCAGAAAGGTTGAGCTCTCCACTCTCACGGGAGACCCATGACGCTTCTGCAGTCTGCACTGTTCGGCTTTGGCGCCCTCGCGACTGCCGGGGGCGCGTTTGCGGCCTACGTCGTGTGGGGGCCTGAAGACGTCTCTTCATCTGCGCCGAGTCCTCTCAACTCACAAGTCCGCACGGGGAGAATGTCCCAAGGGGTTCCGGGGCAGGCGTCCGTGGACACAGGAACAGCGTCATCAAGCGAGCTGGCAAATTTGACAGAGGCGCGAGGCGCGAGGGGGCTTGGCGAAAATGCGCTCGACGGCGCTTGGGGAAAGTTTCAGACAGGTGACTACGAGGGGGCCATTGTCCAGTTGCGTGCGGAGTTCAACCTGCGCCCAGGCGATGCTCCGTTGCAGGCGAACCTGGCAACAGCCCTCTTCGCTCTTGCCCTTGTGAAGGTCAAAGCCCAGCAGTTCGCTGAGGCAGAGAAGTTCCTCGATGAAAGCGCTCGCCTGGGCAACGCCGACGCGGCGCGCACAGCCGCCTCTTTGAAGCTCAAGCTTGGCGCGGTGGACCTTGCCAGCGGACTCTTCGAAGAACTTGTCGACAAAGCCGGACAAACGACTGCAGACACCGCAAGCCTTAAGGTCCTGGTGGATGTTTCGTTGCGAAGCGACGACCTCGACCGCGCCGACTATTTTCTCGACAAACTTTCGCCAGACGATCCGTTTGTGGCTCCGCGCCGCACGCGCCTCGAACGCAAGCGGGCGTTTGCCCAAGTCCAAGACACCGTCGAGCGTGGCGGCGTGGTGGAGGTCGCCTTCGCGGACAGCATTCCGCGCTCGCTCGCAAATGCCGTGGCACAGGCCATGGAGGAAGCGCACGGGGAGTTGGCACAAGGGCTGCTTGGGACAGTGCCTTCCAGCACCCGCCTGAAGGCGTTTCTTTATCCCCAAAAAGACTTTCGTGAAAACACCGATGCGCCACCCTGGGCAGGCGGCCTTTTCGACGGCCTTGTGAGCATTCCCGTTCCTCGCACACGAAACGCAACCGAGGAAACCTACCTGGCGCGCGGGCTTGCGCGCATCGCCAGGCACGAAACAACCCACGCCTATTTGTATGCATTCTGCGGTGACGTGGTGCCGTCATGGATGGGTGAGGGATTGGCCCAAAAAATGGAAGGACGTCGCGCCTCTTCCGCCTCCATTGAGCTCAAGAAACAAGGGAACGCCTGGGCGGGAAACAGTGGGCTCTTGGGAACCACTCCCGCGCTCGATCGTCCTTTTACGGAAGCCTCAGGACGAGACGTTGGTCGCCTCTATGCTCAAAGCTTTTTGCTTGTGAATCATTACTCTCGCGTGCATGGAGGGCTGCCTTTTTGGCGTGGACTTCTGTCACGTGTTTGCCAAGGGCGCGAGTCGATGACAAACGTGCTTTCCGCGGAGCTTGGGGAAGACGGTGTTGCTTCGGCCCTCTGGCAACGCGACGGTCAGGCTGCCATGGCCTCCCCCTAAGTTCCCTTTCGCGGAGACACGAGCCATGACACTGTGCCCCACCCTTGCGCTCTTTGCCTCACGCCCCCCAGTTGCTGCTTTTCTTGTGGGAGTCGGCGTGGTGAGTGCGTGCGGCGACAGCCCCGATAGGGCGAAGCTCGGCAGCTATTGTGTCGACAACCCAAGCCGACAGGTTTGCGCCACCTACCGGAGCGACGACACGACTCGGGCTTTTTTCGATGCGGTCGTGGGCACATGGCGGTCTAATTGCGTTGGTTTCGCTCTTGATAAAAACACCTTATACATCAAAGACAGCTTCACCTTCCAAAAGAACCTCACATTTCGACGCATGAGAGGTTTTTTTGCAGATGAAAAATGCACTCAACCTTTTTTCACCTTTTCACATGAAGGCGAATTAAGGGCCAGAAAAACAACGGGAGCATTTGACTATCTTCTCGATTTCAATCTTCTCATTTCCGCTCTAACCGCCGAATCCGCCGAGGGTGCCGCAATACTCGGTTCGTCACAATCGTGTCAGACTTCAGGATGGGAAAAAGGAAAGACAACGAACCTCAACTCCTGCACCATTTCCTTCCGAGAGGGCGAAGTCGACGAGCAGAAATTTAGTTTCCAGAATCTGGAACACTTCAATGGAATGAAGCTCAACGTGACCACCAAAACCTTTGTGCTTGGCGATGAAGGCAAAGAATTTTATGTGCCTGTTCAGGAATCTCGCCCTTCCAAAACCCGAGACGACCTTGTTTACACCCGGCAGTGAAGTCACCGCCTTCACAAGAACATGGGGTCGGACACGAGGTCAGTCAGCGTCTTTGCAGTCCTTGAGCAAACGACAGGTGTTTTCGAAAACAATGCGGCGGCTGACTTGGGCAGCGTTGAAACCAATTTTATCTGGATTGCCGAGCGTCCGCGCCACAGAGTGAGCAAGGAGCTCGCCCACAAGAGCCTCGCTGACAGTGCGGGCCATTTCTTTCGACAGAGCTTCAGCAAGTTCTTTACGCGAATAACTGTCTTTTTCGGGGGATTTCTTCGCAAGACGCACCACCGAACTCATCCACGGGTAGAGCTTGGGGGGTGCGAAACTCACCAAGCCGTTTTTTCCCGCCTGCAAGCAAAAAACAGCAAATTCCTCTAAAAGTTGAGCTCGCGGCTTTTGAATGGAGCTCCCATATTTTTTGTCTTCAACCACTTTCACCAGGCCAGACTGGTTCAAACAAAGGAAGATTTTTTCAAGGTATTCAGCCCGGCGCAACAAAACGAGCTCACACCGAGGCACAAAACCTTTCAAAGGGAAGAGTTCGACGCCTTCTTCGTTTATTGTGCCGAGCTTTACAAGGGATGCCAAAAACACAGCCATTTGCGAAGCGTGCTGAAAAGGCGTGCCCACGCGGGCAACGAGTTTTTTTTCCTGGAGTTTCGCTTCGACGAGTTTTTCGTCCACGAATTTAAGACGTGCAATGGCATCTTTCAGAACAGCCTGTGCCCACACAGGGACATCCTTGAGGCCCGTGTCGAGGCTGTCGACGTTGATACTCAACAGAGTCACCTGCGTGAGCGCACGCGCACTTGCCGAGCGGGAGTCTCGCGAAAAAATGGTGACCGTTCCAAGAATGTCGCCTGGCTGGCTGAATCCAAGAGACACCTGCAAACCGTCTCGCTCTCTGAAGATTTCAATTTTTCCCTCTTTCACGAAGTAAATTCCGCCACTTGGGTCGCCTTCGCGAAAGATCATTTGACCCGGTCCGTAGATCTCCGTTTCTCCTTTCATGATGCCGCTCCAATAGGAAGCGCGAGGCCCGGAAGGGCCTGGCGGAGGGCCTCGAGGATTTCTTTTTTATTGAATTTCGAAACGTAGGCATCTGCGCCGGCTTTCACGGCCCGGTCGCGGTTTGCTTCGCCAGTAAGGCTTGAGTGAAGAATGATGGGCATCCCCTTGAGCGCAGCATGTTCCCTCATGCGTTTCACGAGCGAATAGCCATCGAGTCGGGGCATTTCCACGTCACTTATCATAATGGTCGAAGGGGGCAGGCTCGTTGTCGAAACGTAACTCCACGCCTGTTCGCCATTTGTGAACTCGCTGACTTCAACGTCGAGTTGACGAAGAAAGTCGATGAGCGCCCTGCGCGCCGTGGAAGAATCGTCGACAACAAGAACCAAAGGACGAGGCGCTGCCCCAGGGCCGCGAACCGGAACAAACCCTCCCGCGCCGCCTTGACCGTAACCCGGGTGAGCGTTCACCCCCGAGGGATACGAATGCCCACCGGCAGCCGGTGAAACCACCTGTTTTCCGGCGCGGCGCGACTCAACGTCGAGAAGAAGGCGCTCGAAGTCGAGAATGAAAATGAACTCTTGGTTTTCCACAAGCATCATGCCTGTGATGAATGAGAACGCCTCTGAAGACGGGGGCAACACCTTGTCCCAGCTCACCCGGCGGATGCGGCGCGCGCTGCTGACAACAAATCCTGCCACACGGCGTGAGAATTCCGTCACAATAACCTGAGCACCGGGTCCAACGGGTTCGTCGGAAAGTCCCAAGGCAGCCGCGAGATGAATGGCGGGAATAGGCACGCCACGCAGATTGAACACGCCCAGCACTTCGGGCGTGTTCGTGAGGCAGGGGGTGATGTCGGGCAACCGGATCACTTCCCGGACTTTAGCCACGTTGACTGCGAAAACAGTGGCTTTGCCCGCGGCATCTCGCTTCCCTTCGGCCCCGTCGTCAGCCAGCAGGGCGCGCGGTTTCACGAGCGGCTTTGCCGTCACGGTAAACTCAATGAGTTCGAAGAGGTTGCTGCCCACTTCAAGAAGTGGCTTGCCGATGCTCATGGGGTCCTCGCTTTTCGCACCATCTGACCCCTGTCTATCGGTAGACACCAAACCAACGTTGAGCCACCCTGCGGGCGGTTCGGGGCAGAGAATGTTCGTTCCTTGCCACTTGAGTGCAAAGATTGCCTTCAGCTACACTCTTCACTGTCTCACTGCGTCCTGGCCGTCGCCTCATCCAACAGAGGTCCCACTCGTGAACGTGTTCCTCGCCATGGTCCTCGACATCCTCATCTACGTGATTCGCATTTACACCTTTGTTCTTTTGGCTTCAGCCATTCTTCGGCTCGTTCGCGCCGATGAAACCAATGGCATTGTGAGGGTGGTGCATGCCCTCGCGGACCCTCCGGCTCGGGCCATCACCCGTAAATTCCCAAAGCTTGTGGTGCGGAGCGGGCACCAAATCATCGACCTCGGGCCCATTTTGCTTCTGGTCGGCTTGGGCTGTGTGATTATTGCCTTGGGTCACCTCAAGAACGCCCTTTAGTTTCTTCAAGGGAGGTCTGGACGTGAGCACACCTCCTCGAAGGTGGTCCTTCGGAGTGTTTTTGAGTCTGGTGGTGTGCGGCGGCATTTCTTGGGGGCTCCTTCCTGCCACTGCCAACGAAACAAAAGTCGTGGCATCGCACAGCGAACCCCTCTTTTTGAGACGAAACGTGTTCTTTGGACACCGGGAGCTGTCCGACATTCTCGAAGGGCTCAGCATTCTTTCACATGCCGTTGACGCCTTTCAAAATGCTCCGGCGCTCCGGCGGAACCCGGAACATGCGGTGCGCAAGCGGCTACAGGAAGCACTCACCGCCCTCCCCGCACTCGCCAAGCGGCGCATTGGAATGAGCGAAGCGTACACCCTTCCCGCCATGTACTTTCTTTTCGAAGAAGACGCACCTGAAATGGCTTACACGCTGATACGCCATGGGCTTTCAGACACCCGCACCAACAATCAAGTGCCCCTTCTTGCGGGTTTCGTTGCGCACGTCTTCGCGCGCGATCTGGACGCAGCCGCCGAACACTATGCCGCACTCGCCGCGAGGCCAGACGTTCCCGAGTGGGTCGGAGACCTCGCCAGGCGCCTCAAGAGCTATGATGACCCCTTTGTCACCGACGAAAAAGTTCGCAACACCCTCTGTAAAGTCATGGCTCGCTCCTTTCCACGGGCTCTCCCTTTCCTCGAAAAGAACCGCCCAGAATGCCGTGAGGCCATCGCCAGTCTAGGTTCGGAAGCCTCAGACAACGCAACCTCACCGACCGCCGGAGGCGACACGACGCCATGAAAAAGCAGAAAAATGCTTTGGGCGAAGCAGAGCAAGTTCCCATCCTCTTCGCCCAAGAGCTCGAAAAAATCGTCGAAAACAAGAACGTTTTCGAGGAACGTTCACGACGCACACTATGGAAAGTGGACTCGCTGCGCGTCGAGACTCCCGAATTCATCTGCATCGCAGGCCGCAATGGCAGCGGAAAATCGACCCTTCTTCGGTGCCTCCTTGGACTTCAAGCTCCCACACGGGGGCGCATCGCTTGGTATGGGCACAGCGCGCTTTCGCACGACGTCCTAGGTTACCTTCCTGAGTTTCCCATCCTTCCGCCGGCTCTGCGTGTAGGCACTTTTTTAAGGCTCCTGTTGGGTCGCGATGTGGACGAAATGCTTTCGGAACGTAACGGCCTCCTGGCACGTTTCACTCGCCTCTCTGTGAAGGAATTCCTCCACGTCCCCGCGAATCGACTCTCGAAAGGTCAACAACAGCGTGTGCTCCTGTGGTCGGCCTTAGCCCGCGCGCCAAAAGGCCTCGTGCTCGACGAACCCTTTTCAGGCCTCGACCCCTGGGCACGCGTTGAACTGGCGGAGCTTCTGGTTGCCTTGAAAGAAGAGCATGGCCTTTTTATCCTCATGTCGACTCACGAGCTGCCACGCGCACTGAGAGCATCGTGCGCGCGCACTTGGCTCATTGAGAGCGGAACGCTTCTGGAGCGTTCTGGCTGCGCCTTGCCGGAATAACCCCGCCCTTCGAGGTTGCTTGCTATGTCTCGTTTTGAGCTCCGTTGTCCACTCTCGCTTCGACTTTGTGTCCTGACTTGGCTCGAAAATCTGCGAGGACAAGTGGTCTGGATAGCCTGCGGGGTGGGTGTTCTTATTCTCTGCGCAGTGGCCGTTCTTTCTGGTGCCGCACTTTCACATCAAGAAAGACTTCTTGATGTGTCAACCTACTTCTTTATCGATGCCACTCTTTTTCTCACTGCTTTATTCATGGGATCTCAAGTCTTTCCTCGCGATTTTTCAAACCGTGGACTTGCCGAAATACTTGTTCCTGGGGGGTTTCCAAAGTCACTTTTGTTTCTTTCACGCATGGCAGGACATGCAACACTTCTTGTGGCTCTTGGGTTGGTCTTGTTCTTGTTCCGACATGCCGCGTTTGCGCTGGCCGACAGCTCTGTTGCAGCAAGCATTGCCGTTACCCCACTCATGTTGATCCTGAGTGCCTTGAAACTCACCCTCACTCTTTGCGTATCGGCCTTTTTTGGCATTCATACTCGCCCTGTGGTGGCCATGCTGGGAACCCTCGCTTTGTTCCTTTTCGGTCATTTCTCGAGCGGTGTTTCGGGGCTTCGCGGGCTCGCCGACGATCCGGAAAGGCTCGTGTCTGGCGAACTCGCCTTTCTGTTCCAATTTTTTCGCATTTGGAATCCGAACTTTCTCGTGCTCGAAAGTTTTCAAGGCGTGTGGGAATCGCCTCCTGGCTCGGAACTCGCCCTGCGCGTTGCATGGGGAGCGAGCGCCATCGCCTTTTTTGCTCTCGTGGGTGCTGTTTCCGTGCAGATGAAAGACGTTTCGAATCTGCAGGCGAATTCATGAAGGGCGACCACGGACTGGGCCTTTCCCTCGACCTAGGGACAACCAATGTGCTGGTGCACTGCAAACGCCGAGGCCTTGTTGTGGACGACAGCACCGCTCTCGCCATGCGAGACGCGGGCCGCCTGGGCCCGGCCACGGTCGTGGCAGCGGGTTGGGCCGCCGAAAAAACGGAAGGAAGAACCACACACAACGTCCATATCATCAGGCCCCTGGCGCGTGGCATGGTTGCCGACGCTCACGCCGCATCAACACTTCTCTCAATCTTGGCAACCCTGGCGGCCAAGTCGCCTGCCCAGCAAATTTCTGCCGAGGCAGAGTCGTTTTTGCAAAGGTGGAACCCCTTTCAATGGAGCGACGGCATTGTTGTGTCGGTTCCCTTTGGGGCAAGCTCACTTGAAGCACACGCTTTTGTGGAAGCCGCACGGGGCTTGAACAAAAACGCCATGGGTCTGTTTGGACCACGCACCGTGCGTCTTGTGTCTGAACCCATGGCTGCAGCTCTTGGTGAAGGACTCGACGTCCATCAACCAGAAGGGGTCCTTGTGGTTGACGCGGGCAGCGGCATCACAGAGGCCGTCCTGCTCTCGCTGGGGGCTGTTGTCGCGGGCGCATCGTTGCGACTGGGTGGCCGAGATTTCGACGCAGCCATCGTACGTTACCTTCGCGCACGGCACGGCCTTGTTGTTGCAAACGATGTTGCGGAGCGTTTGAAAAAGACAGTCTGCCGGGCGCGCAGAGGAGCGGACGCGAAGTCAGGCACCTTGGCTCAGGTGGAAGTCTGTGGACTTTCGGTGCGCGACAGGCGCCCCGTTCGGATTCTTGTGCCACAAGAAGAACTCTCAGCCTGCCTCGACGACCTTGTCGACGCCATTTCCCTTCTCGCGGTCCAAGTCTTGAGTCGTGCCTCTCCCGACCTGGTGAGCGACGTTGGCAAAAATGGACTCCTGGTGACAGGCGGGCTTTCCCTGCTTCCAGGCTTCGTGGAAGCGCTCGGCATGCGAGCAGGCGTCACTGCAAGGCGCGCTCAGGCGCCATTGCGCAGCGTCATTCAGGGACATGCGCGCATCCTCGAATCAAGCGATCTTCAGACACTGTGTACCTTCAGCCCAACAGAGTGGTGTCGGGAACGGCCACGCGAGAACCATGTGAGGGACACGGGGCGCTCATGACCCAGGAGCACCCTGGCTTAAAATGCGCTCGCCCGTCATCGACTCCAGAGGAAGCGGGGCTGGGATTTTCCCTGGACCTCGGGTCAACCAGCTGAAAATACTCTATTTAATATTCGTCGCCTAGGCACTCTCACAGCAGGTCGAGCTCGAGGTCCTCATCCCCGTCGTAAACCTCAATTTTTTTGATCTCAGAAAAGTCGTTCTTGCCATCCATATACATGTTCGCAGGCGAGGCGCCCCCTCGTCTAAGCTTCGAAAAAAAGCCATCGGACTTTTTCTCCCCGACGAGTTCATTCAACCTGTCACAACAATCAATGATTTCTGTATCGGCCCTCGTCTTTAGCCATCGTGGAAGACTCGAGTCACGCCCATTGACTTCCCACTCAATCGCGTCCCACTTCTCTTCCTCTGACTTTTTCTCACGTTCAAGAATGTGATCCGTGAGAGCTCTAATTTGAGTTTCTTTATCCATGTATCTATAACTATCGATAAACATCCTCGCCCTCTCGTGACCAGACTCAACCGCTTTATCTTCTGAGGTAAGACTCATCTCATTCCGCCTAACATGAATTATGGAGGTAGAGTCGGTGAGGAGAGCCAGATTCTCTTGCGCAAGAAAGGGCCGGCCCCTGACGCACGCATGTTCACCGACCAAAGCATGCAACATGGAACGGGTTTTCTTTGTGTTGCGCCCCACAAGAAGTACGGCACTCTTTTCGCGTTTGGACGCCACGTGCACTCCAAAGAGGCCCACTTCCTCAAAAATTTCGCCACATGCCCTGATCTCTTGGTCCTCCAACAGGGAGTTTCGGATGGTAAATGACTGCGCCACAATGCGATTCTGACTCAATTCACCTTGAACGCATGCGAATTTTTCGGAGTTCCATGATTCTACCTTCAAGGAAGGAGGCAGACCTGTTCGAAAAGTGACTTCCACATACCGATCTCTCCAGTTTCGAGAAGCACCAAAGGCCTCAGAGATTCTCGTTTCTGTTTTCCAATCCGTTCTTAAGAAAAGCAACGGAACTTCCTTGGCATTTTCACGCGTGGAAAAGGGAGATCCACAGATCTCAAATGGCCCGAAAGTTGAAAAAGATCGAGAGACACCATCATTCATACTTCTGGATTTGCAAGACTCAATAATCGGGAGCAAAACCATGCCAAATAAACAGACCCATTTTCTTCCCGAAAAAAGCATGAAAGACTCCAATTTCTCAAACTAGTATGGCCTCAATTTGTACCATGTGTTAGCTCAGGGCATTTGCCACATCGCTTGGGGACGTCTGCCTTCGAGCTCGGGGGGGGGCGAGAGCATAAAAGCGGGTCGGTTGAGTGCGAGCGCCAAAAAAGAGTCTGCGCGCAGCCGCCCAAAGCGGGAAACGATGCGGTTGGCAAGTGGCATTGCGTGAGCTTCGAGACCTTCTCCTGCATACGAGTTCTGACTTGACGCAGCGAGATCAAACAGCGCATCGCGTAAAGTCGCTCCCGGGAACACACCGAAGTAAGTGGCGAGTGCGGCTCCCACCACAGGAACGGCAAAGCTCGTACCCGAAAAGTAATCGAAACTTCCTTCCTTGTTCGAAAGCGGTAAGTTTACACCTTGCGCTGTGACGTCGACACTCGTGCCGTAATTGGAAGAATACGCGCGACGCAGCATTGAAGAGTGGTTTCCCACAACCAAAATATTTTCGAGATCGTAGCGCGCCGGAAAAAGAGGATTCCCGTCGAGACTTTCTCCGGCGTTGCCTGCGGCCGCAATGAACACCACTCCTTTCGCGGCGGCTGCGGCAATCACGGCCTTTTCCGTGACACGAACCTGCTCGGGCAAAGTGCCTCGATAGGAAAAGCTCATGTTGACGATGCGAGCTCCACGAGCCACGGCTTCATCGAGTGCGACGGCAAGCTGCAGAGCACCAAACGTCTCGGAAAGCTCGTCTTGCCTGTCGCCCGCGAAGCTGATTTTTATCGAATGAAGCCTCACGTTAGGAGCGTAACTGTTCAGAATTTGCCCTTTCCATTCCAATCCTGAATACAACGATGCAATGGCAGTGGCATGGTTTTGCCACTCCTCTGGAATGGGGCTTTGCGTGTAGTTGGTGACTTCCACTAGGGCATCGCCAATGGCACGGGTCGATGCGACAACACCAGAATCGATGATGGCCACTCGGACAGGCTCAAGACCCGCCTTTTGCCTGTCGAGCATGGCGGGAACAAGGTCGAATCCGGCTTCTAGGTAAGTGGGTACGGGAGGGGCATTGCTCGATACGACACTTCTTGGAGAGCCCTGGCGCCAGGTCTTCGAGGCCTTTGCAACGAGTTCGCGAATACGCGTGCTTTCTGTGATGTTGCCAAGCCCCATGGTTTCGTCGGTGCGCCGCAAATACACAAGCCCAGGAACCGAACGAAAGCGATAAACCACCTTCGTTCCTTTCTCGGCAAGTTGGGCATCGGTGAGAGTGGTGTCGACCACGCGGCCTTTGAAAGGCAGAACATCAAGGAAGCGCTCGGGAGCGTCGACCACTCCACACCCGGAAAAGCACACGAAAACTGCGGAAGCTGAGACCAAAGCGCAATTTTTCAATGTGCGTGAAGGGGAAAAGAAAGCGAGGAGGTGGAGCCCTCTCTGAATCCGCATGGTTGCGCCCCCGAACCGTGCCCCGTGCGCGCACGGGAAACACGGACTCTCACTGTCACGTTGCTGTTCCTTTCAAGTCTAGGCGGGTCTGTCTCCACCACGGAGCGGCGTTGGGTGAAATGTTGACGCTTTCCTTTAAGAAACTCGAAGTCCAGGCGCAACGTCATCGTCGCCCACTAAAAAAACGCACAAACATCGCAACGACCCTGCGCTGTTCGACCCACCCAGCCCATCTGCTTTTACAAACGACTCGGCACCATGGGGCAACAGAAGGCGAGGAAGCGCACCTGCATGCACCTTCACGCCATACATTCCCGTGGCAGGGTCCGCAGGAGGCTCTTTGCGAGGGCTTTGCAAAGAAGCAAGGTAACGTTCGAGGAAATCGGCTCGCGTAAACGAGGGAAGAAGTTCGCATGAAGCTTCATCGGTGGCGAACATCCAGCCCGCTTGGGAACCCAGGGAACGCGCCCTTTCGCGGTACACCAGTTTGCCGCCTCGAATGGAAGCGACTTCATGCAAAAACTCATTTTTCACCTGGGCTGAACCCGTGAAACTAAAACGTTCGGTGCCAAACATGCCTTCAATCGACGTGCCTTCTTTTGGCGCGACCAAAACAAAACCGAAAGCGAGATCGTCGAACGACTTCAGATTTGGAAAACCCTCAAACAGCGAAGCGATGTCGGAGGCGAGCCGGAGCGCGAGCGATGCCATGCGCGGGGTCTCTTGCCGCGAACGCGACGACGCGACAAAAAACTCAACGTGACGCGCCAAGAGCTCATCGAGTCTGGCCACGTCTTGCTCTTGGGCTTTGCGGCCCTCGCTCCGCTCGGCCTGAAGATTCCACTGAACAATAAGAAGTCGGCCATGCGGAAGTGCGTGGACTTTGACCTTTGCCCTTTCAGAGGTGGCCGAAGGAGAATTGAGGCCTGATGCCTCGACAATAATGCCCTGCGCAAGTTCTCCATCCACCAAGTCACTTTCGAGGGTGCGCGAAAGTCTCGATTCTTGCCCAGCCGAGGAAGAGGCCAAGGACGACCCCGTGGGCAGCGGAGTCATGGCTTTCCGCGTTGCCGACTGTGGGTGTGTCGAAGGCGGTGGTGGCATCCGGGTGTCTTGTTTCTGGAAATTGCGCACAAGATAACCGCAATGGAGGCCCAGCAAGACGAGGTCTTGTTCAACGTCCAGTCGTGAATACTGATGCACCGTGGTGCCAGGCAAAGCGATCCAACCCAAGAGGTTCTTTCCAAACGTGATGGCCACAGCCACGAGGCACTGGGGCTCTCCATTTCGTTGTCCTGACGTCGCTTTTTGATTTTGGGGAATGTGAGGTTTGTGACGTCCATGGGGCGATCTCTGTGACACCATGGAACGTGGAGCGGTCGAAAACCCAACGGCAGCCGGACGGGCTGTCGACGACAACGAAGGCGCATGGCCCAGAGGGCCAGCCACCGTCGGCGCGGAGGAGAGGGCAACAGAAACAGGACGAGCCACTGTGTGTGATGTCGCATCGGCCAAAGAGGGCTGCTCACGAAAAGCATGCTCTCTTGCGTCGTCGAGAGGGACGAGCTTCACAGCCTCATCAAAAGTCCGCGTGAGAAGGCGCGCCATGGCCTGCTCCGAAAGAAACCCCTCTCGTGCAGGTGCGTTTGGAGCCAGACTTGCGTGTCCGTCATGGGAATGGAAACGGCAGACGAAACGAGCGCGCCCGGAGCCGTCGGTTTCCAGAAGGAACACGGCGACCTGCGGGAGTCCCAAGGCTTTCGAAGCAAGGAGCGCACCTTCCTTCACAAGACTCTCAAGGGAATCTTTCTCGGAAAGTCGCTGCATGCCTGCAAGGAGTCCGCCTGCGGCGAGAAGGGACGAACGGCCCGAGGGGCCTGCCCCTGCCGAACGTCCAGCGAAAGAGGACTGCACGCTCTTTTCGTCGACATCAAGGTCGCCAAGTTCGAGCTTCACGCGCTTGGCAAGGCCCTCGATTTGACGCTCCAAAAGCCGCCAGCCCGAGCCGCGTGCCGTGCGGTGTGCCGTCAAGAAATGTTCTCGTGCACGCGAGAGTTTCATTTGCCCGCAGAATGTACCTAGGATCACAAGACTCAGGGCTTCCAGGAGTTCGAGACGCTGCGCGCGCGATTCCGAAACGGCTTTTCCAAGCCGTTCCAGGGCATCCTTGCGGTCGCCCGACATGTACGCCAGGAATCCCTGGAACAGGGGAGTCATAGCGCCACGGCGAGGATTGTCGCGCCCTTCGGCAGGACGAAGTCGCGCGTCAAGAGCGAGAAGGTGAGTGCGCAGCCCGCTTCCCCAAGGCCAGCCGCGTGCCTGAGAGCCCACGGCGAACAAGGGCAATAGGAACGCGGCGAGCCGGAGGCCATCGGAGACAGGAAGCGAGATGACGCTCGGGCGCGCTTGTGCGACGCTCTCAAGTGCTGCGTGGTACTTTTCGAGGGATTCTTTGTGACGCCCCGAAACAAGCGCGTGGAGCGACGAAGCGAAGTGCGAAAAGGCTTCACCAATGCTCGTGGAGCGTTCCTGCCTGCGAAGCTGCTCAGTGGCGCGTTTCAGGGGCTCGAGCTTGTCGAAGAGCGCGTATCGCAAGGCATCTGAAAAGAGCGCCAGTGCCGTGTACTGGCCGTTCTCACCTGCGTCGAGAACGCGCCTCGCATTTTGATTTTCGAGCAGAAGTTCTTGGGCGCCTGCGGGCGTCTTGAGCCCATCGGGCCCTCCTTTCGACTTTTGAGCCTCCAAAAGGGCTCTTTCCTCCTGGGCAACCTCGAGTCGCCTGCGGTGCGCGGCCGCGCGGGCGTCGCCATTCTCGTCGACTTTCCGACGGCGCCTCTGCTCGCCAGCGTCTGCGGCTTTGGCCACTGAGCTTGAAGGCGACAAAAGGCGCATCCAAGAGCGCAACGCTCCACTTTCAAAGTGCAGCAAACCCGATGTGGGAAGTTGTGACTCCTTGGAGTGTTCAAGCAGGGCCAGAAGGCGATCGGTTCGGCCAAGAGGATAGTCGAGCCAAAGGGCTCGCAATGCTCGAGCCCATCGCAAGGCGTCCCCGTGTCCGCGCGACTCAAGGTAACGCTCCACTTTCTCGGCTGTTCGGTAGCTCTTCTCAACCACGCCTCCCCGAAGATACAACGCGGCTTCTATCATCGCGTAGACGGCCGTCCAACGCGACGAGGGCCGGCGCAGCACCTGCGCACGCAGGCCAAAGAACACGGTGTCCTCGACGGGTTCCTCGACGCCATGAAGTTCTGCGAGACCCTTGAGAGCGAGTGCCTGCAGGGCGACTTCCGGGGTCCCTTTCAGCCGAAAAAAAGTGAGCACGAACGAAACGAACCACCCTTGGAGTCGCGTCCCGAAAAGACGGAGATTCCACTCCGCAAGTGTTTGTTCCAAAGCACTGCGCGGGAGAATCCCGTGACGGACAAGCACATCGGTGGCTTGCCCGTGCGCCTTCACGTGTCGACCAAGAGCGAGGAGGAGCTGCGCCCAGAAGGTTTTGAGCAACTCCTTTTTCCCCACATCGTCGGTGATGGCAATGAGCTGCTGGCACACATCGGAAGCCGCAACAAGATTCCCCGAGGCTGCGTGAATAGAATATTCGGCTTCAAAAACCTCACGCAGCCGGACAACTCTCTTTTCATCGTCTGCAATTTCGCGCGCGCGGGAAAGGGTTTTCTCGATGTAGTACTTGGCGAGATTATGCCCTTGACCTCGAACATGAATGCGCACGGCTCGCAGAAAAGCACGCGTCGCGGTGTCTGCGTCCACCAGATCTCCAGCGCCATCATAATGCTTTGCGAGCAAGAGCACCTGTTCGCGCCGGGGATTCTTGTAAAGGCTTTCAATGTGACGCGCGAGTGCAAGATGAATTTCTCTTCTTGAAGCACCGTCGGTTGCCTGCAGAACCGCATTGCGGATCTTTTCGTGCCCGTAAACAAAGGCAACTCGCTGAATGGGGCCAGCGGGGTCTCCGATGGGCTCAAGGAAACCTCGTCGCACCAAGGCAGGAAGGCGCGACTCCAGTTCCTTTCTAGAGAAGTCGGGATCCATGCGGAAAAACTCGAATTCGCAGGCCTCGTGCGAGACCGCTGCAATGCGCAGGAGCCTCATGTCGCGGTTGTCGAGAGCCTCAACCTGGCTGATGATCATTTCAATATTAACGAGGCCATTGTCCATTTCGGGAACAACATCCCAGTCGACAAAAAGCTCGTATCCACGCGGCAACGACGGGTCGCGCCTCACCAATAGGGCGTTTTGCGCCAACATGAGCTTGAGGAGTGCATGCAATTGGAGGGGCGTTCCAGAGGTCTTGCCAATGACGAATGAAACAAACTCCCGCGAAGGTGCGAGGCATCCCATTTCAATCAAGAATTCTTCAACGCCGCATTCATCGAGGCTGCCAAGATCCCAGCACTGAAAGCGCCGACGCAAACCACCCACGCGTCGCAAGAACCCTTCGAGGACAAGATTCGATCGTGGAAGCTTGTCACGCATCGTCATGAGAATGGTGAAACCCACAGGCTCGTTCACCTGTTCCGCCATGAATTGAAGAAGTGCGAGCGTCGAAGAGTCGGCGAGGTGGACGTCATCGAGAAGGAAGACGAAATGTCCACTTTCCTGTGCGATGCTGGTGATGAATTCCAAGAACGCTTGGTTCATTCGCGCATTGGGTGCCGCGTATCGGCGCGCATCGGGCGAGGCTTCCAGAGCGCCGAGTTCCGTATCGGGGGCCTCTTCGGCAACACTTTCGTGGCTCAACGGTCGCGGCACTCGGCTTTCTGCAGGCAAATGCGAAACGAGCGAGCGCAAAGCGGGCAACAATCCTGCCAGCGCAAGAACACCCTCCTCGCCAAGTCGGCGACGCACGGCCTCAGTCAAGGTGCGGTGACGCACGGGGTCGTATCGCTCCATGTGCATGAGGTGGTCGTTTAAGCACAGCGACAGGGCTTGAAAAGGAAGGCGTTGTTCCGACTCCGAGAACCTCAAGGAAATATGATGCAGGTCGGTGTGTTCCAAGCGCGAACGAACCTCCTGCATCACGCGAGACTTTCCGACTCCCACCCCGCCGCGGAGCATGCCCCAAGACAGGCGAGAAGCACGGCTCCCTACATGACGCATCACGAACTGGAAAACACTTTCCGTGAGCTCTTGCCGGCCGACGTAGACGCGGTTGAAGAGCGTGCCAAGGCCGATGTCTTTTGACGCCAGTTCGAATTCTTCAAGGGTTCCGACGTTGCGCAACGACGTTTGAAGGCGCCGCAGATCGCACACGAGTGCAAACATGCTCTGGTAGCGATTTTCGGGGCGCTTTTCTATGCATTTGCGAACAATATCTTCCAAAATGCGCGGCACATCGTGACCACGCACACTCCGCAGGGCTGGCGGTGGTGTTTCAACGTGCGCGCGCATCATTTCGTGAGGCTTCAGATCGTGAAAAGGCGTTTTTCCAGCAAGGAGTTCATACGCCACGACGCCCAGTGAGTAGACGTCAGAGCGGGCGTCCACAGGCCAATCCACGAGCCCTGTCGCCTCTGGCGGCATGTAGCTGTATGTGCCCACAACTTCGCCAGGCGAAACTCCGGGCGCAGCGACAGGAGTCCCCAGGGGCGCTCCCGGAGGCCCTCCCGAGGGATTCGGGACAACCTCTTTCGACACGTCGCCCAAACGTGCGACGCCAAAGTCCACAATTTTCACCTGCTGGCGATCGCGGTCTCCATACCGCGCGTTTCCTTGTGCATCTGCCACCAAAATATTCTGCGGCTTAATGTCACGGTGAACAATATTGTGCCCATGGACATATTCGAGCGCCTCTGCCGCCTGCACCAAGATTTCAAGGATGTCCGTGAGGGGCAGTCGCCCACCGCGCACTTTGACATGTTCGCGCAGATTCTGGCCTGCCACGTACTCCATGACGATGTAGTAACAACCCATTTCTTCACCAAGCTCATAAACCGTGACCACACCCGGATGAACAAGTTGACTCATGAGGACCGCCTCACGCTGAAAGCGCAGGTATTCCTCCGATTTGACGCCAGGGTTCTTGTTCAGGAGCTTGATGGCCACTGGTCCACTGCCTTCAGCGCCCATGCGAACGGCACGAAAGACCGCGCCGAAGCCGCCGCGGCCTATTTCCTCGAGCAGTCGGAAGGTGTTGTCGAGAACGGTCTCGCGCACTTCCCGTGTTCCTTTGTCTGTTTTCTGGCCTTTTTTCTACACACCCTCACCCCTCTCTGCGGAGCTTCGTGACGGCGTGCACTCGACGCGATGTATCGGCGCCAAAACCCGCGGGCACACCCGCGAGAGGCGCACGAGTTGCCCAGCGGCGCCAAGATTCCCGCAATTTCGACTCTGAAGGCCGCCCGAGTTCGAGCCCAAAGGTCAAGGCGCCTCCCTTGGACGCCGATACGTTAGGGGAAGCGGAGCTGGACCACACCTGGGCTTTCGGGGAAGACTTGCGATGAAACATGTTCCAAGAAAGCCATTTGCTGGCGAAGTCCTCAAAGAAACAAATGAAAAGCGAGCGCTTCGCTCGTCGAAAGCTTGCATGGGCATTGCCCTTTGTTTCGCAACGGGCCTTGCCACTCTGGGCTGTGGTCGGGACGATTCCCTAGAAAGGGTCATAGGTTCGAGGGAGTCCTCGCCACCACCCGTGCCCTGGTCGCAGCTCCCCCCCACCGGACTCGCCGACCTTCGCAAAAGGCTCGGCTTGAAAGCCCTTGCACCCGAGAGTCTTCGCCGCTCACTCCAGAGCGTGAGTAACGTGGAATCCGTCGATGGCCTCCTTTCACTGGCAGGAATCGCTGGTCCATTGCCTGCCGAGTCGGGCCTTGAAGGACTCGCCTTGGGTGACGCCGGAAGCGAATCCTCAAAATTGACCTCAGCCGAATTGGGAAGCACACACAAAACCCAGTGGCGGGACGTCGGCGCGGGAGCTCTGCATGACTGGCGTCTCTTCCACAAAGGCCTTCCCGTTGAGCGCGTTCAAATAAAGGAACAGCGCGAATTTGGCCGTTCTGTGTTTGCACAAGGAAACGTCCCAAGGCGGCTCGCAGCGGCTTTGAACTCTCCTTGGCCGGAAAAGCCGATGCCAAGCGATGCCGAAGATTTTGCACTTTCTGAGGTGGCCGCGCGAGATGCCGTGGCATGGCGCCTCAACTTTCACCCCTGGCGCACGACCGCAGCAGAGCGAGTTTACGTTGCCGACGACGAAGCCTTCGTGCCAGCCTTCCGGGTGTTCGTCGACGAGTCGGCCTCCTTGCCGGGACGTGGCCCTGGCGTTCCTTTGTCGGTGCTCGTAGATGCCCGCACGGGCGAAATCATCGAACAAACGGCACTCTCGTTTCACGTCGACGGTAAGGCGCTTCTCTACGACGAAAATGCAGTGGTGAACGAAGAGAGTGGACGCAAAGACATCGTCCTCCCGGCGCTCCAGGCTCCAGGTGACAGGCTCAAGCATGGGCTTTTCAACGTCTACAATTGCGACCAACTCGATGTGAGCACCAACTGCGTGCAGTCGGCCACAGGGAACGCTGGCGACTTCCGCGGCATTGACTTCGAATCGAAAGCCTACGACGAGGTGGTGGCCTACCACGCTGTTACGAAATCCATGGGATGGTACCGAAAAATCATGGCGCTCAAACCCAACCCAAGCGCGGCGTGGGGTGCGGATTACCCTGGCCCGCGCGGGAACTTTGGCATCGCCCCGGGGCTTTCGTTCAATGTGTATGTGCGATCTCGAACGAAAACTCCAACAGGCTACACTCTCGACAACGCAGCCTATATGCCTTCAAGCTTAGGCAAAGGCAGCCAGGCGAAGATTCTCATTGGAACGGGATGGGAAGAAGGCCAACCTGGCCAAACGCAGCGCAAACTGCGTTACCTCGGACGCGACACCGATGTTGTGATGCACGAATTTGGGCATCACATCGTCTACCGCACTCTTCGCGACGTGTCGGGTCAGGGTGGGGCCATACACGAAGGCACGGCGGATTACCTCACCTACGCCATTACAGGAAACAACCTTCTTGGCGAAAGCATCGTTGCGAGCGGAGAAAGCCTGCGTGCCGGTAACAAAACAGGAACAGTAGACCCTTATGTCGGCGCGAAGCCGCACGTGGCGGGCGAATTCTGGAGTTCCACTCTCTGGGAAGTGCGCAAAGCCATGGGTCCATGGAAAAACGGCTTTTATGTGTTCGACAAAATCGTTTGGGAGTCTATTGATCTCCTAAAGCAGGACGCCAACTACTACGACTTCATCTCGGCGCTTTCTCGCGCGACAGAACAGTTCGCCAAGAGCGAGAACCGCCCTGTTGCGCCTTTGCGAAACACTCTGTTCACCATTTTTCACAAACGCGGTTTCCTTCTTGCTCCCGGCACGAATGGCGCCTTGCCGGGCGCTGCACCCGCCCTTTCAGAAACCAACTACTCTGCTCCACTCCCCCCCGAAACCACGGTGTCGGCAACGAGCGAAGAAGGGGACACACCCTGGTACCAATGTGGCGTTGTTGCGGGTGTTGCGAAAACAAAGGGGAGCACATCCACGCCGTGGCCGCTTGTGGCTCTCCTTCTTCTTCCGCTGTGCGCACCCATTGCAACCCACCTCACCACACGCTCTGCGCGCCGCGTACGGGTCGAGCGTTCCCGGCGTCGTTAAAGAGCCTTGAGACCTCCGAGGGTGGGCGAGGCCAAATTCCACGCGTTACGGAATGGCTTTCGCTGGAGCGCGCGGTGTCCCGCAGGGAGTGTCGGCAAGTGAGAGGGAGGTTTCGCCCAGTTTCGCATTCTCGAACTCTTTGCCATTGGCATTTTTGTAGCCAGAAAGAGTGGGGCCACCGCAACGAGTCGAAAACGACACGAGCGTTGTTTTGGGCGAAACGCAGTATTTTTTTGTTTCAGTTAAAATCGCAATTTCGCACCCGTCTTGGACACAGCGGTCGGACGCAATGCAAGCCTTAAGAGCCGCATATTCCGCTGCTGACGGCTCCGTCTCTTCGTTGCCCATGGCCCATGGTACGACAAGGTTGCCTTCCTTGTTGTACGCGACGGCCGGGGGTTTCACTTCGCCACTTGCCGACGTTGGCGCCAAAAGACACGTGAGGGCCGCGCTGACCTTGGACTTTGTGTCGACGTCTTGCATTTTGTGCTCAAGAGTAAACTCACCCGGCTTTTTCTCGAAAATTGCGAGACGTCGGTTCGCGGCGGACGTGTAGCCTGGCGATTCGGCAGACTTCACGAGCGTCACTTGGCCCCAAGACATCCGCGTGTCCGGTGGCTCCTTGGCACCAGAATCAACGCTGACGACGTTCTCTTTGCGTGCAAACACCTTCACAGCAAACGAGGCATCGCCAACACGCAGCATACACCCACCCTTCGAACGTTGAAGCGTCTGGACGACAACGCCCGACGCTTCCCCTTCGGTCGGAGTGCGGTCGTTCTGAAGAGGTTTGCCTGAAACGAGAGAACCCCCTGCACCCGGCGACTCAGTTGACGAGCAAGCACCTCTCCACCATACTTCCGCCCTGCGCATGCCGCGCCCTTGCCCCGGCCCCTTCCGGGATCCTTCTACCCCGGCCCACTCTGGGCATGAAATGCGGGAAAGAACACTATGTCGTTTTCCTCGAAAATCGCCTCCGCGTCCCTCGTCACCTCACGTTCGCTGATGCCCCTCACTGCGGTCGCGACACTCGCCATGGGCCTGGCCGCTTCGCCTGCCCTGGCTCAAAGCAAGAAAGCCAAGGATATGAAAACGGAAAAAGAGAAAATCAGCTATATTCTTGGGCATCAAATTGGTTCCAATTTCCAACGCAATGGCGTTGAAATCGACACAGCCCTGTTTCTCCAAGCTGTGAATGAGTCTCTCAAAGGTGAGAAGTCTCAAATTGCGGCGGAAGAGAGCCAGAAAATCATGATGGCGTATCAGCAAACTATCCAGTCGAAGCAGGCCGAGAAGAACAAGAAGGTTGGCGAAGACAACGTGAAGGAAGGCAAAGCGTTCCTGGAAGCGAATGCAAAGAAGCCTGGCGTGAAGAAACTGCCTTCGGGCCTTCAGTACACCGTCGAAAAAGAAGGGGCTGGAGCTTCGCCAAAAGCGACCGACACCGTGCGCGTGCATTACCGCGGCACTCTCATCAACGGCAAAGAATTCGACTCCTCTTACTCGCGCAACGAACCTGCTGAGTTCGAAGTGAACCGCGTGATCAAGGGTTGGACGGAAGCCCTTCAGCTCATGAAACCTGGTGCGAAGTGGAAGCTCTTCATTCCTTCTGACATCGCTTATGGTGCAGGCGGCGCGGGCCCCGATATCGGCCCCAACGCCACACTCCTGTTCGACGTGGAGCTCCTTGAAATTAAGCCTGCGAAGGCCGCAGCGAAGTAACACGGGCCACAACACTCGCCACAAGCGGTGCCACATCGGTGTCCTGCACGGCTTGAAATTTCAAGCTCTGCAGGACTTTCGTCATTTCGATGGTGACGGTCACTCCCTGCGCGTGGCAAAAGCCCTGGCACAAGGTGCGGTTCACCCAGAAGGTTATTTTGTGCGCAGCGGCAGCCCGAGCGAATTCTCTTCGAAAGGCTTCCGCAAGGGCCTCACCGCGCTCCCGTGTGCACGAGGCCAAAGTCGCATTGGGTTCGCGCGCGTTCACGCACACCCACACTTGAACATCGGCGCGCAAGGTGACTGGTTTCAAAAGGCCCCCGGCTTTTGAGGCGCCCTCATTTGCCCGCCGCCATGCGGGCCTGTGCGCAGAGGTCGGCAAAACCTCGGGGGTCGAGACTCGCACCTCCCACAAGGGCGCCGTCGATGTCGGCGCAACCAAAAAACGCCGTCGCGTTGGCAGGCGTCACCGAGCCACCATAAAGGAGTCGGGTGCGTGCAGCCGCTTCCTGACCCCAAAGTCGTGTGAGTTCCCCACGCAAGAAGGCATGCGCCTCTTGCGCTTCCACAGGGGTTGCCGCTTTGCCCGTGCCAATGGCCCACACAGGCTCGTAGGCAACAGACAATAGGGGCGAGTTCGGGTCGGCACCCAGTGCCCGGTCGGGACGGCCGAGCCCCGCGGAAGTGAACGCGCCTTCCAGCTGCCGGGTCAAAACCTCTTTCAAGCGACCCGATTCACGCTCGACAAGAGTTTCTCCGACACAAAACACGGCCTCAAGTCCGGAGTCGAGCAGTGCGGCAATACGGCCACCTGCCGTGGCGTCGGTTTCGCCGTTCATTTGACGTCGTTCGCTGTGTGCCACAAGACTTCCCGAAAGCGAAAGCTCGGCGAGGTGAGACGCTGGTGTTTCGCCTGTGAAGGCTCCGTTTTTGGCCCAGTGGACGTTCTGCGCATAGAGCCGCACATGACGCCGCCGAAGGGCCACCTCGGGGAGCATGAGCGCAGGGAGAGCCAGCCCCACGTCGACGTCGCTTTGCAGCGTGCGCGTGAGTTCCTCAAACGCCAGAAAGGCGTCCCTGCCCTCGCCAAGCGCCTTGTTCATTTTCCAGTTTCCCACCACAAGTTTGCGGCGAATGGGGCTTGTTTTGCTTGTCATAGAGTTTTCCTCAGCATGCGGATTCCGGGAAGTTCTTTCCCTTCCAGAAGCTCCATGCTCGCACCACCGCCCGTGGACACATGGGAAACCTTTTCAGCAAGGCCGAATTGCGCAATGGCCGCTGCGGAATCGCCGCCGCCCACAATGGTGATGCCGCGACAAAGTGCGAGGGCTTCTGCAACCGCGCGCGTGCCTTCTGCAAATTTTGGCCACTCGAAGACACCCATGGGGCCATTCCACACCACGACTTTGGAATTTTCGATGACCTCCGCATACAAGCGTCTCGTTTTCGGGCCGATGTCGAGGCCCATGAGGTTTGCGGGAATGTTCGGGCTGTCCACCTGAATGGGCATCGCGTTTTCGTCAAAACTTTCCGCGCAAATGTGGTCGACGGGAAGCAGGATGCGCACGCGGCGCGCTTCGGCTGCCTTTAAGATATCGGCGACCGTCGAAAGCTTGTCGGCTTCGATGCGCGACGTGCCGACGTCGTGTCCCATGTGCTTGAGGAACGTGTAGGCCATGGCGCCGCCCACAACAATGTTGTTTGCCAGTGTAGTGAACTTCTGCAAGATAGGCGTCTTGTCTGACACCTTAGACCCACCGAAAATGGCCGTGACGGGAGCCTGGGGTGCGCGAAAGGAGTCTTCCAAAAATTCCATTTCCCTGCGCACCAGAAAGCCTGCGGCGCGGTGAGTCACCGGAAAGCGCTCTGCGACGGCCACCATCGACGCGTCGGCGCGGTGGCAGGTGCCAAAGGCATCGTTCACATAGAAGTCGAGCCCGCAGGCGAGCTTCTCCGCGAAGGCCCTGTCGCCCGCTTGTTCTTCCTTGTGAAACCGAAGATTTTCCAAAAGTACGAGCTGTCCTTCGCGCATGTCCGCAACGATTTTCTGAAAGCCGTCTTCAAGATAGTCGGGGCACAGAAGGACCTCTTTTGCAATGAGCTCGGCAATGCGTTCGCCCACGGGAGCGAGCGAAAACTCGGACTCAAACCCGACTCCTTTCGGACGTCCCAGGTGCGAGCAGGCAACAACCCTGCACCCCTTGTCGAGCAACCACCGCAGGGTGGGCAAGGCTGCGCGGATGCGGGTGTCGTCGGAAATCTTGCCACCCTTGAGCGGCACGTTCAGATCGAGGCGCAAGAAGACGGCAGGACGAGACGCCAGAGATGCCGTGGACGCCAAGGCCGCATCGGCTTTGTGTGCGTCTAGGGGAAGTTCTTCGAGAGTGCGGATCTTCAAGTTCGAGGCCATGGAAACTCTCCTGATGCAGAACGGGTGCAAACCCCGAGGAAACTCCTCCCCCCGTGGTTTGTCAAACGCGCCTGAGTCTGAGACTTTCGAAGGGCCTTGCGCTGGAGGAGCCCCCATGACCACGTCCGCACCCCATTCGACACTGCCTTTGGCCAGTGGCTTCGACAGAGTTTATTCCATCATCTTGTCGGGCGGCTCCGGGACTCGACTCTGGCCCCTGTCTCGCAAGGCACGCCCAAAGCAATTCCTGACGCTCGGTGGAGCAGAAGAAAGTCTGCTTCAAGCGTCTCTGCAACGTGTGGAACGCGTGAGTCCTCCCGAAAGGCGCTGGATTGTCACAGCCAGGGGTCAAGAAGATCTTTGCCGCGAACAGGCGGGGGAACGCGTCAGCAGACTCCTGGTGGAGCCCAAGGCGCGCAATACGGCTGCTGCCATTGCCTGGGCAGCCTGGGAGCTCCTTGCTGTCGACGAAGAGTCTTATATGGCAGTGCTTTCGTCCGACCATTCTATTCAAAACGTTCGCTCGTTTGAACAAACCATTGCCGACGCAGTGAAACTCGCAAAGCGAGGGCTCTTCGTCACGGTGGGCATTCAGCCCACCAGCCCCGCCACGGGATTTGGCTACATCGAATATGGCCTTCCCCTGGACGCGGAAGGAAAAATCCTCTCGCCCACGCGCCTGAACGAAACACCTCAAGATGCCGTGGGGTACAGTGTGCGGAGCTTCCGCGAGAAGCCAAACGCCGCGGCCGCCGAGCAATTCCTGCGCACGGGCAAGTACCTTTGGAATGCGGGCATCTTCGTTTGGAAGACACGCACATTTTGGGACGCCTTCTCACACATCCAGCCCGACATGGCGCGAGCCATTGAAACGGCACGCCCCGACACTTTGGAAGCCACCTACGCGGCGCTCGAAAGCGTGCCCATCGATGTCGCCTTTATTGAGCAGACAAGTCACGTTGCATGTGTGCCTGCCCGCTTCGATTGGAACGATGTGGGGAGCTGGCATGCCGTGCGGGAGTGTTTTTCTCAAGACGCTCAGGGCAACAGTGTTTCGGGCGACGTTTTTCTGCAAGACACGCGTGGTTGCGTCGTGCACAGCACAGGGCCGCTCGTGGCCACCATTGGCCTCGAGAACATCTGCGTCGTGGCCACGGAAGATGCCATTCTCGTGATGCCGCTCGACAGAAGCCAAGACGTGAAGCGGGTCATTACGCACCTCGAGCAGCAAGGACGTCGCAACCTTCTCTAAGCGAGCCAAGTCGCCTAGCGCCCCTTTTTGCGACACTTTGAACTTTAAAGGGAACAGACTCCATGGCCAATGCAACAGGATCCGCAGGCCCTCATTTGGCCCAAGCAGCCTCCCGTAAAGAAACCTCGACAGCAAAACCCTTGTTGCAAGCCGCTCGCGGGGAGCGTCCCGCACGCACACCGCTGTGGCTCATGCGGCAGGCGGGTCGTTACCTTCCTGAATACCGCGCCGTGCGAGAAAAACACCGCACCCTCGACATGTTCACAACACCCGCCATTGCTGCCGACATCACGTTGCAACCGCTTCGTCGCTTCGACCTCGATGCAGCCATCGTTTACGCCGACATCCTGCTCATTCCCCACGCGCTTGGGCTCGGTCTCGACTTCGTTGCCGGCGAAGGGCCGAAATTCCAACGCACCATTCGCACACGCGAAGATGTTTTGTGGCTTCGAAAACAAGCCGCCGACCCCGACGCTGTGGTGGCGCGTTGCGACTACCTTGCAGAAACCCTTCGCCGCGTGAAGCCTGGCCTCGCACCCCACCAAACACTCATTGGATTCTGTGGGGCACCCTGGACCGTGGCAAGCTACATGATTGAAGGGGGGTCTGCCCACGGCGAATTTTTCGAGAGCAAAATGTTGATGCTCAGGGAGCCTGCTCTTTTTGCGGAACTCATGGACGTCGTCACCGACATCTCCATTCGTTACCTTCGTATGCAGGTGGAAGCCGGCGCGGAGATTCTTCAAGTGTTTGAAAGTTGGGGAGGCGCCTTGACGCCCCACCAGTACGCCACCTTTTGTGCCCCCTACGCGGCGCGCATCACGGAAGCGTTGCGGCATCTCGTGCCTGTGATCCATTTCGTCGGAGAATCTGCGGGCCTCCTCGAACCTGTGTTGGCCGTGCCTTCTGACGTCTTTGGTGTCGACTGGCGCCAAGACCTCGCACTGGTGCGCACCCACCCTGCCGTGGCCGGGAGGGCACTCCAAGGCAACCTCGACCCTCTTCTTCTGTTCGCCCCCTTCGACGTGCTTGAATCACGCGTGACGTCCATTCTTGAAGCGGGCCTCGCGCACCCGGGTGGGTTCATTTTTAATTTGGGGCATGGCATTCGCCAAACCACACCCGTCGAAGCCGTTGGTTTCGTTGTCGACTGCGTTCACGGATATCAAGGCGGCTACTCGGGCGTCTAACTTCGCACGGGCGCCTCACTTATTCGTGATCACGCTGAACCGAAACAACGACACCCTCGCTGGGGAAGCCGTCCCAGGGCTTTGGTTCGTCGGGTGCGTACTTGCGCAGGGAAACAAGCAGACCCTTGCCAGAGTGACGCCACAGGGTCGACTCACCGCGCGGCCCAGGGCTTTGTTCCCAACCGTCGCCTGTCAGAGTGTCACCCAGATCGCCACGAAGGGTTTCGAGGCTGACTTTCAAAGAGGCATAAACAAGCCTGGCATGCTCAAGAACCAAGGCGCTACCCTCGTTCCCCTCGAAGACAACCTCTCCCTCCAAAAAAGCCGATTGTGCCGCTCTCTGAGATGCGCTTTGGGGCACCACTTTGCCTTTTGAACGCACGCCTGTGGCTCCGCGCGTGGGCTCGGTGAGCTCCAGCTGGAAACCTTGCGAAGCCAAGGCGCGTTGCGTGTCGTCAACCGAGGTCCGATGCATCATGGCGCGTGCGAACGAGAGCAGTGTCTTCGCAGCGAGGCGTCCTTCTTCGCTGTTGGCAATGGAGGGAACGCCAGACGTTTCTTCCAGTGCCGTGTTTCTTTGCACCTCTTCAGGAACTTGAAGCGCGGCTGAGCTGGCGCTCGTGGCTTCGCTTTCCGCCTCGTCGGAAACGGGTTCTCGTTCTTCAGAAACATCTTCCTGTGGAACCGAAAGCGAGGACGACAGAGCAGGGAGCTCTTCGCTTGCGTCTTTTCCCGCATTTTGAATGAGGGCAAAGCCGATGCCCAGCATGGCAACACCGAACAGACCCATGAAGAAGAGGCTCTTCCAAGAGTTTCTTCTGGTGCCTCTCGGAGCACGTTTGCGCTTTTCTGAAGAACCTTGAGTGCTCATCGTGGAGTCCTCGCGTCAGGGCGGCTTTTTTGAGAGGCGCTGTTTGAGCCAGTTTGTGGGGTTCACCAGGTCAGAGCGTCGTTGGTAGGGTCCCCCGTTTCCACCCAAAGAACCCGAAGCTTTGCCCGAGTACATTTCAAAGTGGAGCATTGGCTGATGGTAACAATCCAGCAAGCCCGTTTTCGCCAAGAGCTGTCCCGCTTTCACCTTTTGCCCTTTTTTGAAGGCAGCGCTGCCCGGTCGAATTTCACCGTAGCGAACCAGGTAAGTTCCGTGGTCGACTTCAAGGGCATCGGTCGAGCAATAAAAAGGGTAACCATCGTCGAGCACGGTGCCATCGGCCACGGCATAGATGGGTGTTCCCTCTGGATTGTAAATATCGCAGGCGCCATGCAGCCGGCCTCCCCCGCGCCCCGCACCAAAGGCACCCACGCCATCACCAGCGCCCTCGCAGAAGCCTTGCTGGGTTTTCGTGGGAAAGTACTCCTTCGACGGCAGCCCTTGCTGCACAGCGGGGTTTGGCAAAGGCATTGCCGAAGCCACGGCCCCCAGTGTTGCCATGGGAAGGGGAAGAGAAGAGGGAACACTCCACGGTGTGGCGGCCGCCGCAAGGGTTCCCACGGGCGCCACGGCGGACCCACCGGGTATAGACTGCTTGCAGCCCACACTCGTCAGAATGAGAAAGTGCGACACGGATGCAACCAGGACGAGAGGCAACTTGATACGCATGGAGTCATTGAACGGGAAACCGAGCTTGGGATCGAGGGGTGGGCCCCTGTGCACATTTTGACACGCAGGTGTGTTCTCCCTACACTCTGCGGAGCTTTCCCGCGTCTTTAGGAGATTTCACATGATGCAGCGATCCCTTGTCGCCCTTGCCTCGTCGGCCGCCTTCTTGTTTCTTTCTGTTGGCCAAGCCCTTGCGGCGGGAAACCTTGTCATCAATTCGATGCATTCCGACCCGTCCGCGAAAAAGGCATTTGACGCTGTGCTGGAAAAATTCAAAGCCGAAAACAAAGACATTAATGTTACAGTCAACGTCATCGACCATGAGAGCTATAAAATACAGATCCGAACGTGGCTTCCGAACAACCCTCCCGACGTTGCGACTTGGTTTGCGGGCAATCGGGCGAAGTTTTTTGTCGACAAAAAACTCGTGGAGCCTATTGACGATGTTTGGAAGCCCGTTGAAGCCGATTTTGGCGAGGGCGCCAAGAAAGCGGTGACTTTTGGCGGGAAGAAATACCTGATGCCCGCCACCTACTACCACTGGGGTTTCTATTACCGAAAAGACCTCTTCGAAAAAGCGGGCGTTTCGAAAGCGCCTGCAACCTGGACAGAATTCACGGATGCCGTCAAAAAGCTCAAGGCCTCAGGCGTCACGCCCATCACCATTGGAACAAAGCAAGCCTGGCCGTCGGCGGCTTGGTTCGACTTCCTCGACTTGCGTGTGAACGGCTACGACTTCCACATGGCTCTGCTTGCGGGCAATGGCAACTACACCGACCCGAAGGTGAAGAAAGCAATGGGACTGTGGGCCGACCTTGTGAAAGACGGCGCCTTTCCCAAGAACGCCGCTGCAATGACCTGGCAGGAGGCCGCTGCGCTTTTGTGGCAAGGCAAGGCCGCCATGTACCTTATGGGGAATTTCGTTTCCACGGAAATACCCAAAGAACTCGCTGGCAAGGTTGATTTCTTCCCCTTCCCCGAGGTCGACCCCAATGTGCCCGTGTCGCAGGTGGCGCCTACGGACGTCTACTTCATTCCAGCGAAGGCGAAGAACAAGGCAAACGCGAAAAAATTCCTGTCCTTCATGGCACGGCCGGAGTCGCAGCAACTCTACAACGAGATGAACGCGCTTCTTTCGCCCAACACGAAAGCCAAAAGCGATCCGAACAATCTCTTTCTGCAGAAGGGCTCTGCCATTCTTGGTGAGGCCAAAGGTCTTTCTCAGTTCTTTGACCGTGACGCAGAGCCTGAGGTCGCCAAAGTGGGAATGGATGGTTTCGTTGAATTCATGGCGTATCCTGATAGACTTGATTCGGTGCTGGCAAAAATGGAAGCGACACGCAAGCGCGTCCACAAAAAGTAACCACTCAGCGTAACCCACGGGTAGCGGAACATGCCTCAACGACATGAGCAGCGAAAAGCCGCCTGGCTGTTCCTTTTTCCCTCCCTCGTGCTCTATGCGCTCTACGTTGTCTTGCCTATCTTCTTCACGCTCTACCTTTCCACCACGACGTGGGATGGCTTCTCGGCGCGTGTGCTTCCGGCCTGCCTCGAGTTTCTTGCAAACTCCGAAGAGCTCGGTACGGGAGCGTCTTTGTCGGGGGGAAGCACTGAGGCCCCTGTCAGCTGTTTCGCGAACTACGCAGAGCTTTGGAACGACGATGTCTTCTGGGTCGCATTGCGCAACAATCTTCTTTGGCTCGTGTTCTTCAGTCTCTCGGCATTCGTCGGACTCGCTCTTGCCCTGTTCTTTCACGTGAAGGCCCGTGCAGCTTCCTTCTATAAATCGATGTTCTTCATGCCCATGGTCTTTTCACTCGTGGTGGTGGGCACGATTTGGGGCTGGTTCCTGCAGCCTGAGTTTGGCCTTCTCGAATTTCTTTTGAAAAAAATGCACATTCTGGGTGAAGACGAGCAATTCGGACTCCTGGCGAGTTTCCACTGGGCCACGGCAGGGCTCATTGTGGCAGCGGCGTGGCCTCATGCCGCTTATTGCATGGTCCTTTACCTTGCCGGGCTTTCAAACCTCCAGCGCAACGTGCTCGAGGCTGCGCTCATCGATGGCGTGAGCCGCTGGCAGCTCCTGTGGCACATCGTGCTGCCCATGTTGCGCCCAGCCACCATCGTCGTGACCATTGTTACCATGATAGGGGCACTCCGGTCGTTCGACCTGGTCGCCATCATGACCGGTGGTGGCCCCGCCAACAGCAGCAACGTGTTGGCCCTCTACATGTACCAGCAGACGTTCGAAAACAACCGCTATGGCTATGGCGCCGCCATAGCCACAGTGCTGTTCGCCGTGAGCCTTCTTCTTATTGTCGCTTATCTCCGCCAAACGAGCCGCGATCAAAATTAAAACCGGCGGGCCGAACCCTCGATTGCCGCACCCCCTCTTCGCCTCGCATCCAAGGAAGGAGACACCCCGAAGCCATGGAAGAACGTGTTCGAGGCCCTGTTTATTGGATCTTCGCCACGCTCCTTCTTGTGTTGTGGGTGTCCCCCATACTTGCCTCGCTCCTCACGAGCGTGAAAACACTCGACGAACTCAACAGGGGCGACTATTGGACTTGGCCGCAAAAACTCGCGTTTGAGAACTACTACGAAGCCTTCGTGAATGGGGGCTTTTCGCGTTACTTCGTGAATTCGCTACTCATCACCATCCCCTCGGTCATTGCTATCTTGTTTCTGTCTTCGGCGGGTGGGTACGCCCTGGCGAAGCTGCGCTTCAAGGCCGCGCCTTACCTGTTGCTCATGTTCGTGGGCGGCATGCTCTTGCCGTTCCAAATCCTTCTCATTCCCGTGTTCTACTTGAGCAACCACGTGTTGGGCACCTACGACACACGCCTTGGGTTGGTGCTTTTCCACACGGCATTTCAGCTCGGTTTCGCCACGTTCTTTATGAGGAATTTCGTGCGAACCATTCCCGACGGCATTATTGAAGCTGCTCGCATCGACGGCTGTTCGGAATGGCGCATTTACCGGCGCATCGTTTTGCCCCTCATGCGCCCCGCTCTGGCAGCGCTGGCAACCCTTCTTTTCACGTGGATTTGGAACGACTATCTGTGGGCGCTTATTTTGCTCCAAACCGATACGCTCAAGCCCATCACGGCAGGTTTGCAGAACCTGAAAGGACAATGGATAGCGAGCTACCACTTGCAAAGCGCCGGAGCCGTGATTGCCGCCATTCCACCGGTTCTCATGTTCGCGTTCCTTCAAAAGCATTTTATTCGTGGGCTCACAATGGGCTCCGGAAAGTAACGAAGGCCCCCATGAGTTTTTACCTCAGCGCCCTCTCTGCAAAGGCTCCTTTTCCGAACGCAGCCACAGAGCATGGGGACACCCTGCGCCCCCGCGAAACCGAAGAACACGTGGCGCGTTTCGTGCGCTCAACCTCTTCCTCGCACATTTGGGAGGCGAGCCTTCCCACGGGTGAGCGTTTCTTTTTGCAACGAGACTCCGCCGCGAGCCGGGGAGCTCCTGGCCACGACATTTGGACACTGCGTGCTTTGCGGCAGAGCCTTGTTTCAGGGCGCCCCTGGGCGTTCCAGGAATTGAAGATCTCGGAGCTGCCCCTGCACCCCGGCACGGAGGCGGTGGCAGCGGGAGGCTGGCAATGCTGGAGCGAGTCTCCTCTTGTCGGACGCGGTGATGTTCTCCGCGCCGAAGCCTTTCCAGAGCGCGCGGTGTTTGGCGACGACGCCCTGTTCCGTTACCCGGAGCGGCGCGGCGAACCACACGCGTGGAGTTTTTCCACGTCTCAGGTGGAGGGCGGCACCCGGAATGGTCTTTTTGGCGCCTTCGACGAAGACCTCTTTTTCACACGTTTCGAGTTCAATCTTCCCTTGGCAAGGTACGCTGTGGCCTTCGACACCGCGGGCGCAGCAGTTGAAACTTTGCGCACGCTCCACGATCGCGGCACAAACGACATCACCTTGGGGGCTTGGCTTGCACCTTGCCAAGAGTGCGCCGACTTCGCACCCTTGCACAGCCTCACGGCCGCCTGGATGGCTCTCGTGCGCGCACACAGCCGCACCCCACGGGCACTCGCTGAAAGCGAGCAAGCCGCTCGTCGGGTTCCTTTGCGTGGCTACACAAGTTGGTATCTGCACTACAACGCCATTACCGAAGACGTTTTGCGCCAAAACGTGGATGCCTTCTCAACTGTCGTTACGCCCCAAGACGCCCACGCAAAAGTGTTCCAAGTGGACGATGGCTACCAAGCGCGCATTGGCGATTGGCTGACCCCGGCGCCGGGATTTCCGGGAGGGGTGGCAAAAGTCGCAGCATGGGCGCGCGAAAAGGGTCTCGAGCCCGGCATTTGGTGTGCGCCCTTCATTGCGACAGAAAACTCACGGGCCTTCGCCGAGCACCCCGAATGGCTTTTGCGCGACGCAGAAGGGCAACCTGTGCTTTGTGGCAACCATCCCCTGTGGGGAGGACGTTTTTTCGCGCTCGACACGGAAAACCCAAAGTTTCTGGCGCACCTCGAAAAGGTGTTCGAGACGTTTTTCAAAGAGTGGGGTTTTCGGTTCCTGAAGGCCGACTTTCTCTACGCCACCGCCCGTGTTCCTGCAGGTGGCCTCACGCGTGCGCAGCGGTCGGCTCGTGCGCATGAGTTTCTTTACGCAGCATGCCTGAAGCACGGAGCAAAACTTCTTTCGTGTGGAGCCCCCCTCGCTTCGGCCTACCTGCGCTGCGACTACTCGCGCATTGGCGCTGATGTGGGTGAAACATGGGAAAACAGCGAATTTGGCACAGCCCCTTCTCGAGAAAAGGTGTCAACGCGCGGCACGTTGGTGAACACACTCACACGTTCAGCCCTCTCAGGACTTGCCTTTGGAAATGACCCGGACGTCTGCATTCTGCGAGAAAACGCACAAAAGATGTCTCGGTCTGAGCGTGAACTGCTTGCGGAAATCAACTTCACGCTGGGCGACCTCGTGTTTACGTCCGACGATGTTTCCACTTGGAGCCCTTGGGCTGCCGAGCTCTTCGCACGTCTTGCGAAACGCGCCGACGCCACAAAGTCACAGGGTTGCAAAGTGGCTTCGGTGCGTCTGGACCCCCATGGGCTCTATGCCGTCGAATTCGATTCTCACACCTCAGAAACCCTACCTTCCTCCCTTCTTCTTGTGAACCTCGACGACGCTCCCCGCGGGGGCGTTTTGCCGCACGGTTTTCTTTGGCAGCAGACGTCAACGTCTCGCAACGAAAAGGCACACCCATGACAAAGGCACCTCAAACGTCGGCACCCAAGACTTCGCAATCGCTTCCTCGGCGCGCCGAGGTGCCACGTGAACAGACCTGGAACCTCGACAAGCTCTTTTCGGGTTTTGAAGCGTGGGAAAAGGCGTTTGCACAGCTCCCCGAAGAAAGCACGCTGGAGCGGGAAGTCGAGTCTAAATACAAAGGCAAACTTGCCGGGCAACCCACCCTGGTGGCCGACCTCTTCGCCACGCGGCACACCCTGCGCCGCAGGCTCATGAATCTTTACGTTTACGCGGGTCTTCGAAATGCAGAGGACGTCGCAGACGCCGTGTCGACAAACGCCCAAGCTCGCATTCACGCTCGGTATGCCACCCTCATGGCGCCCTTTGCTTTTGTCGAACCTGAACTTCTTGCAGCGCCTCAACTGCAAGAGTGGGCTCGAGCCAAACCACCTTCCCCACTCGCTCCCTATACCTTTGAACTTTCGGAGCTCCTGCGCGAAAAAGAACACGTGCTGGGCGAATCGGAAGAAAAGCTCCTTGCCAAAATCTCACCCGTGTTCGCGCAGTTTGGCACCATCCACTCGAAGTGGAACAACGTCGACCTGAAGTTCCCGGACGCCATTGACGCAGGGGGTGCTCACCACATGCTGACTCATGGCCGTTACGGGCTTCTGACAGTTTCGCCCGACCGCGCTCTGCGCAAGAGCGCGTGGGAAAACCTTCACGCCGAAACCGCAAAGTCACGCAGCACGGTTGCCGCCAACTTTCACGCCCACCTCCTGTCGGGATCCCTTCTGGCGAAGGCACGAAACTACGAGGGCTTCCGCCATTCCCAGCTCGCGCCCGACGACATTCCAACGTCTGTGTACGACACCCTTGTCGACACCGTCCGTGCGAACTTGTCGACTCTGCAGGCGAGTCTTGACGTGCGGCGTGAGGCTCTCGGCATCGACACAGTGTTTCCTTACGACAGACGGGTTTCGCTGCATGCCCAAAGCCACCCTCGGCACTTCACCTTTTCAGAAGCCTGTGCGCTTATTCTTGAGTCACTTTCTCCTCTGGGCGAAGAGTATGTTGCGCTTGCGCGCTCCGGGCTCCTGGAACAAGCCTGGGTGGACTGGGCTGAAAACGAGGGCAAACGTTCAGGAGCCTTTTCGTGGGGAACATACGACTCCAATCCCGTTATTCACATGACGTGGACAGGCACGCTCGACAACGTTTTCACGCTCGCGCATGAACTCGGCCATTCTATGCACACCTTCCTTTCGAACCGCGCGCAGCCCTATCATCTTGCGAGCTACACTATTTTCGTGGCGGAAGTGGCGAGCACCTTGAACGAGGCCCTGCTTGCCGACCACATTCTGACCCGAGAGCCGACAACCGAACTGGGCAAAGAAGTCCTTTCGCAAACCCTGGAAGGTTTCGAAGGCACGGTGCTCCGTCAGGTGCTGTTTGCCACCTTCGAGCGCGACGCTGCCGCCAAAGTGGATGAAGCCATTCCACTCGGTCCCGACGAATTCGATGCGCTCTTTCTTGCCCTCAACAAGGAGTGGTACGGCGCCGAAGGAGGAGGACTTCCGCTCGTGGCTCATGAGTGGATGCGCATTCCACACTTCTACTCCACCTTCTACGTTTACAAGTACGCCACAAGCTATTGCGCTTCAGCAGCGTTGCTTGAAGCCCTGAAAGAAAACCCAACCGCTGCAAGGGGGCGTGTGATGGGTCTTTTGCAGGCCGGTGGCTCCAAGCCCCCCATGGACATTCTGCGCGATGCGGGTGTCGACTTTTCAACACCTGCCCCCGTAGAGCGCGCTTTCCAAACCTACAAACGAAACGTCGACAGAGCCCGGGCGGTGTTTGTCGACACGAGGCACTCATGACACCGGAGAGCCCTTCCTCGAAAATCCCCCCTCCTTACCTTCCCCTTCCTGTTTCCCCTGTCCTTTTTCGCACCCCGACCCTTGATGGGCGGGAACTTGCAAAATCGTCGGGTCAAGCAGCGTTGAGCCTCGTCGGAAGAACCGTTTCGCTCGCGGGTTGGATAGACACGGTGCGCGACCATGGCGACGTTGTCTTCTTCGACTGGCGCGATGCCTGGGGTGGCATCCAAATTCTGTGCTCACCTGAGTTCACCACGGCCGAAAGCTTTCATTCCGCTAAGCATGCGAAGCCTGAGTCGGTGGTGAGCATCGAAGGCTTTGTCCGCGTGCGTCCGGACGGCACCGAAAATACCCGTGAGGCATTAGGCACAATCGAAATCGTCGCCCACGAATTTCGGGTTCTTTCCGCGGCACGCACGCCTCCGTTCCCTTTGGAAGACGAAGGCAACGTGTCGGAGGCCGTGCTGTTGCGCCATCGTTACCTTCATCTGCGCACCCCACGTATGCGCCGCAACCTCCGTCTGCGAGCGGCTTTGGCGCGCTCCCTGCGCGAAGCGTTCGAAGCCGAAGATTTCCTGGAAGTCGAAACTCCCACACTCTTTAAGGCCACACCCGAGGGCGCGCGCGACTTCCTTGTCCCGTCGCGCACTCACAAGGGGAGCGCTTACGCCCTGATTCAAAGCCCACAAATGCTCAAGCAGCTCCTTATGGTGGGAGGCCTTGGGCGTTACATGCAGGTGGCGCGCTGTTACCGCGACGAAGACTCCCGCGCCGACCGCCAACCCGAATTCACACAACTCGACCTCGAGGCCTCGTTTCTCTCGCAAAACGATTTCCTCTCCCTTGTCGAGAACTGCCTTCTTGGCGTCTTGCGCGCATTGGTTGCCAACCGCAGCCTTCATGACCAAGGCCTCGCGTTCTCGTGCTTGGGGGAAGGAGGACGAGAAATTCCACTTTCCCTCGCGCGAGTCCCCTATGCCGTGGCGCGCGGACGCCTGGGTTCCGACAAACCCGATGGCAGGTTTCCCTTGCCCCTGCACAACGTGACTCCGATTTTTCAGACGTCCGCATTCGAAATTTTTCAGCGCATCGCAAGCAAAGCGAACGCAGACGCGGACGTCAGCGGAAACCTGGGCCAAAACGCGGGCAGCCAAGGCTGCATCAAAATGATCTGCCTTCCCGCCACGTTTCTGCGCGAGGAACTCCCGCGCAGCTTTCTCGACACCCTGCCCGCGCTCGCGAAAACGCACGGCGGAAATGGACTTGCCTGGGTGCGTCTCCAAGACGACGGAAGCTGGCAGGGCCCGGCTGGGAAGTTCTTTTCGCAACAAGAGCGCGAAGCTCTTCTGGCCATCGCCTGCGAAGAGGCCCCCGAGCTCTCGTTTTTGGGGTTTCCGGCTCTCACCAAGGCCGACCTGGGCCCTGGCACCATGCTCTTTTTTTCGGGCAGCTCGAACCCCGACGTTGTGCATGACACTCTGGGAGCCTTGCGCCTCCTGCTGGGTGCCAGCGTGAATGCACCCGAGTCTCCGTTGGCGGCCTCCATCGTCTTTCCGCACACGCGTTCCCTGTCGCTTTTTTGGGTCACCGACTGGCCCTTGTTTGAGTGGGAGCCCCACGAAAGACGGCTGACCGCCGCGCACCACCCCTTCACCTCGCCCTCGCCCAACTCCCTTGCCGCCTTTCTTGCCGCCTCGGCGGCCGACGCGAAACACCTTGGCCCTGGGGGTGGCGGAGCTGCCGGAGCCGCCGGAGCGAGCGGAGCTGTCCTGGGCCGGCTCGAGGCTCAGGCTTTCGACCTCGTTTTCAATGGGGCTGAAGTGGGCGGCGGTTCGGTGCGCATCCACGACGCCACGGTGCAAGAAAAGATGTTCGAACTCCTCGGACTTTCCGCCGAGACGGCTGCTGCGCGCTTTGGCTTCTTTTTGGAAGCCCTTCGATTTGGCACGCCTCCGCATGCCGGAATGGCACTCGGACTCGATCGTTTGACGGCTCTTCTGGCCGGAGAAAAGTCATTGCGAGACGTCATTGCTTTTCCAAAGTCGGGCACGGGCGCATGCCTCCTCTCGCAATGCCCCACGCCCATGGAGCGCACGCAGCTTGTGGAGCTCGGCCTCAACACGTTGGCCCTAAAACCCTCGTGAGGCCCTCGAACGAATTCTTAGGACTTCCCTACCGCTACGCTCGCGAGCGCGTCCTTTGGGCGCAAGCGCTCGCCAGGAATTTTGGACTGGGGGGCACTCTCGCCTTCGTTGCCGGGACAGTGAATTCGGTCGCCTTCCTTGCGTTCGGCACCTTTGTTTCGCACATTTC
>JADCJN010000290.1 GCA_020247005.1 Silvanigrellales bacterium
GCAGAGGGGCTTTTCTTTTGCCCTGAGCCATCTTTCACCGTTCGGCGCAGATTTGGCGAAATGCGAAAAAATCGCATTTTCCGAATCAAGCCGCTCGGGGGCTCTGGGAGCAAATTACAGAAACGGGGTTACACCAATCACTCAACCGGTACCACTCCACCCTGTTGGAGTATTTAAAATGAAACGTCACCTCACTTCCGTCCCTCGTTCCTCCACCTCCTTTGTTTCCAACTTGGCCATCAGAAACGCCGGTTGGGTTTTGGTTTTCCTGGGCGTCGCCTACCTTTATTTCGGAACCCAAGGTGAGTGCATTCAAGAGCTTCCGTTCTGGGGCAGCGGTTTCGCTTGCGTCGAAAAGCCCTGAATAGCGGCGAGCTAAACGCTGAAGTATTGGAATGATCTCTGCATTTTGGCCATCATCCGCGGGTTTTGCCCCAAATTCAGAGTGGCGATGACCTCCGTGCACTGCCCCGGTTCCACGGTGATGATGAGCGAGGACAGTCGTTCGAGCACCATGTAGAGGCCAAGGCCGGCACCGGGGCCGTCCTGCTGCATCTGAATTCTCGCCTTGCGGTCTTTTGAAAAAAGGTACTTAAGGTACTTCAAAACCACCGCAGTTTCAAAAGATCCAAAAGGATCGCGCACGCCAATGGCCAGAAGAGTCCCGTCGAAGCTCCACTCCACCCGCACGTGCTCGTGAGGGGCCAGCACGACGGGACCACCGCGATCGAAGTCGCGTCGTGCGGGGTTGGCGTCCCATATCGCATTCATCAGAAGTTCGTCCTGAACCTCGAGTGCGAACTGAGCGAACGTGTCTGTCGGGCGCTCAATGATAGCCTCAAGGCTCGAAACAAACGCGAAAAGCTTCTCGCGGAACCACTTGCGCTCCTCGGAGTTCGAAAGTGTGAAGGCATGCACGTGAGCGCCAAAGGCAAGGCATTTGTCGACACCAAAATAGTCTTTTTCACGGATTTTGTGAATGGTGGAAAGAATAAGCTGGTGAGAAATGCATTCGGGCGTCGACGACAAGACATGGTTAAATTCCACGAGAAGGGGATTGTCTTGCACGGCATCTTTGGTGTCTTCGCGCACCAGCAACACCTTGTCGAGCTTTCGGAAGCCGACAGAGGCAAGACTGTCGAGGAACGCCTTGTCGATGACGTCTGTGAAGTAGACGGCGTGGTGGTTGCGAAGCGAGGCAAGGCTGCTTACGTCCTCCCATGAGGAATCTGCGCCAATGACACGCAGAGTCACAGCGCAGCTTCCCAAAACGGCAAGAATGTTGTTGCGCGCCAATTCACTACGGACATCCAGCGCCACAACAAGGTTTGTTTGCTGCACCCTCGTCCCTTTCACTGAACCAAATCTTCTATAAAATAGAGGTAGCTGTCGAAGTCGACGTCAGCGTCCAACGCACACCCTTGGTTTGCGCACTTGTCGATGGCGAAGTCTTCGAGCGGTTCACCTGGTTGAAAATCCACACCCGACTTCAAAATAAAATTCTTCTGCTGTCCACACGTTTGGCAGTACGCGGGAACCATGAAACTCTCGACCTTCGCGTTGTTCGAGAGGAATTCGCGAACCATGTTGAACTGCATGACCACCGGCTGCGGGCAATTGAGATACACGGGCTGTATGCCAAGTTTTCCAATCCAGCCTATCCACTCGCGCACACCGCAAGAATTGATCGTCCGCACGCCACTGAGGTCGAACTTCACAGCCCCCTGGGGGAGCTTCGCCGTGGCGAGCTCGCAGGTTTCCGTAATGTCGCCTGATACGAAGTACACGCCTTCGCGAAGGTTTATTTCCATGTCCATATCGGCTCCTTCGATTCAAAAAAAGTCGTGGTCAGAGTCTCAAGTCGACTGATGCGCGGACAAGAGAGCGCATATCGACGCGCGTCCCGTTGCCCCCCTCAACAGCTTCCCCGGCATACGAAACATCCACATTGAGAAAAAGAAGATGGGCTCCAATCCCTACAGAGGGCGCTCTGAGGTTGTAACCTCCACGCAAGGAAAACGGAGCCGTCGAGTCGCTCGCACCCAGGCCCAATTCAAAGCCCATCTTCACCTTATCGCGAAGGATCAGCCTGGAATCGTGGATTCTTTGAACGTCGACGCCGAGCACAAAGGCCGCACTCTTTCCAAAATCAGGCCGAATGGCGACACCTGCCGCAATGTTCATTTTCTCGATCTCGGTTTCCCCCGTCGACTTGAGAGGCGCGTACCAGGTGTCGCCGACATCCCGCACCACGAGTCCGAAGGACGGAAGCAGTGGAGCCCGTGTTTGATACAGCAATCCGACATCGGCTGCCGCACCTTTGGTTGCATTGAGGTCGGACCGGTAGCTTTCCGAAGACTTCCTCGCCGAGGTTTCCGTCGCTTCGATGTCTCTTTGAAAGCTGTTCCGATACGCAAATCGACCCGTCACTCCCAAAGAGAGCCCCGTTTTTTTGTAGGGCAATGAAAATCCGGCAACAAGGGCTATTTGGGCAAGCCCCTGAGCAGAAATGGTCCTTGTGTAGGTTAACGGCTCAGAGGGAGTCGAGTACGCACTCTCTTTGGTGTCTTCATGATGTGTTAGTGACCCTTCTCCCCAAGCACTGGTGAGAACGCCAAGCTGGAAACGCCAAAGCGTGATGTAAGGAAACGCACTCACGTGACCGTAGACGACATCTTTTTCGCTCGCCGAAAGAATGGTCTTCTCGATGGCCGAAGGTCGGTCGTCGCTCTTCTCGTAGTCCTTGTACATTCCAAGCGTGTACTTGTTGGCTCCAAAGGTTGCATTGGGGAACGAGAATCCACGAAGAGCATTCTTCGAGAAGTCACCATCTTCACGGCCGATGCCAGCAGGATTCTGGAAAATGGCATCCCCATCGTCGGAAATGGCCACTGCGGCACCACCCATGCCCGTGGCCCGCGGCGAAGGAGCGGAGTCCCGAGGGGCCATCAGGCGGGAAGCCCACGCATTCGAAGCCACTCCCATCCAGGCCAATGCAAGAACCCACGAGATGCCGCGCGTGATGCCACACGGAGGCACGCACGACTGACTCAGGGATAGTTTTTCACATGGCAAGGTCATCGTTGGCACTCATCTCCCCTTCCACCCCCTTTTCGGCTGCCGAGAAAGAAAAGAGAGCCAAAGAACCGACATCCCATGCATCCAGGCGACTTAGAGGGCCTTCGGCAAGGCCCTAGAGTGTTGGAAGGAGGTGGCCCGTGGGGAGTTTCACGCCGCGCGCACTCATATACGGAGACTTCGAAAAGCCGGCTTATTTCCGTCTGCTGAAGGACTTCCTCTTTAAACTTGGCCTGCGTGAAACCACCAGCGTGTCGAGTCCAGCCGATATTGCCCAGCATCTGCAAGAAAACATTTGGCCCATTCTTCTGGTCGACCACACCGACGGGCAGGAAGATGGGTTCGTGGCCTTTGAAAGGCTCCAAAAGACCCTCGGTTTCGAGTTGTTGCCCATCTTGATGCTCGCACCCCAGGAGCGTGTCGTTTTCGGGCTCTTTGGGGTGAGCGCAGGTGCGCGGGGCGTGCTCGCCAAACCCCTTCAGCCGCAAGAGGCCGCACGCGTGTTCCGCGCCCTCATTCCTCCCGCAGGCGACCCGTCAACCACGCTGGCACTTCAGGTTTCTCGCCTCCTCCTGAAGGGTGAACTCGCAAAGGCGATGCCCGCTCTGACCAAACTCACAGCCGTGCCCGCCTTCAAACGCCATGCGGAAGTCGCGCTCGCACGCTGCGAGATGAAGCTTGGCCTGATGGCGCAGGCGAACCAGCGCCTCACGCGCCTTGCTCAAAAAGAAGAGCCCGACATTCGGATCTTGTGTGAAATTGCGGAATTCCACAAAAGCAACGCACAACACTCTCTTGCCATTTCTGCTTACAAACGCATTCATGCCCTGCATCCACAACTTCATATCAAAGCGTGGGACCAAATCCTGCTTCACGTGGAACTCGACGAGCTCGACGAGGCTGCGCTTCTTTTGGACGAGCTCCAAGGAAACACGAATTTTCGAGATTCTTCGACCGAAGGACTCGCACGTCTCATGCATTTTATGGGGCTCACACAGAGTGTGGCCAACGTTCTGAAAATGCATCCAGAGGCATTAAAGAATTATTACAATTGGCTCAACGTCTATGCCACCGCACGGGGATGACAACAATGACAAGGTTGAAGCGAAGATTAGAATCACTCTTTAATTCCCCGACAGAAAAATGGATTCGGCGTATGAAAAAAAAACCGTCTGTTTCTTTATTTGCCGCGATGCTGGCCACCACGGGTGTCTTGGCAAGTGGACTCGGCGCATGCGGAAAAAGCCTTTACGCTCCCGCCGCAAACAAGGACACCGACGAAGCGCGTAAGGAAGCCGCCATCATCGCCCTCGATGACGACGACTACAAAACAGCTTCTGAAAACATGGCGAAGCTTTGGGAGAGTGACCCTTCCAACGAAAACGCGCAGCTCTATGCCATTTCGCTTTTGGGAGTCGCGGGGTTTAGCCTTTTCGATGTTGTAAAGGACGCACTCTCGTCCACCACCTCCGACGCCAAGGAAAGCTCCGCCGGCAACGCCATTCTCGACAAAATCACCGATGTGGTGGGGACAGACGTGACCGAATCACAGCTCGACATCATCCGCACGGCCATTGACGTTCTGAGTGCCGCTCCCGACCAAACCTCCGCGGGATTGAAGTTCCAAAAGTGCCTGACGGCTGGCATCTACGCAGCGCCAACCCTAGGTGGGCTCTCGGAAAAATTGGCAACGTTGAATTCGTCACTTCAAACTCTTCCCACGCGTTTGGGTGCCACAGGCGCGGCTTGTTCAGCGTCTGCTTCCGAAGTCACCGCCATTGGCGACGAGCTCACCGAGGTCATCTCCGGAGCGGCTCTCCTCGCAGCGCGAGTCAAAGAAATTGAAGAAGTGATTGGAGAATGCCTGCCTGCCGGCTCGACGGAAGCGGTAAACACCATCACAACAAAGGTGACTGCCCTCGCAACGAACGCCGACAAGGGCTGCACCATTCCTGCAACTCAGCAAATTGGCACTTACACATTGCCATCGTGCATGAACACCTTCGTGCTGGCGGCAGGAGGATCTACGGCCACCGCAGCCGACAAAAAAATTGCAGGTTGCGAGGTCTTCTTGAACTGCACCGGCGGCGCATCCTGTTTCTAAACCGAGCGGTTCATGCGGTGCGAGGTTGTGCGGGGAGCCACTCACTTAGAGCGTGAAAGAGAATTTCTTTCTTGAAGGGTTTGGAAATAAAACCGTCCATGCCTGCAGCCTGACACCGTTGCCTGTCTTCATTGAGCGCCGTGGCCGTGAGTGCCACGATAGGAACCCGTCGACTGTGGAACTTCGACTCCGCATCGCGGATGAGGCGCGTAGCGTCGTAGCCATCGCATTCGGGCATTTGGCAGTCCATGAAAATGAGATCGAAGGGTTTCTCTTTGTGGGCTTGTATTGCATCCAATCCGTTGTGCACCATGAAAACTTCACAGCCCAGCGGACCCAGCAAAATGGACATGAGCAGTTGGTTTGTCGGGTTGTCTTCCGCCACAAGAATACGAAAACC
>JADCJN010000291.1 GCA_020247005.1 Silvanigrellales bacterium
CGTGAGAGCTTCCGGAACCGCAGCTTCCGCCATGGTGTCGCCAATGGCGAGGTCGGTGAGGCCCGTTGCGAAAATGCCAATGTCACCAGCGCCGACTTCATCGACATCAACCTGTTCAAGCCCGCGGTAAACGCGCATCTTCACAATTTTGGCTTGCTGCGACTTTCCGTTTTCACCGAGCACCACAATTGTCTGGTTGGTTTTGAAGGTGCCGCGCTCAACACGCCCAATGACGAGGCGCCCCAAATAGTTGTTGTACGAAAGGTTGTTGACGAGCATCTGCGCTCCACCCTCGCGCGACACTTGCGGAGCGGGAACGTGCGAAAGCACCGTGTCGAAGATGTCCATCAGCGAGTCGGTTTGGACGTCCTTTTTCTTGCTGGCCCAGCCATTGCGGCCTGAAGCATAAAGAATCGGGAAGTTGAGGTGGTCGTCGCGGTGCGCGAGTTCCATGAAGAGGTCTTGGATGGCTTCTTCCACTTCGTCGATGCGCGCATCGGGGCGGTCGACCTTGTTGATGATGACGATCATCGCAAGGTTCCGCTGGAGAGCCTTCTGAAGAACGAAGCGGGTTTGGGGGAGGCAGCCTTCGGCCGCATCGACAAGAAGAATGGCTCCGTCGACCATCATCAGAGTGCGCTCGACTTCGCCGCCGAAGTCGGCGTGTCCGGGCGTGTCGACGATGTTGATGCGGGTTTCGCCGAACTGCACCGCGCAGTTCTTGGCGGCAATGGTGATGCCGCGCTCACGCTCGAGGTCCATGCTGTCCATGACGCGTTCGGTGACGGCCTGGTGAGCTTGGAAGGTGCCGGCCTGTTGGAGGAGGCCATCCACCAAGGTTGTTTTGCCGTGGTCCACGTGTGCAATAATGGCCACGTTACGCATGTTCTGCTGGGTGCTCATAGAACGGGATCTCTCCTTGGGTGGACGGCAGGTGCATGTCCTGCCTCATCAACAATTCATCGTAAATTTCGAGGACGTGCCTGCCGACTCTATCCCAGTTGAAACGACGTACCTGAACAAGCCCCCTTTGCGCGAGATCTTCCGCAACCTCCGGCCGCAAAACCATCTCGAGCTTGGCCACAATGTCGTTGGCGTCCGAGGGGTTCACGAGGAGGGCGGCCTGACCTACGACCTCAGGCAACGAGCTGTTATTGCTCGTGACAACAGGAGTCCCTGCCGCCATGGCCTCAATAGGGGGGAATCCGAAGCCTTCATAAAAGCTTGGGTAAACCAAAGCCTTGGAATCTCCATACGCCCGCGCGAGTTCTTCGTCGGAAATGTAGCCGAGGAACTCGATGTCGTCACTGAATTCGCCCAAATCATAATGCTCATCGGCAAAAAGCGGGTTCTCGCAGCCCACGACCGACAAACGCAGCTTTACATCCGGGTTTCTTCTGCGAAACATATTGAACGCATTGAGGAGCCCCACGAGATTTTTCCGGGGCTCGAGCGAACCCACGAAGAGAATTCGGGACGAGCGCTCGGAAAGTGGCTTGGCGTGTTGGAAGAACAAGGGGTCCACGGCCCAGTAGGTGAGGCGAACCCGATTCACCTCGAGCCGCAGAAGCTCTAGGATGTCGTTCTTCGAGTAGTTCGAGTTCGTAATCACGACGGAAGCCCTGCGGGCGATGCGGGGCACGAGCCAGCTGTAAATGGAGCGGAAACTGAAAGAGAACCAAGCTGGCTGAACAAGGAAACAGAGGTCGTGGATGTTCACGACACTGCGCCCACTGTAAATGAGTGGCGCCAGATTCGCGGGGCTGTGCAGAATGTCAACGCCGTAACGACGGGCAAGCCGCGGGAGGGTGATTTGCTCCCACAGATGGTTCCGAAGCAATGTGCGTTGCGACAAATTCGACGAAATGACGCGGACATTGGGACGCCGCCATTCGGGAGCGAAGGTTTCACTGTCTCCTGTAAAAAGAAGAAAGTTGTAACGGTCGCCTTGGTCGAGCACACTTTGAAAGAGGCGGTAGGCAGAACGCTGCACGCCCGTGCGCTGAGCGACCAGGAAGCGCCCATTGAGGCCAATAAGTGGCTGCGTCTTGGGAAAGTCGAGCGTTTCTCGCAATCGGTTCCTCACGCGAGAATGTGCCGGTAGACGGAAATCGTTTCCTCCGCCATGCGCGACCACGAATATTCAGAGGCCTTCGCCCGTCCTCTTTCGACCACTGCCAGGACTTCCGAAGAACGCGACAGAGCTTCCTCGATGCCACGACGGATGTCGAGGACGTCTTCGGGATTCACGAAAATGGCACTGCCCGCGAGCACCTCAGGGAGTGAGGATCGGTTGGACACGACAACAGGCACCCCGCACGCTGCAGCCTCAAGAGGAGGCAAACCAAAGCCCTCATACAAAGAGGGGTACACGAAGGCACGGGCGAGGGAGTAAATGAAAGGAAGTTCGGAGTTGGTCACAAATCTCAGAAAATAGAGTTCGTGTTTCCTTCCGTAGCGAGCTGCAATTTGAGACACTGCAGGGTCGAACTCCGTGAGCAACACAAGGGGCGGCGCATGGGGAAGACCGCACCAAGCTTCCACGAGCCGGCACATGTTCTTGTGAGGTTTGCGGTTGCCCACACTCAAAATATAGTCATCGGGCAATTCGAATTTCTCGCGGATGACGGCCGCCTCAGCGGATGTCGAAGAGCGGGGCGAGCGAAAAAAGACATCGGAAATCCCATTGTAGACGACCTTCACGAGCGAAGGCGGGATGCCGAAGAAGTTCACGATTTCACTTTTTGAAAAGTGGGAAACCGTGACGACGCAGCGAGCAAGCCGCACTTTATGCGCCAAAAAAACGTTGTAATAAAGGCGATGGAAAATGGAATAGTTTTCGGCGAGCACCACGTGGTTGAGGTCATGAATGGTGGTGATAAGCGGCGTGCGCGAAAGGAAGGGCACAATGAAACTCGGAGAATGGAACATGTGTGAGTTGAGTCGCCAGAGCACAAACCCAAGCTCCGCCTGCCCCCAAAAGGCGAGCCAGCCGCTGCGCATCAGGACAAGGCGAATGTGGGGCGGCCACGCCTGCCGGCACAGGGGCGATTCGCGGTTCGTCAGCACGACAAATTCGAGGTCAGTGCACGGAAGCGACGCAAGCTGTCGAAGATACTCTTCCGTGTAACGGGCAATGCCGTGACCATGGTTCTCGGTCACCACGCGCGCATCGATAACAACCCTCCGACGGCCAGGCAGGGTGCCAGGTAACGACGACGTGGTGTAACGAACCGCTTCCATGCTCACAGCTCTCCGCCCTTTGCATAAAAGGCGCATTTCAAATAGTGGGCCAGGGTCTCGCCGGCGGGCACGGTGTGGTCGGGTGCCTGAGCGCCACGCAACACAAGCGTCCAACCCTCGGGCGTTGAAGCCAACTGGGTGCCGACGATGTCGAGAAACTCAGACTCTTCCAAGTTCCGGCTGCAACTGCACACCACCAGAAGGCCCCCCGGCCGCACAAGACGCGAAGCCAACTTGACCATGCGCGCGTATGCTCTGCGAGCTTCGGGCACGTGCTTCTTGGCTTTCGCGAAGGCTGGCGGGTCGGCGACGACGACGTCAAAGCTTTTGCCTTCCTTGCCCAGGAGGCTTAGAAGTTCAAACATGTCGCCATGCCGGGTTTCCACCTGACACGTTTCCCCCGGGGCGTGTCTCGCGGTCGCCTGGTTCCGCACAACGTTCTCGGCCGCACGAGCGAGCGCCGTGGCGTCTTGGTCCACCAAAGTAAACGAGGCGAGGCCAGCGCGTGCTCCCGCCGCGCTCCACGCACCCGCGTAACAACAGATATCGAGCAGAGTGCCGTTGGCGGGCACAAGAGTCCGCACAAGTCCGTCGAAAAGTGCAAGGTTGTGCGCTTGGTCGAGAAACAAACCCGTTTTTTGTGCTTTGAGCGGTGCAAAGCGCAAACACAACCCGGCAAAAGACGCTTCGACTTCCGCAGGAACGTTGCC
>JADCJN010000003.1 GCA_020247005.1 Silvanigrellales bacterium
AACAGTGAGGACCTTCTTCGATCAAATGGGAAAAAGACAAAAAACGCTCCGGGTTCTCGTTCCGGTCGGTGTTGCAGGGAATTTCAAGCTACGTCAGGCCGGGCGCGCCGACCGGAACGAGAACCCGGGACTCGTGAGTATCGAAAGTGGAATCGATAACTGCAGCCGTCAAATCATACCGTGAAGCAGTCGATTACTGGCGCTCAAACAATATCGATGCGTTCGTAAATGGGAGCGGCCCGGCTCGCTGATGTCAGAGAAGAAAGAAGTCAGCATTCACCTCTCAAAGCGGCCCCGAAACCCCATAGAGCGCCGCGAAACGCTTGGCCATGGCTGTTGATTCCGGCGAGCTGGTAAAAAAAGCAATGCCTTTTTTTCATGGCTCGCTTTGTCGGCCAGGAAAGCCCGGCACCAGTCGGCCAGTGTTCCCGCAGATTCCCCAGCACAAACACTTGCGAGCTCTTGCCAATGGGGATTTGGGAACACCCGTTGACGCAGTGTGGGGCCGTCGTAAAAAGCGCCGGAACGAAACACAAGTCCATCGTTGAGTGTTTGTGCAAGCGGCCCAGCGAGCTCGAACGGCATGCGAACAGCATCGCTGGTGCCCGGTTTACAATAGGTCGTTTGAAAGTCTTTGTAGAGAGGGTGCGCTTGTGACGCTTCGTCGTTGCACACACCGAGCATGGTGGGGTCCATTCGCACAGACGTGGTCTTTTTCGGCGTTAGGGGCGCCCAGCCCGCCTCATCTACTCTCGCTTTCCGTTTCTGCACCCGCTCCCGAAGCAGGTCGAAGAAGAGATCCACGCAGAGTAAACGAGATTTCAGGGCGCAAGAGGGCAGCTCAAACCTTCCCGAGCGCTCGCAGCATTGCGAATCTGTTGAAGGCGCGGATTCGAAATTTCAGCAACGGTGTCCGATTTTCCGTATCGCTCAAATGAGCGCATTGCCGAAACCAGGCCATTTGCCTGCGTCCGGGGTGTCGATAAAGAGGGGCCCCAGCCCTCCCGTTGAGGGTTCGCAGCGAGCTTTTCGGCCAGCGGCGAGAACGCATCGGAGTTGACAAAGGCCCGCAGCTTCGAAAGACGTGGCCAAAAAAGCCAATCATAGTCCGCCGTATTGAGGCGCAGGAGTTTCAAAAACTCGTCATACCTCTGAGCGAGCGCCGAGGGGTTCCGAGCCATTTCCACTTGGTCGACCCGTGCGTTCAGTCCTTTTGGAGACTCCGTGCCTCTCACCGCGAGGTCGAGCAATGCGCGCACGAACCGAATTTGCGAGGCGAGCTCGAAGGAATGCTTGGGCGCATCGAAAAGACGGAACTCCATTTTTCGGATGCGAGGATCGAATTCGAACGTCTGCCTCCAAGGCACGGTTGGATTCATAATGTCGAAATCTGAAGTCACAAAACGAGCGGGTACGACGTCCTGAAAAAACGCAGTGACATTGAGCTGGGTGTATTTCGTTTTTCTTCCCACTCTCGTATTGAAATATCTGCTGTCGTAAAGAATTTTTGCCAAGTCGCTGGAGTTGCCATTGAACCTCGAAAGCAAGGCAACAAGGTCGTTGCCCTTCGGCTCGCCATTGGCCCACAGCGGCTCCGCGCTTTTCATTCGCTTTGGAGATTGAAAAAGCACGGTCATGACATCTCGGTATTCATGGAAAAATGAAATGAATCTGGCAAGCGCCTTGGGATTGCATTCAAACGGAGCGAGGTCAATGTTGATGTGCCCGCCGCCAAAATCGCTGCTCGGAATCGAGCTCATTTCGGAAAACACTCGGTAAACAGACTCCAACTCTTGAGCAGTCGGCTGAAACTTCGGCGTCACGACTTCAATGTGCCCACCGCGCGGCGAATCGGGAACAATTTTTCCAGAGTCATCGTACGAACGCCCCACACCGTCCCACTCCACACGCCATTTTCTGCGGCTGGCATCCAAGAAAGAAAATGCCTTGACGATCCCATGGCCATGCCCCGTTTCGTCGGGATTGGAAAGATCGGCAACAGAAGCGGCACTTCCACCAAGCGCGCTCGAAAGCTTGCCTGCCATGTCACGCAGGAACTCCGTGCGTTCGGCGTCAGACATGCCGAACACCGTTTGAAGCCACTCTTTTTTGCCTGTTTCTTCTTCAAGTTCATCATCCGCAAACTCGGATGCCGTGCTCAGTGGGAATCTCGACGTCAATTCTAACCCGAGGTCCACCGTGTTGGCATCGAACGAACCTTGGCGGTCTCCTGGAGGAGAAAATCGAAAGTCTGCTTCCGTGGTGGTGGGCGGGGTTGGCTGCAGCCATGCTTCAACCTGCGAGGCGACGCCCGTGGCCCGAACCCAAGCCTTCGTCAGTTTCTCGGTTTCCTCAGGATTGTTTATCGCCTTGCAACGTTGCGCGTATTCCACCTGCGTCCGTTCGACGAATTCGCGGTAGGGACTTCTCAGGCGGGGGCCCCAACTCCAGGACGCCGGATTTTGCGACGCCGGATCGTAGGTCAGAATTTGCGACCAACATCCGGCTTCCAGGTTCACGCCCTTCAGGACGTCACTCGGCTGGAAGAATTGATCCATCTGTTCGAATTGACCTTGTTTTTCTGGAGCCCGCAAAAAGTCGCCCACAACGAGCCTGGGGAGCATGAGGTCGAGGATCTGGCCACGGTGCCATTCAGATTTCATCCCGGAACGTATCTCCCAGCCCGATAGCATCTCTCCATCGGAGTAGAATTTATTGGATGTGAAACGCACGGGAGCACGAATACTCTCGGATTTAAAATTGCCACTTGATCCCAACATGCTATTGTATTTTGAATTCATGATACCGGTGGACTGACTGACCCCTCGCAAGTAAATGAACAGCCTCAAGAGGTTGACGTAATGCGAAACAGACTCTGCGGAATTCGGTGTCGATATCCAAACATGGCCCGGACCATCGTACAATTCTGGATCTTCGCCTTTTCTCTGGCTAGCGATTTGGGAGCGATACCAGGAAACAGAGTCCTCGAATTCTTTCAGGGAATCGGTTGGCCGAAGTCGAATTTCCCAAATCTTGCCGGCAGCTTCAGTCCCAATGCTTTCAATGTATTTCCTTGCTTCCGCGCGCGGAACAAGATTGAAAAAGGGCGCACCATACGATGGACCATCCGCTTGGGCATAGATCCCTTTCAGAATAACTTCCGCTTTCAAAAGCGCAGATGGAGTCAAGACATCGTCAAGGCTCACACGAGCGAACTTCTCGACTGCGTTGTAGTTCGAGAATTTTTCGTCGTCGTAGGAATCACTTGAAGCATCGAAGTTGCTCGCAGCGCGCTCCTGCACCATTTCCCAAACTGAGGTCCAAACACTCGCTTCTTCAACGCTTTTTTGAGCGTTCGGATCCCGAAGAACATCGAAGAGCGCTTTCTTTTCGGCAGCTGACGCTGAGCTGGTCGGCTTGAAAACGCTCACCAGAGCGTTCAGGTTGAAGGTGGCGATGTTGAATATCCGACGAGTCGAACCCTCCTTTTCGGCTCCGAAGCGGACAATTTTTCCGTCTTCCGTACGAAGCGGCTCCGCGAGGCCCAAAACCCGAGCCCGCGCAATTTCACTCTGCCTCTGAAAAGCAGATCTGTTGCTAGAAACAGCGGATGCCACTTTTGACTTCTTTTTGACGCAGCCGAGCGCAACCACAAGCAAGGCCGCAATGGCGATGGCTTTTTTGTTGACTTTCAAATCTTGACTCCATTTCAAGTTTGCGGTGGCAGATTTCTTTGTTACTTCATATCTTTCGATATTTATGGTAACAAATGTCAAAATCAATGCCAAGTTGACGCGACACAAGGAGTCAAGGTTCAGAGAAGATTCTTCTCAGGACCGCATCGGCATTTAGCAGGTCAATTCGAGCTAGATGACGTCCAGCACGACCGTCGCTTGTGGCGTCTTAGAAACCGCACCCTACGCGCTGGGAGCATTTACGAAGCGGCACACACGAAAGAAACTGCATCAGCGCGGCACCGGCACGCCATACATGTCAGCGAAACGCTTGGCCATGGCTGTTGATTCCGGCGAGCTGGTAAAAAAAGCAATGCCTTTCTTTTCATGGCTGGCTTTGTCGGCCAGGAATGCCCGGCACCAGTCGGCCAGTGTTCCCGCAGATTCCCCCGCACAAACACTTGCGAGCTCATGCCAATGGGGATTTGGGAACACCCGCTGACGCAGCGTGGGGCCGTCGTAAAAAGCGCCCGAACGAAACACAAGTCCATTGTTGAGTGTTTGTGCAAGCCGTCCCGCGAGCTCGTACGGCATGCGAACAGCATCGCTGGTGCCCGGTTTACAATAGGTCGTTTGAAAGTCTTTATAGAGGGGGTGCGGTGGTGACGCTTCGTCGTTGCACACACCGAGCATGGTGGGGTCCATGCGCACAAGAGGCCAAACGAAATGCGCGTTGTCTTCGCCTGAGATTTTGAAGATCCGAAAGTAGGGACGCTTCGCTTTCAGCAGGAGCTGCGAGCGCTCGTCGGACGTTTCGAGGTCGAACACGCCGAAGGCCAGGCCCTTGAACGGATGATTCGGGGGGCCGAAGGGTTTCACCGCCGGAGCTGCGGTTCTGACAGCAGGCAGGACCGTTTTTGTTTGAACGGGATTGAGCACAGGACTCGTGTCGCCAACGCCCCCTACAATTCTGCCCGGAGACGCCTGAGGTTCGGGGTCTGGGCCCACGGCGGCACGCCGGGTCTTGTTCGACTCAATGCATCCGCAAAGAAGAGAAGCCACAAGAAGCCCTTGGAAACCGATGTCAGGCCGATTCACGAACGTCTTTCTCATGCCCTGCCTCGCTCTCGCCCAGCGCAGTTTTCAGAACGAGATCGCGCGCCTCGATGTTCGTGAAGTGTTTTGACAGGCGCCGCCAGAAGGAAACCGTTTCTGGGTTCATCTGTTGCCTCACAGACTCCGCAATGCGGAATTCTTGGAAATAGTCTTCCGTGCAGCGGATGAGGGCCTCGAGTTCCTGACGCACGTTGTCTTGGAATTGAAGAGCGACAAGAACGGGCATGATGTAGTCGTTCAAGGCCGCGTCGCTCGTGGTGACGTTTTGAAGAGTGTCGTGGAGTTTCTTCGTTGCCTTGCGGGCGTGTTGGTAGTCCTCAGCCGACGCGAGGGCGTCGACAGCGGCAAAGTCACCCCTCTCCGCCGCATCCACCATGGCCTGCGCATTGTCGTTCAGAATGCGCTTGATGTCGTCGCCCTCGTCGCTTTGGTAGAACGACACCATGGCGCCCGAAAGCATTTCTTTTTGCTGCTCTGTTAAAGAACTCATCCCTTGGAGTTTTTCTGTGACCTCGAGAACGGCCAGTTCCGACTCTTTGATCACTTTTTCAAGCACTTTTTTTGTGACGACAACTAGGGCGTGAGAGGTGGCATCGCGCTCCGCGGCTCGAGTCATGACGTCGTCGGACGTGACGGTGGTCGCCCCGCCTGAGGGAGCGTCGGGCGAGACGCATGCAAAGCTGCGGTTCAAGGAAGCGAACCAAGATGTGAACATGCGAACCTCCGGAAGGGACCCCGCGAAACGCGACGCGAAAGGGGAATGGGGCACTGGGAATGTTCGAGGGTAACAAGCAGGTTCACCGCGCACCACCCGCGGGAGACGCCGCGGGGGTGGGAGGATTGACGCTCGCACCGGCATACAGGAGCGCCAGAGACCCTCCAGGCTTGAGCCGGGCCGCGCGGCGCCTCAAGGAGACACCCACGGGGTAGAACCCCGTGAGGGTGGGAGGTTGGAATCCTGCCTTCTGAAGGTACGTGCGCATTTCTGACGGGCGTATGAAGAGCCTGGGGTCGTGGGTTCCGCGCGGCACCGCGCCCAGGAGGTTCTCGAAGAGGGTGACCATGACGAACGAGGACAGGCGCGAGCGGTTGATGGTGTCGAAAAGAAACACGCCTCCCGGTCGCAACACCCGCCGGACCTCGCGCACCACGTTTTCCACGTTCGGGACGTGCTCCAAGACATCGAAGCATGTGACGACATCGAACGTGCCGCTCTCGAAAGGGAGGTTTTCGGCGCGTGCCGCGAGGTACTTAATAGAGAGTCCTTCCGAAAGTGCGTGGCGTCTTGCCACCTCGAGCGCCTTCTCGGCAATGTCGACGCCGGTGACAAGGCCTCCCCGGCGCGCGAGCGCTTCGGAGGCAAACCCCCCACCGCACCCGACATCGAGAACGTGCACACCTTGCCAAGAAGGGACGAACCTCTGGGCAAAGGCGAGCCGAGGTTCACACAACTCCTGAAGGGCTGCGAAGGGGCCGGTTTCGTCCCACCACTCGTGCGCCCGCGTGTCGTATTGCTGCAAGTCATTCATTGTGGCACCTTTTGCCGTTCCCACCACCCCCGTCGGGTGCGACTCTGTCCTCAAGAACACGGGGCGCTGGTAGGCATGATTAGCAAGAAAAAAGTCGACTCGGTTCCTCAACTGGGGAACTTGGCCAACTTCGATACACTCCGCACGAAGTATTTCCTTTCGCAAGACAACGAGCAAGAGTGCGCAAGGTGGCTTCAACTCGCCTTGCGCGAAGCGGCTGCGTTTGTGCAGAACTCGGACGGCCATAAAATCCACTCCGACGTCACGCTTCCCCACCTCGAAAAGCTTTTTCCAGAGACGTCGATGCCCGATGCCGGAGACGACCTCCCGGACACCTTTCGAAAGGCGGTTGACGTCGTCATGCGCCATTCCGTGCGCGTGGCGAGCCCCTATTACGTCGGCCACATGTCGGGCGTCACGCCCTACTTCTCGCTCATTGCCGACCTTCTTATTTGCGCGTTGAATCAAAACGTCGTGAAAATTGAAACCGCGCTGTCGGCGAGCTTCGTGGAAGGCCAAACTCTCGCTTGGCTCCACCGCTTGGTTTACGGCCAGAGCGAAGCGTTCTACCGCAAAACCCTTCACGCACCGGAATCGGCCTTCGGCAACGTCACGAGTGGCGGAACCATGGGCAACTTGACCGCTCTTGCGGTCGCGCGAAATCTTCGGTTCCCCGAGGCTCCCCGCAAAGGACTTGCCGGCGCTCTTGCGGCGAGCGGCCACACGCGCTTGGTTTTGGTGGCAAGCCGGCGCGTCCACTATTCGGTGCGCAAGGCGGCCTCGATTCTGGGCATTGGCGAAGACAACGTCGTTGAAATTCCCGTGCAGCCTTTTGAAAACCGCATCGACGTCGGCGCTTTGGAGTCCACCCTCGACTCTCTTAAGGCAGAAGGCGCCTGCGTTCTTGCTCTCATTGGCGTCGCCGGTTCGACAGAAACCGGAGGAGTCGACGACCTTCTTGCGCTGGCAAGGCTCGCCAAAACGCACAACACCTGGTTTCACGTGGACGCCGCCTGGGGCGGGCCTCTGCTGCTTTCGCGCACGCATTCGCCCCTTCTTAGAGGCATCGAGGCGGCCGACTCCGTCGTCATGGACGGCCACAAACTTTTTTACCTTCCCATGTCGCATGGCTGCGTTCTTTTCCGCGACGTTCATGCGCTTGACGCTCTTCGCCACACGGCGCGCTACATCATCCGCACGGGAAGCGTCGATCTGGGCCGCACGAGCCTCGAAGGGAGCAGGCGCTTCGATTCTTTCAAAATGTGGTTTTTCTTGCGCGTGCTGGGCCGAAGAGGTTTCGAAGCCCTGGTCGACAATGCGGTTTCACTTGGCCACGCCTATGGGCGTCTGGTTGAAAAGCACCCCTCGTTTCAGCTCACAAGCCGTGTGTCAACGAACATCCTCACGTATCGTTACGTTCCCCCCGAGTGGAAGGCCGCGCTCGAGCGTCTTCGGATGGAGGCGTGCCCAAAAAACGCGCCCCCTCCTAACGTCCAGGCGGCGGTGGCGTTCGTCACTTCCGTGCTCAACGACGTGAACGTAGAGCTCCAGAAAAGACAGCGTCAAGCGGGCCGAAGTTTCGTCAGCCGTACGACCCTGGAAAGTGTCTATGCGGGCACAGACACAGTGGTGCTGCGTGCCGTGCCCTTCAATCCGCTCACCACGGAAGCGATGCTCGTCGAGATTCTGGCAGAGCAAGAAACCCTGGGACGGGATGTTTTCCGAAAGCGCTGGAAGAAGCTTCGAATGAACGCACCCGAAGGCTTTGAGACGATTCTTGCCGAGCAATAAGTCTGCTTTGGGTCAAATTATGCGCCCCTGTCGACCGGGAATCCATTGCCATTCCGGCCGGGGAGCTTACACTGTTTGAAACCCCTGGAGGCCCCCCACATGGCAGAAAAGAAAACGGCCGTTCGAACACTGCCCCTTCTTCCGCTGAGGGAGCTCCTTGTGTTCCCGCACACGGTTGTTCCTTTGTTCGTTGGTCGTGAGAAGAGCATCAAGGCACTCGACGACGCCATGTCTCGAAACCGAGAGATTTTCCTGGCGGCACAGAAGAAGTCAAAAACCAACGATCCCACTCCCGACGAAATCTACGAGTTCGGCACCATTGCCCAAATCCTGCAGCTCTTGCGTCTGCCCGATGGCACGGTCAAGATCCTTGTGGAAGGCAAAAAGCGCGGCCGTATTGTGCGGTATAGCGACACTGCCGACTGCCTGATGGTGGAAGTCCACGACGTCCAAGAACCTGCTGGAAATGCCGTCGAGAACGAGGCGCTCGTTCGCACGGTCAAGCAGGTGTTCGACACTTACGTGAAACTCAATAAAAAAGTGCCACCAGAAATGGTGTTCAGCATCTCGAGCATTGAAGACGAAAGCCGTCTTGCCGACACCCTTGTGGTGCAACTCGCGAATCTGAAGCTCTCCGACAAACAGCGCATTCTGGAAACCGTGGACCCCGCCAAGAGACTCGAAGAGATCTTTTCCATTATTCAAAGCGAAATAGAGATTCTTCGGGTGGAAAAGAAGATCCGTGCCCGCGTGAAACGCCAAATGGAGAAGACTCAAAAAGAGTACTATCTCAATGAGCAGATGAACGCGATACAGAAGGAACTCGGAAATCACGACGACATCCGCACGGAAATTGCGGAAATCGAAGCAAAGATAAAAAGCAAAAAACTTTCTGACGAGTGCCGCGACCGCCTGAAAAAGGAAGTAAAAAAGCTGCGCTCCATGAGCCCCATGAGCGCGGAAGCCACTGTGGTGCGCAACTACATCGACACCGTTCTCTCGCTCCCCTGGGGCGATTACAGCAAGGTTCTTCGGGATCCCAAGTTCAGCGAGGAGGTTCTTGACGAAGACCACTTCGGCCTGGAAAAGGTCAAAGAACGCATTCTTGAGTATCTTGCCGTCACCTCGCTTTCGGAAAAAATCCGCGGACCCATTTTGTGCCTTGTGGGCCCCCCTGGCGTGGGAAAGACCTCTTTAGCCCGCTCCATTGCGAGGGCCACGGGCCGCAACTTTACGCGTATCGCTCTTGGAGGCGTTCGCGATGAAGCCGAGATCCGAGGCCACCGCCGCACCTACATTGGCGCGATGCCTGGCAAACTCATTGGTGCCGTGAAAAAAGCATCGACGAGCAACCCGGTCATTCTTCTCGACGAAATCGACAAGATGTCGAGCGACTACCGTGGCGATCCGGCCAGTGCGATGCTCGAGGTGCTCGACCCCGAGCAAAACATGTCGTTCAACGACCACTACCTCGATCTCGACTACGACCTGTCGCACGTCCTGTTCATTGCCACGGCGAACAATCTTCACAGCATCCCACGCCCCCTGCTCGACCGCATGGAACTCATTACGCTGGGTGGCTACACCGAGCTCGAGAAGGTGAACATTGGCAAGAGGCACCTCGTGCCCAAAGCCGCCAAGTTCAACGGCCTCGAGCACACCGACATTGCCTTCGACGATTCCGGACTCGAAGAGCTCATTCGCTACTACACACGGGAAGCCGGAGTGCGAAACCTTGAGCGTGAAATTTCCAGCGTGTGCCGGAAAATCGCACGTGACCTGGTCAAAGAAAAAGCGGGCGCTTCTGCCGACGCCACTGTTGTTCTCGGCTCACAAGCCACTTTGGCCGATGCCCCGGCACTCAAGACTCCCGAGGGCACCAAGGAAACAACGGCGTCGAAACCCCGCAAAGTGAAGTCTGAGACTCGAGACGTCAAAGAGACCTTGAGCCCCACAGCGACTCTTGCCGCCGACGCGGGAGCCACCCCAAAAGAAGAGTCTTCGGAAGGCCCCGTTCTTTCGCTCGACGGCATGCACGCGCCTAGGGTCGACTCAGAGCTCGTGCAACGGCACTTGGGCCCAAGGCGCTACAGCATTGGGGAACGCGGTGAGCGCGACGAAATTGGTGTGGTGCAAGGGCTTGCCTACACCGAAGTTGGCGGAGAACTTCTGATTACCGAAGTGAGCGTGGTGAACGGCAAGGGCAACCTGAAGATCACCGGCAAACTTGGCGACGTCATGCAAGAGTCCGCACAAGCGGCCTTCAGCTACGTGCGCTCGCGGGCGTCGTTCCTGGGGCTCGAGGAAGACTTTTACTCGAAGGTCGACATCCACGTGCACTTCCCAGAAGGCGCCATTCCAAAAGACGGCCCTTCTGCCGGCGTGACCATGGCCACGGCCCTTGTCAGTGCTCTGACGCGGAAACCTGTGAGCCGCAACATCGCGATGACGGGCGAAATCACTCTCCGCGGCCGTGTGTTGCCCATTGGTGGGCTCAAAGAGAAGATGCTCGCGGCGCACCGCGGCGGTGTGAAACGCGTCATCATTCCAAAAGAGAATGAGAAAGACCTTCACGAGATTCCTAAAAAGATTCTCGACGAGGTGGAGGTCATTGCAGCCGAGCACATGGACATCGTTCTTCTTCATGCCATTGCTTGGGAAGACAACGATGCCCTCCAGACCCGACTGAAAGAAAGCGAGGTTCTTGCCATCGCCTCTGCAGCCAAAGGGACTCCAGGCATCACTCAGCTCCCGCACTGAATGGACATGAGCTCCGACCTCAACGAAATCCGCTCATTCGTGGCGGCCGCGCGCCACGGAGGGCTTTCGCGTGCGGCGCAGGTGACCGGCGTCGCGAAGGCGACGTTGAGCCGTCATGTGGCTAACTTGGAAGAACGGCTGGGCGTGCTCCTTGTCCAAAGAACCTCGCGACAGTTTGTTCTCACCGACGCCGGACGGCACTTTGCCGCGGAGTGCGAAGAGAGCCTGCGCTCTCTGTCCGAAGCCGAAGAGGTGGTTCGCAGCTTCCAGCACGAGCCCACCGGCACCCTTCGGATTGCGGCCGTGCCGGAAATAGGCAATGTGGTGCTTCCCAGCGTCCTTGCTCGTTACCTTGCTCTTTACCCTCGCGTCGAGGTGGAGGTCGACGTCAGCCAAGCGGTGGTGGACCTCGTGAAAGATGCCTTCGACGTCGCTCTGCGCATTGGAGTGGATACCGATGCGAGTCATTTGCAGAAAAGGCTTGGGCTTTTGCCTTCGGTGCTGGTCGGCTCCGCTTCCTTTCTACGCAACAGGCCAACCTACAAAACTCCTGGTGACGTTGCGAAAGGGGACCTCCTCCGTTTTGCTCCACACGGCCGCGTTTCCGCTGTTTCCATGGTGGGTCCAGACGGACAAAAGGAACATTTGAATCTTGAAAGCCGTTTCTGCGCGAACAACCTCACTCTTCTCAAAGATCTTGCTCTTCAGGGCGCCGGTGTGGCGCTTGTTCCGCTTGTGCTTCTGGAAAACGAACTTTCCTCGGGGCGACTTTTGAACGCGTGTTCTGGTTGGGTACACCCCGGCCCTCCTCTGTGCGCCGTCATGCCCCGCAGGCGACACGCTCCCGCCCGTGCGCGCGCCCTTCTCGACCTTCTTACGGCAAAATTGCGCCAATAACGTTACAAAGCCAAAGCGCCAAGGAAGAGGAAGTCCCCTTCACTCCGCGTGCCTCTTTGTGTCACCATCGTTCCTGCATGAGACACAAGAGGAACCACACGCAGAAGCGAACCAAAGGGAGGAACTTTCGTGCCTGAAGCTTGGGCTGAGCCACGAAAAAAACAACTGATTACGTCTTTCGTTTGTGCTTCTGTCGCCGCTTTCGTTGCAGTGACAGCGACCGCCCCTTCTGTGGCTGGGGCCGAGGACTCTTTGGCCCCAGCCACCCTCCCCGCGGAACCACCCTGGAACGAGGTCACTTCGCGCGGACCGTTTACGCTTTTCAACCGGTTGAAGCCCGGCGAAACCATGCGTGAGTTTTTGGTGAAAGGCACGGTGGAGTCTGCGCCCACGGAACTTGTGGGTATTCTGAAAGACGTGCCCCGGTTCCCGTTGTGGATGGTGGGGTGCGACAAGGCGACTCTCCTTGAAGCCGAAGACCCCGCAAAACCAGGCGACACGAGCCGCATCTATCTCTACCTGGGAGCCCCTTTTCCCTTTCGCGACCGTGACCTCGAAATATTTGTGACGCATTTTCAAAATGAAGAAACAGGCGAATGGGAGTTTGTTTCTCGAGCACTGCCCGACGCAGAAGCGCGCACAAAACCCACATCCGACGCCATTCGCGTGGTGAA